>QXYA01000015.1 GCA_009887135.1 Candidatus Poseidoniales archaeon
CTTATATGGGGTTTTAGTGTTCTTGGAGAAGGATTGGATAGCAACATATCTCCGATATACCTCATGCCATTTCTTTGTATAGTGGGTGGACCAATCTTCATCGTATTGTCGGTTTTCTCACTCATGCTGACTAAGGTAACAAATACAAAAAAAGAGATGACAAATGTACAAAATGCGTCAATCCAGGGTCTCTCAACTTCGGATAAATGGGCTCTTCGTATATTTGGTCCTGTTTTTATTGTAATCGGAATCTGGATCCCCGGCGCTGTATCTTCTGTTGGTAGAAGTATCGCCGGTATATTTGGTGTTCTTTCCATTTTCTTTGGTGTCTTATTTTTCCTTGTGTCTCTGCGCACCAACAACAAAGAAATTGAATCTGAGTAGTCTCCTTGGATGAGATGCCCAATAACAACTTAAGCATCAAAATGAGTGGAGTGAATAAGTGAATTTCAACTGTACACATAGGTTATGGGTTCACATCTTGTAACATATCCGAATTAATTGGTTGATGGTTAAAACAGGACGATTTTTTCATGCCTCTCCCCCAAAAATCCCAATCACTTCCGCTGCTCCAAATGAACTACCAGAGCTCATATCCAAAACTTTGAACAGAACGAAGAGGATGACTGCAACAATCACAAGAGGGTAAAGAAAAGGGCTGAAGAGGGCATAACCACGATGCGCAAGACGGGAAAATAAGGTACCATCAGGAGAAGGTACTTCATCATCCATACTGTAAAACGAGAGATTCCTGTATCTAAATATAACCTGCCCAGACGAAATTAATAACACATCTTTGAGTCTTAATTTGTAAATTCACTGAGAAAGTTCCAGATGAGCCGGTAAGTTGCTGTTCCATCGACTTCATTCGGCCAAGTATGTTCTTGAGCTTCCATACCGTAATGCTCTACTCGAGCACCACCCGTACAATCACTGTGGACAATATGCTCTACGTCATCCCCGTTAAACAGATGAGAGTGAGTATTATCATTTTGACAATTGAGCTTTCCAGCCCAATAATCGATCATACCAGGCACGTTACTCATTGTTCCAACGCCATCCATTTCACCATCTTTCCAATCCCAATCCTCATCGTAATCGATGATGTAATCTAATTTGCCGTGGATATGCAGGACTGCCATGTCCCCAGTCATATCGCACGATTCAGGGCTTATTGGCATCGTTCCAGCGAAGGAGGCTACAGCAGCAAATCTGTCATTTAATTGACATGCAATCTCATAGGTATACATCGAGCCCAATGAGTAACCAATAGCGTATAATCTGTCTTCATCGACACAATATGCCTTGGACAATTCATCGACGATCGACTCTGAGAAATCATTGTCATCTTGAGATGTTGCCGCAGTATTGAGGAACCATTCTCCTTCAGCAGCGGTTCGTCCTTCGTCTGCAATTGCATAAACCATAATGAATTTTTCAAGTTCACCTAATTGATCGAATTGACTTTGCTGATTGAAGTCCTCCTCAGCCATACCACCTCCATGGAACGCAATGATCACGGGAAGTTTTGCTCCTGCATCCGAACTTGGAACTGACAATCGAAACAATCGCTCCTCTCCGTTGACCAAGATCGATGTCATCGATTGAGTCATCGATTCTGTAGATTCTTGACAAGGATTCTGAGACTCAACTAAGGTCTCACCCTGCATGACATAACCGTCACCCTCTGAACTGGTACAACCAGAAAGTGGTAGGGTGATAAGAATGAAGATCAAAAAAAATGTTCGCTTACTGTTTCCCATAAACTGACCCCAGGGCTGCTTGAATATCTCTCGGAATATCTGTGTTAATATATTTTCTAATTAAACTATTAATCCACAAGGCCGTTTCCGTCCCTTTTGTATCACTCATTTTTCCGAGAAAACAACGAACCGATTTTATCGTAAACCTGCTCTTCAATCGATGCAATTTTCTTGACAATCTCGTTTTCAGATGGCTTATCTTCTTTCAAAATTGGAACCATCGAAGACCAAACGCCTTCACCTTTGATTCGGGAATAAATCGCAGCTCCAATGTGAGTAGCAATCAGGACATAACTCGCTGTTGCCATAAATTCATGGATACCAAGTGCAGCACTCATTAGCAATCCATCCTCGTTTTGGTATCCGTTCGTATACAATGCGGCTATGATCAAGCCAGTAAGCGGGAGGAGAATGAAGCAGGCATACATGGCTCTGTGAACTGTTCGAGCGAAGTAATAATGAACGATATGAACGGGTTCTCGAGCCCCTAAGAACGTCTTAAAACGCCTCATGTAGGAATAACGTAGAATGACAATAACGAGGAAAATCGTGGCAAAAACAATCTCAAACAGAAGAAGATTTGTATCCTCAAGTTCGTCTAACTCGTTGACTTGTTTGAAAATCCCATAGACGTAGAGAAGGATAAAACTCCAATGGATTGACCTTGCGAGCAAGGTATGTGAGTTTTGCACGACCATGCGTCCATACCCTCATTCAAAAGGGTGATTCATTCAGAAGTCAAACTTTTTCAGATAGTCGAACCGTTAAGTCTCATAGACGGTTGAAACTGCCATCACCCATCATCTGCCATTGGACGCCATCTGGCTGAATGTAGATAGTTTGTCCAGTTGATTGATCGTACGTTCCACCTGGAGGAAGGCCCGTGTAATCAGCAACAGTCGTTGGTTGAGCAGGTGGAGGTGGAGCCGTTGTTACTGCAGCAGGAGCAGGTTGTACTGGTTGCTGTTGAACAGGCTGTACCGGTTGTTGTGCAACTGGTTGTACTGGTTGCTGTTGAACAGGTTGCATTTGCTGTACTGGTTGCTGAGGTTGAGTCTGCATCATTGGTTGCTGTGCTACTGGTTCATCGTTCCAGGCCTGTTGGCTGAAATCCTTGTCGGAAGAGTCACTTCGTCCACGCAGAACGACAACTGCAATTCCGACAATGATACCGATGATACCAATTGATGATCCAACGATGAGAGCAGTATTCGATTCTTTATCATCTCCTGAAGCAGAGGTATCAGAAGAGTCCTCATCATCTTCAACATCATCCCCGTTATTGATTGCTACAGCAGTCTCTTCGGTTCCATCGTACTGGCTCGTATTACCTGATACGACAGCAGAGGCATCTGCGACTACAGCAGTACCATCAAGAGTGGATGAGTGAGCATTGGTTGCATTAAAGCAAGAAGTAAAATGATAACAATTGTATTTCTCATGGTTGTCTTGTCGAGAACCTTCGATATATAACTTGAGTTACATTACTGATACTCGGTAAAAGAGCAGATTTATTTTTGGTCTTGCCCTTTTGTTTCAACGTGCCAAACGAAGTACGTCTTGTCATCAAGAACCATTTCAGACTTGTAGACCATTCCATGTCGACTTGGTTTGATGGTCCCATCAAAGGTGAATTGGAATTGAAGTGTTCCATCATCATTGGACCTGAGTAATCCCATTCCGTCTTGAATTCCACCGTATGGAACTGCTCCGAAGCGCTTCATATTCGCTTCAATATGCGTTTCTTCAAACGTTGATTCATACTTTGGAGACATTTCCATTACGCGTATGGTTTCTGTGCTCTTTGTTTTACGATTGTATGGGCATATAGCACTCTTCACAACGAATGGATCGTTTCGTGTACCGGTTCCACTGCTGAATGCTGGAGATGCAGTCACATGTTCTGCACGGATTCCTACACGCTCTTTTCGTCGTGTCAAGATAATCGGAACGACGATTATGAAGGCGAGGATGAGGAAGATAATTGGGAAGCAGATTGGTTTGAATGGATTCTTGTCCTTTTCAGGTTCTTCTTCGTATTGACGGAATGTGTAACATTCTCCATCCGATTCAATCTTTGGAACAGATGAACGGTTGTACGGATTACCACCACATTCCAATTCAAACGAATCGTTGAATCCATCACCGTCGTCATCGAAGTCGGCTTCAAAGATTCCGAGCCGTGTTGCATTGTTTGCCAATCCATCAAGGTCATAATCTTCAGCAATTGAAAGATTAAACGTCGTCATCATCGTAGCTCCAGTCAACAAATTCTGTGCTGTAACAGTGTACATTGTGAGGTTTGAAGAGACGAATGGAACCCCGTAGATTGTTCCATTTCCAGTCGAGGTTCGTGCCAGTGTTTGACCACCAAAGAAGAGACCGTATGGAAGTGGAGGTGAAATCGTCCACACATCAACCGTCATTCCTGTAACGATTGGCAGAACTGAGATGTTGCGTTGTCCTTGTAGGAACTCGAACTCACCAGTACCGTAGATGACGGTTAGAACTTCATTGAAGTCGCATATTCCATCGCCATCGCTGTCGACAGGCATATCCAGAGCATCCTTGGCGTCGGTTGGACCACATTCCGCTTCATCGAGATCGGTCCAGTTGTCGTT
>QXYA01000150.1 GCA_009887135.1 Candidatus Poseidoniales archaeon
CATCCACAGGTCCAAGCGGGCCGCCTCAAGCAGGTCCAAGCGGTCCTCCAGAAGCATCCGGCCCAGCAGGTCCTCCAGAGCCTCATGCACAAGAAGCAGCAACGGTTGAACCAACGTTCGAGGCTGCAGACAATGGGTATTTCTTCCGAAAGATGCCTGATGGTAGTTACGATCAGACCGTTTACGTTCAAGCGGAAGATGGTTCGTATGTTCCGTACGAACAATGAACGCGTAAAAACGGCCTCGTTTCTGATGCGTTCGCCACTATCCTTGATAGGGGATGAGTCCTCGACGAAGATACGGTGAATGAATGACGGATGAAGCATCCTCGCTAACTGTGGCCAAACTCAAGGCCCTGTGCGTCATCAATGATTTACCAACGTCTGGTAAAAAAGCCGATTTAGTCGAGCGTTTGCTTGAATCCGGTCTTTCTCGTGATGACGTCGGACTCAAGGCTACAGAACCAGTAGAAGAGATTGAGGAAGAGGTCGTCTTTTCTCTTGAAGATGAAACCACCATCTCTCCAACGCCTCAACCGAAGGCCAAAGCAAAACCAAAGCCTGCGGCTAAGGAAGAAGATGTTCTTGACGCAGAAGTTCTCGATGCTGATCTTGTTTTCGACGAACCAGAGGACGTTGAAGAAGAGCCTGAAGTGTTCACTCCAGTCGCAGTTAAGCGACAAAATGCGACAACGTTGGTCGATATGGTCAAGCAACCCAAAGTGATTGCAGTTGTTCTTGTTGCATTGTTTGTAGGTGCAGCTGGATGGTGGTACATCAACTCTGAACTCGAACCATTCACAGCGGATCCTCTTCGCTATGGTGATACGATGGAGTACACGATCACAGGCGGAGCAGGTGACCGTCCTGCCATTATGGCCAGTGAAGGATTCCTGGATTTGGTCTTTAGTTTCCTGACGACAGAGGAAGATTACTGTCGAGTCTTTTTGGATTACAACGGCAGAGGCACACTTGCAATCAGTGAAGGTACATCTCAAGATATCCTCGGTGAATCGTCACAAAACCTGCTTGGTGCTGTGCGGACACGAGGTGCCTATGGAAGCAATGACTGGCTTTCTGTTGAAATGACCAACACCTATGATTTGGACGATTTGGATGTTGGTCGAAGCACATATTCAATTCTCAATTCGGGGTCATGTCCAGATGCTTCAAGCAGCCCATCTTCGCCTGGTGAAGCGGTTCTTACGACCCGTCGCTACGTTGAATTGCGTGAACAAGTGACGATGTCAACAGGCTTCGAGTTCTCCGCAACCGTGGACAACAAACCGTACGAAGGGTCGGCTACGACCTTCGATGTCGGTGGTTTGTTAGGTTCACTGGATGTCTTTCTTCCAGGTGTTTCAATGATGCTTCAACCGATTGAATTGCAAGATTTGTTTGCCAACGATGTCATCGAAGAAGGGGCGTCAGGAGAGCGTCTTGGATGGCGCTGGAGAGTCGTTGGTGCTGATACACTCGGTGATGACAAAGCATGGAAGATTTCAGCGACACACGTCGATATCGAAAGCCTCTGTCTTGGTTCTGCAACCATGGAGATCTGGGCTGAAGAGAACAATCCATGGGCGACACAACAAACCGTAGATGTCATCATTTCCAATGATGGTTCTCTCCAAGATTCATGTTCACCGCTGTCAGAAGCGTTTGGGGACTATGTTCTACCAGAAGGGGAACTCGAACTGCATCATGCCTTCAAATCAACCAAATTGACACGTGGTTCAAAGGTACTCGATCTTGGGAAGGATTACAGTATTCGCCCACGAGCAAACTTGCTTGCAATCGATGAAACGTTGCAAGAAGATTGGGCTGCAGAAGAAGGCATTCATCCTCCTGATAAATCAGAATCGAGAACAGATACCCTCGAAAAGGCCATGCAATGTTTCGATTACATTGGTGGTCAAGCATCGGGTGCAAATGCAGCTCTGGATAACAGTGGTTACATTTGGAGAGCCATTGATGATCGAAGTGGAACGGCTACGAAGTGGAACGTCTCTTGGGTTGCTGCAGACGATACTGCAGGATGGGTCTTGTTCGAATTAAGTGGTGAACCAACCTCGGAAACCTGTACCTATCTCGACAAAGGATCCTTTGATGAAGTCGTTTCCTATAATCGAGAAGCCATACCTGCAGTTGCGAACATTTCAACCGTAGAAGCACGATTGAGCGATACGGCTCGTTATCCTGCTTTGACAGGTGCTGATGGTATCTATGAGACCAATGGAAACCTCTACGCACAAACACGTCTGGGTATTCTTGTTGCCGTTCCTGGGAATGGAGCGAACGATCTTCTCGGTCAACTGACCGATACATCAGTTGGCGCTACAACCCTTGATTTATCTCGAACATGGACAGAAGGGGTGTGGGAACACACCTTCGCTGTAGCCGTGGATGCAACCGATGGACGCGTTGTTGGTTGGACCAAACTCTCTGCAGTGGAGGGTTAGTATGACCGATGAAGAGATTCCTCGCGGTCTTGATCATTTGATGGAGCAGAACGCTACGGAATTGCCGTTCCTTGCTTCTTATGGGGCTGAAATGGATGGTGCTTCCATCGATGTTGAAGCACTCTTCTCTGGAGTCGAAGCATTCCTTTCTTCAAGACGAGTTGAATTCGAAGTCAATGAAGATAGCATAGTCTATCATGCAACACGCATAACCAAACATGAAGAAGGTTTACTCATTATGATTGAACTTGAACATCTTCCGCTTGTTCATAGTGATCTTGATCGTGTTGGGTTCATCGAAGGGCGTCTCAATGAGGACCGTTCAGGCCTCTCAGTTATTCTCCAAATGTGGGGCAGTGAACATCGTCGCTTCCTTGAGCGACTCGTTGAATTTACAACCGCTTAATCACGTCGTGCAACAGCGATAGCAAGACCGACTGCTGTCAGAGCAGGGATAAGTGTGAATCCAGGCAAGAAGCCTTCATCTTCTTCGTCCTCTGCACAACTCTCTCCATCAGCATCAACGCCGTAGTAAACGCCATCAGCTTGGTAGCAACTTGACCAAATTGTATACCATGCGCCTTGAGGGAAGTATTCGGTTGTATCATCTTCGTACATTGCCTTGACTCGCCAGTTGACATATGAATGGTCTTGGGGCGGCGTAAGTGAGGTTGTATGGGTCAAGTCTTCAATGGTCACTTGTTGGACAACAGGTGGGTCACAAACGCCTGAATTGAGACAGATTTGAGTGGTGATCTCGAAGGTCGTGTTGTTATCACTCGCAGCTTGGTCCATGACCACAGTCAACGACCATGTGTTCCCAGAGACTGAAGGTGATGTTGCTGTAAAAGATGAGAACGGTGTTTCATCTGTATCTGGACCATTGTCTTGTCCAGCATCCTTGGCAAGTGCACTAGAGGTGCTACAGACTGCTAAGAGGGTGACAATCATGAGTGTCCAAACGGTTCGCATGGTGTATCCTAAGCACCGCTTGTCTTTTTCACTTTCCTTCTCAAGGTTCCATATCCCAAAGTTCGTCACCGACCCAATGAAGGGTCTTGATTCCCTTTCCCTTGGCCGATTGGACCATGTCAACACCAGACATGGTTGCCCATCCGAGTGCCAATGGTCGTCCGTGTTCCTTGTCTCGAATCCAGACCAAATCGCCAACTTCGATGGATTCATCTGCAGCATGAACACCTGCAACCATACAATCTGCTCCGTTCATCAAGAACGGAATTGCCCCATGATCGACTGCAACCCAGCGCTTTGCACCAGGGTGCTCAAGGAATCCACGAAGCGTAAGAAATGCCCAACGTTGACCCTCTTCATCGCTTATTTCAATGGTCTTAGCGATCTTATCGACAAAGACAAGTTGCCATGAACCATAGGTAGCCATCTCAAGAAAACCACCGTCCACGTTGAGATCAATATCCAACGCCTCTTCCAAGTCCTTGAGAAGCGGAGCGATGTTCTTCCGTCGAACAGGTCGTCGCTTTTTGATTTGGAATTCTTTGCCCATGAACCTGCCAGAAGCCTGACCCGTTTCACCCTTCGCCTTCAAGAACCGCCAACAGGTGGCATTTTCATGGCCGTCTGGTGCACCATACGAACCTTCCAAGCCCACGCTAAGGAATTAGGAAACGAAGCTCCAAGTGAACCCATCTTCTTCGTCAAACCAGATGGATGTCGAACCGAATCCAGTGAACTTCACGTCTCTGCGCATCCAGGCGAAGTTCACATTGAAACCGAATGCGTCGTTCGTTTGAATCAACATGGCGATATTGAAGCGATTGCAGTTGGTCTTGATCTCACAGACAGAGCAGCACAATCCGTTCTTAGCGCCGAGGGATTACCATGGTCGAAAGGCAAGACATTTCGACAAGCAGCAGTTCTTGGCTCGTTCTATCCATGGCGATTGGGTGCAGAAGCACTCAGTGATGTAAAGACGGCTCCAAAAATTGAACTTGATGTCAATGGCGAGCGATGGCAAGAAGCCTCTCTAAGTGAGATGAGTATTACACCAGCTCAACAACTGGAATCGCTGATTCAATGGGCTCCTGTATCTACAGGTGATTTGTTGTTCACAGGAACGCCTCAAGGTGTGGCGCAATTGCAGCCCGGTGATGTGATTGAAGCACGTCTTTTTGCTGCTGATGGTGAACTTCTTTCCTCATACTCTGGCCGTTGTCGCTAAGGGTTTCCTTGATATACGCCAGTCAAGTCGGTGGCTTGCAAGGAGTGAGTATCATGGCACAGTGGCACGGAATTTCCAAGAAAAAACCAAGCGGTGGACGACGTGTTCGAGCACGAGGAAAGCGCTCGACTGAAATCTCTACTGAGAAGCAATTCGCTCTTGTTGGCGAAGCACGACGTAAGGTCTACCGCAAAGCCGGTGGCAACACAATGGTCCGTGTCATGGCTGCAAACACTGTTTCAGTCAACAATCCAAAAACAGGTAAGACTGTTAATGCAACAATCAACAACGTGATTCAAAACGAATCCGATCCGAACTACGTTCGTCGAAACATCTTGGTTAAGGGTGCAATCATTGAAACCAGTGAAGGCAACGTCAGAATCACTTCTCGACCTGGCAAAGATGGCGTCATCAACGGCGTTCTTCTTGAGTGAAGCCCCACATCGTTGGGTTCTTACCTTCCAACCTCACCCTTTCAATGAGGCGAGACAATGGAACACAATCCTGACCGAGTTTCTGTTTGGCCTGGTTACTTCAATGCAAAGACGTCGAGACGTAGTGGTCGACGTGTTCCAAAAGACGCTTCAGTCCTCAAGCCCGATCTCGAAGGACTCTATCTTGCTGCCCGCAAAGTAGGCCTCAAGAAGATCAAGCGAGAAGAAGGAACCTCTCATCCTCGACGACCTTACGGAAAAGAAGGCCGACTCTGGGTCAGCAGTGCTGGTGCGAAGCAATCCATCGGAGCAAACAGCAAGGAAGAGGTCATGCAACTCATTGGTGGTGTCTGGAGACAGATGCAAAAAGACCGCCGAGCATCCGAACAAGAACAGCAAGCTGCAGGTCCTAAAGCAGGAGACCGAAGAGCACGTTCACAACGAAAGTCAGGCAATAAAGGCAACAAATCCCAAAGTGGTGGCTTTCGAAAGCGTGGATTCAAAAAATAAGCAATACTGTTAAGACCGACCAGAGACATATATCTCTGTATGGATCCAACAACATTAGCAATACCCGCAGCAGTAAATGGAATGAAAGTGTTAATTTCAGCCTACGATGGTTACGAACAATCAAGGGTACGTGTCACGGATAGAGCCGTACGAGAAGATGTTCGTAGGCGCGTCAACCATCTTCACCATCAAGTTGAACGATGGCTCTTTCGTTCCTATGCAAATAATGAAAAATACGAAATGGATAGAATACAATCCATCTTGCATAATCTACAGTCATTTGCAGAAGATGCCCAATATGCAGTGGCTGGAGAATCGCGTCCAAAGCATGACGGGATACGCAGAATGAACCGTTCATTGCACAAGAAATTGATTCGACATGATCGTGAAACCATCACCATGTTGGAGCATGCAAGCCAACATCTTGGAGCTACATTAGCAACATATGTCGATACTCGTCACACAGATCTCGACATCATTGACGGTGTCATTAGCAAAGCAAAGCGTCATTTCCTCGAACGCAATATGCTGCTTGACGGCATGAGGAGCAGAAACTGAAGGTGAAACCATGACAAGAGAAACATACAGATGGAGAGAAGAACCGGACATTATCGCACGATTTGTCCATGACAAAGAACTACCAAAGAACACCCCAATCGTACTTCGACCAAACGAAGTCTGTGTTGTTCTTGAGAATGGAAGGATTTCTGGAATCGTGACTCAGCAAGTCATGCGAGCCAATCCAACCACGTCGATGCTTCGACGCGTCTTTGGTGGCAAACGGCAACGCTCCTACCTTTTCGCATTCCTTGGACCGTACACCTTCACCATGCCATTCACTTCAAAATCCAGTGATCATCAAACTCTGAGAGGCGAAGCATCTCTTCGAGTTCACGCCTCTCGCGAAAACATTGCTCGTTTGATTCAACTTCCAGCAAAAGGAATCATGGAGATACGAACTTCAGACATCAGCAATCTTCTCATCGATGAGGCCCAAGCCTACATGTCGAAAACGATTCAACGATTCACTAATGATGAATTGGTTCAAGATCAAGCCGATGAAAACACAACCATTGGCCTCTGTATGGCATTACGCCGCACCATTGAATCGTTTGGCATGACCATCGACCATTCCTACATCACCTGGAAACCATCCGATAAGGTTCGTCTTGAAGCAGAACGTGAACATGTCACAAACATGGCAGAACACGCTTCCATTCAAGCAGAGCGAGATCAAATCACCATCGATGCTCAACTTGGTACACAACAACGTCGAGCAGATTACAGCGCACGTTCACAAATGATTGGTAAATCTGCTCTTGAACGAGCCAAAAGAGAACCTGAACTTGCTCAACTTCGTGCTCAAGGACAGGTCGATGAAGCAGCTTGGGAAAATAAGCATCGAAATCAATCTCATGAGGGTGAAATGCTTCGAAATAAAGCCAAATCAAAGGCTGAGGTCATGGAAATTCTTCGAGGCAAAGAATTGAGCCTACGAGAACGGAAGCAGAACCATGATGTTAGCCTCGCTATAGCCCTTTTTGAAGTGGTCCAAGAGAAGAAAAGAATGAGAAATTGAGTAGTATTGCTTTCAATCAATAATAACATTAACAAAAAATACCTTTCAATATAGGGTAAATCAATATGGTCTCGCTTTAGCACCTATCGTTATGGCCAGCGCACGCTCTGCAAATTTGAACAAGTCAATCCTTCTTGTGATTCTCATGATCACAATGACTCAAGTGGGGTATCTCGATTCAATGAATTCGTTGACAAACGGTGAAGAAACGCTCGACTCGAACGAAGTGATTTCACAGACATCTGCTGGAACGTCCGTAATGTATGGGAACAATTCAACATGGACACCACGAGGTCCGATGCTT
>QXYA01000151.1:0-8766 GCA_009887135.1 Candidatus Poseidoniales archaeon
GTATGGAGGAACCTTCGTCTGCAATAATCAGTGTACGTTCAAATTGGCCCATGTTCTTCGCATTGATTCTGAAATAGGCTTGAACTGGCATTTCAACATGGATTCCCTTAGGTACGTAGATGAACGATCCCCCTGACCACACTGCTGTGTTCAAGGCTGAAAATTTGTTATCACTATGCGGGATGACTGTTCCGAAGTATTTTTTCACCAGTTCAGGGTATTCTTTGAGACCTGTATCCATGTCCAAGAAAATGACACCTTGCTCTTCCAAATCTTCTCGAATAGAGTGGTAAACTGCTTCACTTTCGTATTGAGCAGTAACGCCACCGAGCCATTTTTGTTCGGCTTGTGGTATGCCGAGACGGTCGAATGTACGCTTGATGTCTTCAGGAACATCGTCCCAATCTTTCTCGGTCTTATTTGAGGAACGAAGGAAGTAAGTGATGTTGTCGAAATTGATTCCATCTAGAGAAGCACAGTTCCCCCACGTTGGCATTTCGCGTTCAGCGAAGTGATTGTATGCTTTTACTCGGATATCCGTCATCCATTCTGGTTCATTCTTGAGTTCAGAAATATCACGAACAACCTGCTCACTGAGGCCTTTATCGAACCGAATTGTAGACGATTCAGGGTCGTGGAATCCATAGCGATAATCGCCAACTGCGTCTTGTGCATCTTGTGTCATAATTTCACCTCATACAAGGGCTTCGACCCAGTCGTACCCTTCGTCTTCAAGCTTTAGGGCCAGTTCTGGTCCACCGCTCTGAACAATTTTTCCGTCGAGAAGGACGTGAACCATATCTGGCTTAACAAGGTCAAGAAGACGTTGGTAGTGAGTGATGATCAAACAGCCAGTGTTTTGAGCAACGCTGTTGATTCCTTCTGCAACAATGCGAAGGGCATCGATATCAAGACCAGAATCCGTTTCATCAAGAAGTGCAAGGTCTGGTTGTAAGAGAAGGAGTTGAAGAATTTCTAGACGCTTCTTTTCTCCACCGCTGAATCCTTGATTGACGTAGCGTGAAAGGAAGGAGCGATCCATGCTAAGTTTCTCCATAGCATCTTTGAGTTCTTTTCTGAATTCCCTCGGTGGAGGGGCTTCACCGCGAACGGAAGCCACGGACTTGCGAAGGAATGTTCCTACTTGGACGCCAGGAATTGCTGCTGGGTATTGGAATGAGAGGAACATGCCGTCTCTTGCACGTTGAAACACTTCCATATCTTCGATGTTGGAGCCTTTGTAATGGACGGTACCCTGTGTGATATTGTACGCTGGATGACCCATGATGACGCTAGCAAGAGTAGACTTCCCTGCGCCGTTTCTGCCCATAATCGCATGGATTTCCCCGCGGTTAATTGTCAGATTCAATCCCTTAAGGATTGGAGTACCTTCAACAGAAACGTGGAGATTTTCCACTCGCAGAAGCTCGTCGCTCATCATCTCACCCATATGTTCCTACAGTCACACCCTTATCAATAGATGCAATCGCTCCTGATACTACACTGCAACACTTCAAACAGTACCTAGCATTCGGAAGAACATGGTGGATGATTTGGTCAATGCATATGCCCTCGAAGCTCAAAAGGCAATGGAGGCTGAGGCAAAACGCCGTATTGAGGAGACTTCAGACCCTGAAGAAGACCACCGCCTCAGAAATATGTCGTTACATGAAGTACTCGACTCCGAGTATCTCGTTCCAGCTTTGTGTGCACGTTTAGGAGCTGTGCGGGCCGCACTCGATGGACACGGGGGAGGCATTGCCGTTGCCCGTAAAGAAGCGACAAAAACAGGTCTTCGACTCGTTTTGGATTTAACAGGCGCATGTTTGACCTGTGGTGCTGCTCCAGGTACGCTTGAAGGTGTACGAAACGATCTCGAAGCAGATTCGGAGATAGAATCAATCCAATTCTCAACTGCTCTACTCGATACGTTCGATGAACTTGGGCGGGAATTTATTCTCGCACATGGGAACGTCGAATTTGTTGATGTTTCATCGGCGGCTTGAAATCAAAGGGTTCAGCCCCTCAAACATGGCAGTATGGAACACAGGGTCTCGACCCGATCCGCAACCTTGTCGAGAGGGTGATGAAGGTAAGTTTGAAATCTCTTCAAGAGATGGTCGGGCACGAGTTGGAAAACTCCATACCAAACACGGTATTTTGGAGACGCCTGCACTGCTTCCTGTCATCAATCCAAACATCCGTACCATTGAACCTCGTGAAATGTGGGATAGATACGGTATTTCAGCCCTCATTACCAACTCTTACATTATCTGGAAACACGATGAACTCAAACAACATGCTCTTAGTAAAGGTGTCCACGATTTACTGGATTATCCAGGCGTAATCATGACCGATTCAGGAACCTTTCAGGCTTACGTTTACGGAGATGTCGAGGTTGGTGTTGAAGAGATTGTTGAATTTCAAAAGTCAATAGGTGTTGATATTGCAACCATGCTCGATGTGTTTAGTCGGCCAGATATGTCTGAACTTGAAGTAGAATCCGCTGTTGACGTCACTGTTGAACGTGCTCAACAATCGCTTGATATCGCTGGAGATGTTATGTTAAATGGACCTATTCAAGGAGGTACGTTCCGTCATCTTCGTAAAAAATCAGCCCGTGAAATGAGCGCTTTTGATTTCGCAGTTCATCCGATTGGTGGAATTGTTCCAATCATGGAAAAACATCGCTACAAAGATTTGGCAAAGATCATGCTCGCTACACTTCCAGAACTTGCTCCTGAACGGCCAAGGCATATGTTCGGATGTGGTCATCCAATGCTCTTTCCTATGTTAATTGCCTTAGGAGCGGATTTGTTCGATTCAGCCGCATATGCTCTTTTTGCTCGAGATAAGCGACTTCTTTCACCATCCGGAACCATTCATTTGGATGACCTTCAAGAATGGCCATCGATGCTACCTTGTGTGGTCGGATTCAGTCCAAAAGAAGTTTTGAAAATGAAAGAAAAAGATCGTACTGCTTTCCTAGCAACCTACAATTTAGAAGTAACTTTGGCCGAGTTAGCTCGTTGTAAGCAAGCAGTTTATGATGGAACCATTTGGCAACTTGCTGAACAGCGTAGCCACCACCATCCAGCCTTGCGAGAAGCGTTCTTGTGGTTAACAACTCGTCCATTCCCATCTGGAATTTCCATCGACGTTCTGGATGACCTTGTTATCGACGATCGTTCTGCTGCACGAGAAGTTTCTCCAGAAGGTGGAATCTGGGAAGGAGATTGGTCGTACGTCATCGATGCACAATCACCTCGAAGGAAAAAAGGTGAACGATGGGGTGGAGAAGATACACTTGTTCGCCCTCACATCCTTGCAGCACGAAAGCAACTTCATTCACGTTGGAGGCCTGAAAAAGGGAACGGCGTTGATGTATTGATTCTTCATGGTGCTCCTGGGCCCTGGCGGTCACGTTGTGAAACATTGGTCTTAAGGATGCAATCACTTCTTCCATCGATGGAGATCTTTGTACAAACTCCTCTTGGCCTGATACCGTATGGACTGGAAGATCTCAACCCCTTTGCTCAAGTTGATGGACCATCTTGGTTGTGGGACCGACGCCCTAATCCGATTTTAATTCGAAAGGAATTGATGATGTTCAGTATTGATGCTGATCGTATTCTTACATTGGATATTTCTCAAGAAAAGGTTGTTCAGAAGGCTTCTGAACTTCTCCAATCCTTCGGAATAATCACCGAACCTCTTGCTATTGATGATTCGACACTTCCAGAGCAAAAGATATTGCTTCGAAGAAAGCAGATTCATCAGAAACTTGTCGTCCTCGCAAATTGTCATCCAGAAAGTGCTCATGAAATGGTAGAAGATTGTTCATTCATTATCGGAGGGACTGGTCGGGTAAAGAATGTACTGAATTCCTCTGGAAAGCATATCCTTAGTCCAAGATTAACCGATGGAGGCCTATCGATTACTGATTTTGGTGCAGAGATTCTCTATGGTTATCGTTCCTTGCCTTTGCCAACTGAACACAATCGATTCTCACCGATGGTCAATCCTGGAGAAGGGTTGCCATTGGTCGTGATTCATGATGATGCAGTCGAGTATATTCTACGTGGGCGAAATGTCTTCCATGGTTTCATCCATGCCTGTGATGCCTGGCTTACTGCTGGTCAAACATGCTTGATTGTACGACAAAATGGTGACCTTGTTGGCCACGGTCTTTCTCAATGCAATGCGAATGAAGCTCTTCGGTTGAGAAAGGGAATCGCAGTAAGAACCCGTAGCGATTTCTCTAAAACCATTGAAGCAGCAAAATGAGAAAGGATTGAAAGACTTCCGTTCCTTCCTAGGTATGAAAGCAATGACGTATGAATGGGTAATCGAAACAAAAGAGTTGACCAAATCATATGGTCCTCATGTTGCCCTAGATTCTCTCAGCATTAATGTCCCTAAGGGAGCAACGGGACTCCTTGGCCCAAACGGAGCCGGAAAATCCACTTTTTTCAAGACCATTCTAGGTTTGATTCAAGCCACATCTGGTGAGGGTAAAGTATTGGGTCATGATATTCGTACTGAAGGACTCGATATCCGTTCTAAAATCGGTTACATGCCTGAATATGAGGCCTTAGACAATGATATGGATGCGATCCATCAAGTAAGATACAGCGGGGAACTGCTTGGCATGAACCCAGTTGTTGCAATGGCTCGAGCACATACTGCAATGGAATATGTTGGACTTGGCGAATTACGATATCGTCCCATTTCCTCGTTTTCAACCGGGATGAAACAGGCTACAAAACTTGCATGTGCAATTATTCACGATCCACAACTCATCATTGCTGACGAGCCATCAAATGGGCTTGATGCAACCGCACGTGATTCGATGTTAACCACCCTGTACAACATGGTTCATTCAGGAGGTCGCTCAGTGCTTATGTCAAGCCACCTTATGGAAGATGTTGAACGCGTATGCGATAGCATGGTACTTCTCCACAAAGGGAAACTTGCTGCACAAGGACGTATTGAAGATTTGAAAGCAATCGATAGAGAAATTGAAATTCACGTTTGGGGCTCTGCTGACGAACTTGAGCAAGCCATGAGCCAAGAGGGTCTGGAGGTTCGACGAGAAGGCAGGATCATGCGAATCAAACACGATGGTGAACATACGACACATCGTATTTTGAAATGTGCAGCCCATACGGGTGCTCAAATTCGACGTATGCACGAATATGAAGCCTCTTTGGAAGATTTGTTTATTGTCATTATGGAACGGTTTGGTTATGGAGTCAAATCAAGCGAAGATCTTCTTGCATCACCTGCAGAAGCCCGCCGAGTTGATGCTCCTGAACACATGGGAGGTTCGGGATCATGAGCGAAGATGATGTTCCAATCGAAGCATCAACTCCTGTGACGGGGCAAAGTCGAATGGATGCTGCATGGGGCTCTGAAAGCGATTCTGTCGCATCTGTTGCTCGCCCATCGACACAAACAGGTCAAGTTTTTGAGCAAGTCTACAAACCATGGGATGGCACATTGAATCCACGTTGGATGCGTAATTGGGCTATTTTTCGGCACCATCTCTTAGGAATATTCCGTAAAGGCCATCGTCCATGGGGCGTACCAACTAAACTGTTCCTTATTTTTGTCTTCATTGCGTCTATGACAGACGTTGCTCTCACTCTACTCTTCGCCATCCTCGGTGAACCGGGTTTGTACGAACTCTGGGGCGTTGGACGTAATAATCTCTATGCACACGTCCTTGGTTTCTTTCCCAGAAACATGTTGTTCTACCCACTTGTTGCTGCGTTACTCGTTGGAGGCGTGATTTCCGAAGATCGTTCGAACGGTACTTCAGCGTTGTATTTTTCAAGACCCATAAATCGATTTGACTATGTTGGTATGAAATATCTTGCAGTAGCAAGTATTCAAGCTTTGATCATTCTTGGAACACTGATGTTGTATTACTTCGCTGATATCCTGTCAATGGGTCGTGGCTGGGCTTGGATAATTGATACGTTTCCTATGTTCTTGACCACAATGTTCTGCGGAGTTTTACTCATTGTAACGTACACGAGCATTGGATTGGCACTCTCGAGTGTTTCTCGTGGTAAGTTTTTCCCTGGTATCGCATTGTTAGCGATCATACTAGGAACAAAGACACTCGCTGCTATCGTTGAGGGTCTATTTGACAAATCAATTCTCTATCTTATCTCTCCTTATGATTCAATTGCTCATGTCGGTCAGGCGTTAATTGGTGCGAACATGATGTATGACCACCCTTGGGTTTGGTCGCTTGTATCAGTTTTGGCATTCAATGCCATTTCTCTTTATGTCCTATCTGTGCGAGTCTCTTCAATGGAGGTGACCCGTGAATGATTCCTGATGTAAGTCAGACCGGTGAGGCTGTTGAACAACAATGGGTTCCTCAACCGAAAGCGCCTGTTGTAATGCTCAATAATGTCGGGAAAACCTATGGCCGTTACCAAGCACTCGGAGGCGTCTCCCTTGCTTTATCTGGAGGTGTTACGGGGATTTTAGGTTTGAACGGTGCTGGTAAATCAACGCTGTTTAAACTCCTGATGGGTAAACTTCGGGCAACCCAAGGTGAAGTGCGCTTGTTTGGTACGAACCCATGGAAAAACCCAGCACCTTATGCACGAGTGGGATATGTTCCTGAGAATGAGAGCCTCCATGACTGGATGACTGCTTTTGATTTCGTAACCACGTTTGCTCGCCTTCATGGTCTAACTCGTGACGAAGCCAAACTTGAGGCTGAACGCGTGCTGGAATTTGTTGGATTAACCGATGTCATGCACAAGAAGATTGGACGTTATTCCAAAGGGATGCGTCAGCGTGCAAAGATTGCTCATGCTTTGGTCAACGACCCTGATTTGATTATTCTTGATGAACCATTACAGGGTTGTGATCCGCTTGCCAGGACGACGATTATGAATGTCATACGTGA
Organism: Candidatus Poseidoniales archaeon; assembly: GCA_009887135.1. GTDB lineage: Archaea > Thermoplasmatota > Poseidoniia > Poseidoniales > Poseidoniaceae > MGIIa-L2. Next base: position 6,935 of record QXYA01000151.1, read on the forward strand.
ACTTGGAAGGATGGGACGTACCGTTTTGTTAAGCAGCCATATTCTCTCAGAAATTGAACGAATAACCGAACAGATCGTGATTCTCCACCAAGGGCGTTTACTCGCCATCGGGAACGTTCATGCAATTCGTGAACAATTGGACAATATTCCTCACACGATTGAACTCGAATGTTCAGATGCGAAGGCACTCGCACGTGACGTCCTCAGTCTTGATTCCGTTCATGGTTTGCAATTCCCAACCACGACGAAATTACGTATTTTCACACATCATCTTGGTGAATTTCATAAACACCTTCCAACGATTGTCGTTGAGAATAATCATAATGTAATGAACATTAACAACCCTGATGACGATCTACAGACCATTCTGGGATATCTTACAGGGGGCAGTCGTTGATGGCAAAAGATCGAGGTGAAACGATTTGGACTGCTCTCGACCGAAAGGCGACAGCAATTGCCGAGTTCACCATGCGCCAATATCGGACTCGGATCTCTACGTGGGTGGTACTTGGAGTAGGATTCCTTTCCATCTCTGTAGTTTTGTTGTTTTACATCGATGCAATGAATACAGAGATCGAAGCCATTGACAATGACGGAGATTCCTTTGATTCCGATGGTGATGGGTACGTCGATGGCCAAGAATTCAAGCTTGGTACGGATGTGTATGATGAATTTTCTCATCCAGGTTTATTCAATCCCCCTATTCAGCCGGAACCTGCTTCAATGTACATCAATGAAGATGACTATGACTGGGATTACTCAGATGCTCGCAGTGTAGCGTCTACTGGGTACGACGATGATGGTGATTGTCGAGAAAGTCAATTGCTTGATAGTCAAAAAGATACGAATAATGATGGTATTCCGTGTAATATTCGCATTGTATTCAATTCACTGACAGGTGAATATCAGATCTTTGCTGATGCCGGTGTAGATGAAGACCCAGATGAAGATAGATACGGCAAAGAAGCACAACACAGAGCCTTTGTTTTAGCCATCGGGAAACTTGGTTTTGTCTTTTTACTGAGTATATTCATTCCCCTGTTCTTAGCAACAGGACTTATCCGGGATGAAATGACCTCTGGTACGATGCATTATATGACGGCAAAACCAATTGCAAGAGGAGAGATTTTCCTCTATCGAATGCTCGGGTATCTTGGAATTGTGTGGCCATACATGCTCATTATGTGTGTGTTAATGGCGCTCATCTCTGGTTTACTTGGGCCTGGTGATCAATTCTTCAGATTTGCAGATCTTGGTGTGTGGTTTAGCGTACTCATTGCTGCATTGTTAGCAACACTTGTCTACGGCATGCTGTTTTCATTCCTTGGAGTTCTTTGGAAATATGGTATCATTCTTGCCCTACCAATTGCAGCATGGGAACTTGGAATGGCCCTTCTCTCAATGAGTGTCCCTGAATCGACCTTCTTGCGAATGTCAATTGTAGGATGGTCGATGAGTATTATCGATTCCGGGGCGTTACTTGTTTGGCCCGACATGGACATGTTTACTCAAGCAGGATCTTGGGCTGGTGGCTCGAACGAAGGGAATTCTTTCTTTTCCTTTGAGAGTGAGGCCTTGCCAGGCCATGGCGCTTTAGAGTGGGCGCAGAGTGACCTTGGATTAGGCATGGGCCCATATCCGACAATCATAGTTTCGATGATGGTATTACTCGCTCAGGCGGCTTTCTTTTGGTTCATTGGACAACTTGTTTTCAAATCGAAAGAAATCGAATGAGGGATTTGATGGATTCATTTCAAGGTGATTTCTCTTCATTGTGGAAACTTCAACAACGCCAGCCCCTGAATCATCTCACATGGGATTGGTGGTGGTGG
>QXYA01000151.1:8776-9305 GCA_009887135.1 Candidatus Poseidoniales archaeon
CCTAAGAACGTAGAACCAGGTAAGCAATTGATGGTTTTGTGGTCAACAAAAGACAACGAAATGGTTCAAGTCAACGATGTAACTTGGAATCCAAAAGGAAAACCTGGCTTTGATGAACAAGGTGCCATTCGACTGGATGGCATGGTTTGCGCATGGTGGTTTGATGGCTCAGTAATGCATGATGAAATCATAAGTCATGTGTGCGATATGATCGTTCTTCCCGCTGGTCACTCATCTTGGCCCTCTTCTTCAAAATCCAATCAAGGCGGTGGAGCAGTTGTCCCTCTCCTCGATTCAGATTGCTCAATGGGGATGGTTGAAGATCGGTCAAAATTTTGGCTAAATTTGAACCTGTCAGAGAAGAGTCCAATACAATCGGTTCAACTGGTTTTGACACCATGGAATCCTGCTATGTCAACAGCCCGGCAAGCCAATGCCACCTATGCAGGAAACATGGGCTATGACATTTTACGATTACATGGAACGAAAGTATCGGGAGTCATCGATGGTGAATCAGTTAGTGGAACTG
>QXYA01000152.1 GCA_009887135.1 Candidatus Poseidoniales archaeon
CCATTGATGCTCATCTGATCGCTTTGAAGATCTAACTGTACGGCAAGATGATTCAAGAGTACTTCAGAATCACTTGTTGTATTCACGTGCCGACGATGTTCACCAATCAGGCTTTTTTGTATTTCATCGCTGTTGGTTAGATTTCCGTTATGTGCCAAAGCTAAGCCATATGGAGAGTTTACGTAAAACGGTTGAGCCTCTGCTGTGGAAGAAGAGCCTGCAGTAGGATAGCGGACGTGCCCAATACCGACATGTCCAAGCAATTTTTGCATATGTCGCTTGTAGAATACATCGGAGACAAGACCGTTTCCTTTTCGAAGATTGAATTTTTCATTATGTTCAGTCATAATTCCAGCAGCATCTTGGCCTCTGTGTTGGAGCACAGTCAAGCCATCATAGAGTGCTTGGTTCACGTGTGAACCGTGTCGACCAACTATTCCGATGATGCCGCACATGTGATTCCCTGTGTCGAGACAGTCGCGGCGCCTTTGTATTCATTGCGCTTGAAGTTCAAGCCTTAGGACGGTGAGTTTTCTTGTTCCAGCTGTAGGAGCGTATGCGGGCTGTTGCCCCATATCCGCACGATGCACAAACACTTTTCTGCTTGTGATATGCATTTCTTCCACAGCGTCTGCAGCGGATGTGTGTTGTCTTTTGTCGACGACCCATTGATGGTGTACCCTTTGACATATACTCACCTCGATATCGAAGCCACCTGCCTTCTCCTTATCAAGGCAACGCTAAGAGAAACCCTGACAAATTGGTCAGTCTTTGTTTTGATTTCTAGAAGTGATGTTTACAAAGGCGACAAAGATCATGATTACAACCGCAATCAACACAGCCAATGCTGTGACAATAAAGTGAACTACATTGGTTAATAATTGAGCTCTAGTGCCGCTATTATCTTCCAATAAAAATCCACCCTGTGATGTGAGTAAGATAGAGGCAACAACTCCTAAGATAGCTGCGTATGACATCCCTATCCATGGCGCTTTTGGTTCATTCCTGCTCTTTGAGTATCTGAACATATTAACAATGAAAAAGATTGATGTTAGGGTGTATGTTGTCAAGAATGCGTTTGCAAAACGAGCAAATCCTCTTGACAAATCAGCGTCGGACGAACTACCTATTATTGCTAGAACGAAACTAGGCAGAATGAGGATAAAACCTGCAATGAGCATGACTCGTTGTTTCGGAGACTCATTCATTTTCTTCACCTCCGAGATTTTTTCGAATAACATCAGCGGCTAATTCGAGCTGTTCGTTTGAAGGTGGGGGTAAATTGCTCAATCCAGGACGTTTTCTCTCATATTGCCAAATCGCCAATGTAAACACGATGATGGAGAGTCCAAGGCCAGCAAGGATTCCAAACAGGTCGCTTGTTGCTAGCCACAAAGAGGTGCTAAATTGGTCTGTGGTGGTATAGGCGTTGTCGGTATACAATCCAAGAAGGAGAAATCCAAACGAGAATGAACCCAGAAGAAACAGATTCCGGGATGCATCGTTTCTGTTCTCCCCCATATGCTTGATGACATACGATCCGCAGAAGAGAATACTACTCATTGCTAGCAAAAAGGTTGGGCGGAAAATAAGCCAATACTTGTTAGTTTCACCTTCCCATAGTAGGGATGGCAACCACTTCTCATCATACCAATTCATTGTTTCCAGTAGCGCTAATCCTGAAATGAAGAGCAATAGGCCTAGTGGTCTAAGTTTCGAATTGAAACGTTTGACGGGGATATCTCCTGCGAATGTGGCTATGTATAATCCAATGAAGATCAACAAAAGCGCAGGAAGGATTGCAACTATTAACGCGGAAGAGGCGGCAGAAGGCGATTCTGGGACCGTCAAGAATGAAGCGAGATAGAGACTCCCTCCTAAAATCAGAAAACCCTTTCCGAGGTTCTGTAGGGAGTGCTGGCGGCGAAATTGCATTGCCATGCCGAGAGATGCAATAGCGAGCGGTATCCAAAGGAGCAATGCCGCTCTGATTTCGTCTTGCATGACCGTAGTTCATGCTATTAGACTTATCAATATCGCTGCATTTTTGCGACTTGTGAGGCGTATTGCCTTGGAATTCTCTTACGACAGCAATAAATACCCGTCGATTGTCGCCAAGACGTTCAGGTGAAGACATGGTTAAGATGCCTCGTCAAATTAAGCGATATAGTCCGTCTGCTGGTAAGCACACTCTTCACACTGTTGAGCGTGTCAAGAAGAAGCGAGCTTCCGAGCTTCGCTGGGGTCAACGCCGTTTCCGTAAGGTAATGCGTGGATACCGTGGTTTCCCACGTCCTAAACCAGACGGTCGTGAAAAGCCTACCAAGCGCGTAAACATTCTTTATCGTTGTACCGAAACTGGTAAAGCGCATTATGCACCATGTAAGCGTGCTAAGAAGTTCGAACTAATTGATCGATGAGGTGTAAAAAATGTCCGGCGAATTCATTAAAGTATCCTGCAAAGATTGTGGAAACGAATCTGTCCTGTTCTCACGAGCAACAACCGTAATCTCCTGTGGTGTCTGTGGCGCCACACTAACCAATCCTTCGGGTGGAAAAGCAACCCTCGTTGGCTGCACCGTCCTAGAGACAATGGAATAAGGAGGCAGAGCCTCCATGCCAACAGACCTCGTTTACCCCGAAGAGGGAGAACTTGTCGTTGTATCTGTAAAAAGCGTCAAGCAAAATGGTGCTGACGTAACTCTTGACGAATACGAAGGCGTTGATGGATTCATTTTCATTGGTGAAATCGCAAGTGGATGGATCAAAAACATTCGTAGATTTGTACGAGAAGGGCAACGCCTCATCTGCAAAGTTATGCCAAGCCGTATGGATGGAAGTTCCCTTAAACTCTCTTTGAAATCTGTTTCAGAAGAGAGGCGTCGTGATCGCCTTCAACAATGGAAGAACGAACAAAGAGCACTCCAACTGTTCAAAGTTCTTGGTGAAGCTCAGAAATGGAAGCAAGAGTTTGCTTCTGAACTCCTCGACCAATTAATTGAATCCTATGAGACGCTTTACGGAGCATTCGAAGAAGCTGCAATGAGTGAGGGGACACTCGTAGACGCAGGATTTGAAGGTGATTGGATTGCAGCATTCATTGAAATTGCAGTCGAGAATATTATTCCACCGTTTGTTGAAATCCGTGGCACTTTGACACTAACCGTTGAAACCAATAGCGGAGTTTTAACAATACGAGAGGCACTTTTAGCAGCTGAGGAACTCTCCTCGGAAGAACAAGAAATAGAAGTAAATTGTTTCTACGACGGTTCTCCAGAATATAGGATTGAATTGAAGGCTCCTGATTTCAAGACTGCAGAAGATACATGGACCGAAGCAATTAAAGCAACTGTTTCGGTTATTGAAAATGCTGGTGGAACAGCACTTGCTTACAGAGAGTGAAATTTATGGCGCGTCAACTCCTTCAACAATGCACAGTTTGTAAGGCATGGTGTCTTGAGACAACATGCCCTCAATGTGGCGGTAATGCTCAGGCTGCTGCGCCACTGAAATGGTCTCCAGAAGATCATCGAGCAAAGATTCGCCGAACACTAAACAATGTTGCAACTCCTGAATGGAGTGCATCCATACCAACTCTTCCTTCAGTGGAAGAATTGCGTGCTGGACATGGCAACAAGGAAGAAGAATGAATCTCTTCTTCCATCATCATCGTGAAACATTATACTCCGTAACGGTGGGCTTTGTGATTCATGCCACTTCTAATCGACACTACAAGCGAACATGGTCTGCCAACTGCTGATCTTCTTTTATTTGCTCTCCCAGGGGTTGGAGATGTTGGAAAAAACGCTATTGAAATGCTAAATGAATCAAGCCAAGCGGAGAGAGTCGCTCGATTTATCCATCCTGGTTTAGCACCATTGGCAAGATTGGATGAAGATGGCCTACTCGCCCCTCCTCATCTCTATGCCTCTTTGTTCACAACGCCTACTGGTCAACGCGTGATGACTGTAACAGGGCCAGGTCAACCAAGCGACCCATCCCATCAGTATGATTTCACTCAGGAATTACTCGAGGCATTTTCAAAAGCACAACTGCCAGAAATGCTTGTTCTTGCCGGTCTTTCCTCTCCACCAGAAAAGAAGGAAGCGTTTGTCGTCGCTTCCTCCTCTGCACATCGTGTTAATATGGAAGAAAAAGGAGTTGACGTCCGCAGAGACCAGCCTTCAGGAGGTGCGATTGGAATGTCTGCATTAATGGCTTCAATGGGCCCTATCTTTGGTATTCATTCAGCTTGTGCTATGGCTACAACAGTTGGAGCGAGTGGCGACGTACATGCTTCACTTCGCCTTCTTGAATCGATAAGTGAGGGATGGTCTCTTGAGCTTGTTCTTCCAGATGATGTCACCTCTGGAGTCATACAAAAATTACTCGAAATTGCTCCAAAGAATTCTGCTGATCACGTACGTGAATTGACAGAAGAACCGGATGCATTCTACATTTGATGGCGCCGAGAGAGGGATTTGAACCCCCGCGTCCATGGGACAGTGGATTTCGAATCCACCGCAATACCGGGCTATGCGATCTCGGCTTGTTTCTCGCCTGTGCGCCACCGTCATAAGCATGATGCCTCACAGGCATCATCATGGAGATTACCTTCTCAGGGCGAGACCACAATTGTACGATTAAAGTGGAACCAAACAGCACACTCCGCCAAGCCCTAGTGCTTGCCAAGATCCTTCCTTCAACAGTGATTGTAAGTTATGAGGAAAAAATCCTCCCTCACAGTACAGTGCTCAATTCCGAGATACATTTACTCGTTACAACAGTATCATCTGGCGGCTAATCTTCTGCTACGATATGAAGCCTAGATGATCGATAGATTTCTCCAGTCGTTAATGCTGCCCAGCCGTTCATACCAACGTTGGTTATGATCACAGTATCGCCGAGTTCAAGCATATCGTATTGAGGCCCCCAATCGGCTTGCCAACCTTCGATCTTAATCGCTCCAGTATTGTCGAGAATCATCAACCCTTTACGGCACCATTCGCCCCGAGCCGATACGCCTCTTTTCTCTGTTCTATAGACTACTGTCCCCATGATATTCCAACGTGCACGTGGCTTGAGAAGGCTCATTGAAACTTCTTCATCAGAGTCTATTTTGACAATCTTTGAAAACGGATCTACTTTCAGAACAATTGCCCCTTTGTAATTGAGTTGGAAAAAGGCCTTCTCAACTCGTACCAGATCACCTTTTTCCAATCCCTCTGGGACCGTTGATGTACCATCTGAGTGGGTCATTGCCTTGACTTGTACATCTGCAAAAGCATTGTTGGCTTGAGTGATTGTGATTCGTGGGGCCCGCCCAGATTGTGAATGAATAAGGGTATGAACGTGTCCGACAATATCGTGTCGATCTTCAAGTTCATCAATAGGGTCTCCTTCAATTTCAGCATAAGAGCCTGGCAACTGATAGGTTCCACCATGAGGGTGTTCATCGTGTCCGGTTCCATTCGGACAGATCATAGACCAATCGCATCGCTCACAACGCGTTTGTTTCACGGGCTTGTCGGATGGAATCCCTCCTGGTTCGAATGAACGCATTGGAGCTGGCATAGGGGGGCATTGTTCGATATCAGGAGTTACTTCTCTTAATTGACCCCAGAGTTCTTTCAGTTCAACACCCATTTCATCCATTTCTTTGATGGTTGGTTTTTCGATCATCTTCTGACTGTTGGCTGCGAGATACCAAATTTCTAATCCGTCTACTTCTTGCTGTTTTTCATGAGTGTGCCACCATAAAAAGGCGTACATGCGTAACTGTTTGACGTAATCTCCTGAACGATCATTATTTCCTAAGGATGCTTTGATATCGATAATTCGAATTGCTCCATCCCAAGAATAGACTAAATCATATTCACCTTGAAACCAGTGTTCTGGATGAACTGCGTTCATCATGAATGGCTTTGCATCTGGGTCAACAAACCATGGACGAGATATCTCCCACGCCTCAATCCATGTTACATCCCCTTCCTGAGATAATGGATGCTTGTCAAGTTGGAATCCACGCCCATCTGGTGCAGGCCATTGAGGCCGAGCCCCATTCCGCCAATCATCAAGAATCGTTTTTGATACCTTCAAAAGGCACTTTTCAACCTCATTAATATGCATCAGAATACCGTTCGTTGCCATCATGTGGCATCGATCAACATCCACATCTTCCCACTGGCCAGCCTTCCTATCGTGCTTCGACCATTCAGTTTTCATACTTTCCAATGACGAATTCAGATGTTTCTTAACTCTCTCAGTTGCCCATAGGATCAGGTCGTTTTTATTTTGAGGCCAGTGTTTCTCTGGAAGGGAGAGGAGTTGTTCAGCGGGCCAAGATGCATCATGATTACGATTTGGCCGCCCTTCATCGTCCAGCGGTGTTGGGGCATACACATCTGAAGGTGCGGAGGCCATGACTAAGCAAGGAGATTCTTTCAGTGTCTGACAAATCGCTTCTTCGACAGCCCTACCAACGAATAGAATTGGGATTTGGGGCATGACTAAACGACGTACTTTTTCATAGAACCATAGTCGTGGGCACGCTTTCCATGCGTTTACTTGACTTGCTGATAGCCTGTTGTAATTCCCTACGGAATCTGATTCAGAGTTTGGTAAACATACAGGCATACGAAGTGGTAAAATCCACCCCTCAAATACTCTTGCTCGTAAACGCTGGAGATTGGTGCTCGATTCGTGTTTTTCGAACATCTATTCTGAGCTGGATTAAACCTGCTCTCCAACCAAGTTCTGCACCGATGAGGCGTATTCTGTCCCCTGGACGCATCGTTCGAAGTCGCTCACTTATCGCCGAACCAAAGGCTACGACTTCCACAATATGCTCGCCATCCCAAAGGTGGAAACTGAGCATAGACCACGGTTTGGCATCGAGACGAACTCCATTTTGCTGGCGAATTGCAACAACGACACCTTCCACATTAGCTCTTGTCCGAAGCAGGCCAATTCGGGTTCCTTTGGATTCATCCTCGTTGCGTACTCGAATGTTGGAGTGTTGGTCGACATACAGCCTTGGTTGATCTCTCCACACCCCAGGTAATGCATTTTCGATGATGACATTCTTTTGTTCAGAATCATGCAGATGCGGGAATGCTCCTGATTCTGCTTCCTCAATAGCAATCGTTGCTTCTCCTGCACGGAGCATTGCCCCGAGAACAGGTTCATTGAAGTGGTTTGGTAAAGGACCCCATTGAGCAATCAAATTCCCAGAAACATTGACTCGAGAAGGGATTTCACCGAGAGGGACGCATGGGGATGATATTGAATTCCCTTCGATCATTCTTGCTCTTAGTTGATCATCCATTGGTCCTGCAGATTCCATATTGGAATGTGTCAATGAACACCAGCCGCAACCAGCAGCTTCACCATCACATGCATGGGTTGTATCTGGTTCTTCAGATTCTGCAATCGCTGGTAGAATTGAAGCTCCTTCTCCCATTGTTCTCATGATGTTGTTAATCGATAAAAACTCCTCATCCATTGAAGTAAGTTCTTCATTACTAGGTGCTTCATAGAGTATTCTTTCTTTTGATGAAAGATACCAGCCTTCCATATTTTGGACAGGGTTTTGCTCATGAGTTCGTTCCCAGAGCCAAGCATAAAACCTGAGTTGATGTTGGAGGCTTTCCGAGAATCGCCCTCCTGAGTGGCCTGATTTGATATCAACAAGGCGAATGTTCCCATCCCACCTAAGAACCATATCGAGTTCTCCAGCAGCCCATCCTTCTGGATGAAACATTCTCTGAGGTTGATGGACTCTCGGATCTTTGAACCATGGCCTTGCAACTTCCCAGGCTTCATTCCATTGAATTGGACTCTTTGCATTCATCCACTCAAATGGATGTTCGGAATGCCAGTCTCGAGCATGCAACGATCGTACTTTCTCAGGAATAGGAAAATGTGGCTGAGACCCAATTTTTGGAGTTGGGATTTCATACGGTTCCACACCTGTCCGGAATTGTTCAATATATGGGCCTCCATTTGCATCATAACAGCGCTGAATTTCTTCGAAGAAGAGTTCTAAACCATTGTAGAGTTTATTTTGAAAGTCTTGGACGTCAACCGTTGACCAGTCCGAATCTGCACGTTTCCACAAGGAGTTCTGCCATGTTTCCAGGCCAGTGTCCCACGCACGTTGGGCTTCTTGATCAGCCAATTCATAGGCCCATTCTCTCAAATCGTCAATGGAGTCCATAGGGCCTGGTCGATTCATCATCACGTTGCAAAGGGCATCTTCAATGACAATGCCCAGAACTTGGCCAATCGATTTAGGTGATGAAATGCCAACTTTCCGAGTGAGATACCATTGTCGAGTACAGCGTAAGTACGTCGTAAGCCCCGATGCGGACAGTCGTGAACGACTTCTCCCCAGTGGTCCGCCTTTTGGAGGTGTACCGACTGGCATATTGACCGCTCGCAGTCGTTCCCTTTAGACTCTCTTCATTTTCTATGTCTATCTGACATTGAACGAATAATAGTCTCCAATTTCCCTTTGCTCACGATCTTTTCGACTTTCTGATTTATTGATTCGTGGACGTTTAGAATCATGATCTCTACGGAATGTTACGTTAACATCGTTCAGGAACCGATTCATTCCATCACGAAGGGGATATGGTCCCATTGCCTTACCCTTTACGCCACCTTCGCCTTCGAAAACCAGTAATGAATCACTAACGATGTCGATGAAATAGACGTCGTGATCGATGACAAATGCCGATTTTTCATTCGCTTCCATCGTTCTACGAATGGCCTTAGCTGCTTCCATACGTGCATTTGCATCAAGGTGAGCCGATGGTTCGTCAAGAAGGTATAAGTCAGCATCTCTTCCAAGACAGAGCGCGATTGCTACAGCTTGTCGCTCACCGCCTGAGAGTTTCTTCACACGCTTAGGCAGTAGGGAATCAACTCCTAATGCACGTATGACATTGACGTTGAATTCACCGCTTCGCCATCGCATTCCTAGTTCACTATCGAGCCACATTTGGACAGTACAATCCATATCAGCATCAATGTGTTGGGGCTTGTACGATATTTTTGCATTTGCAGTAACCCAACCGCTATCGTATTCATGTTCGCCAGCTAAGATTTTGATCATTGTCGTCTTTCCAGTCCCATTGGGCCCAACTACACCGACGACTTCAGAGCGGTGAACAGAACCTTCTCCAGTCGATAATTCGAATGAACCTAGTTTCTTTCCAAGGTCGCCCCATTGAACAACAACACTGCCTTTTACAACAGATCTTTCATGGTGTTTAAGGAAACGAATTGGTTTGTCTCGAATTCGAACGTTTTCCTCGACTAAGAATCCATCAAGGTATGCATTGATGGCAGTTCGTGTGGATCGAGCGGGCGTAAATATTCCAAACGCTCCCTTCAGCCCATAGACGATATGGACAAGATCTGCAAGTACGTCAAGGACCGCTAAATCGTGTTCAATAACAATCACTCGCTTTGTTTCTGCCAGTTTTTGAATAATCCGTACGATTCGCATTCGTTCGTGAATGTCAAGATAAGACGACGGTTCATCGAAGAAATAGACATCAACATCTCGTAAAATCGTTGCACAAATTGCCATTCGTTGTAATTCTCCGCCAGAGAGTTGCTGGACAGTTCGGTCGAGAAGGTGATCGATTCCTAAGGCGGCCGTCATCTCATCGAACATATCTCGCTCATCGACTCGTCGCAGTAAGGCTTCAACAGTTCCTTGAACCCGTTTAGGCAGTCGATCAACATTTTGAGGTTTAAGTGCTACTTTGATTCCTCCATCACGAACAGCCATGAAGAAATCACGAAGTTCACCTTTTGGAAGTGAATTAACCACATCTTCCCACTCTGGATCTTTGTTCAACCAATCTCCCAGATTTGGTATCATTCGTCCTGAAAGAGCATTGAAAGCCGTAGATTTGCCCATACCATTCGGGCCGAGAATACCTACTACAGATTCCTTTGTTGGCGTAGGTAGGCGGAATAATCTGAATCCATTAAGACTGTAACGATGAATCATATCGCTTTCCAATTCACTTGGAAGTTGTTCGATGATCAATGCATCATGTGGGCATTTGTTAATACAGATTCCACATCCAATGCAGAGTGATTCAGAGATGTGTGGTTTCCCAGATTTGTCATCCATAACGATGCATTCTTGTCCGTTTCGAACAGGTGGGCAGTAGTGGAAACATTCGTCATTACATTTCTTTGGTTGACAATTGTCTTCCTTCAAAACTGCGACTCGCATATTCTCACCCTATATTCTTGCTATAAGCCCATCATCAATCATACTTCGCATTCAAACCACCCTGGTGGGCAGCCTTTGCATGAGGTTCAAACGAGACCCTTGAGGTGTTCTGCGCCACGAACAACACGAGTTGTTGTTGGTGTTGGGAATTTCATCCCTGCCTTGCGCAAAGCATCCTTGGCAGTAAGGTAGTGTTCTGGGTTGACGTGGAGTGAAACAACACGTTGTCCACGGCGAACACGTGCAGCAGTTCCCACATTCTTACCAAATGCACAGCGCATACCTTGTGATACACGGTCTGCACCAGCACCAGTCGCTTGCTTGTTTTCACGGAGAACGTGGTGAGGGTAGGTGTGGATCCGAAGTGCGTATCCTTGTGCGCCAGCCTCGTTACGGATGGTTGAGTTTGAGATGACACGGGCAGCTTCTAGGGCAGTATGTCGGATCTGACAATCATTATTTGCTCTCAATTCGAGAACAACAGAGAATCCTCCTGTCTCCGCAGCACGGCGGTTTCCAGAATGGAAAGAGAGAATACGGTTGTTTGGAACACCGCCAATAAACTTGCGTCGTGTATAAGCAGGTCCTTTGAGTCGGCGGTACATTGATGCGGGTTTACGTGCCATAACATCTACTCCTAGCATCCATGCGACTAATGTTTCCCTTATCATCCCTCCGATGTATTCCTAAGAACATATTTTCTCTAAAAGATGGGGGTTTTTTAGAGCAAGGAACATAATGGTTCAACGTTAGGAGGTGTTATGGCGAGTGGCTGGAGGAAGTTGCTCGAGGAAGAGTCAGAACATCAATGGCTCGCACTCGGGTTGTTTTTGGTATTCGTAGTCATCGGTGGGTTCCTCATTGGCGGTACCCGTAATCTAGAAGGCATGGTGCTCGGAGTTGATTCCGATGAAAACTTCGCTTTTGATGATGGCCATCATATCATCGAAATTGCCTATCATGCCAACTCAGATTGGGACGGTGCACACTCTGCAATTCTTCTGAATAGCTCAGGAATGAAAATGTATCAACAATTATCCTCTGCAGACGTGAATGACATTGTTCCGTTCGATGATGAACTCATCAGAGATGTTACTTTCTTTGAATCGGATGAAGAAGGTACTGTGACTTACTCGGCGGCCCAAAACACGATTACAACTGTTGTCAATGCTATGCCATCGAATCAAATCCTAGATGATGGAACTGGTTCGTCTTTCAGTATCCAAGGCATAGCTAAAGACACATCCGATTTAATCCTCAATAATCGTGTTTTGATCACATCCGAAGACGGGGGTTCAGGTGTTCGTGGATTGGGTATGTCAGGTGTTACGATTTCATCTTCTCCTGACCCATCAGTATCCTGGACTGATTTAGTTTTCCTCGAAGATGATACATACATTGCAACAGGCGTTTTCACCTATCATGACGACAACCCTGCTCTACTCGGTTCGAAGATTGTCTTCGCTCACATCACTTGGGCAGGTGGCTCAAATGTCCCTCAAGTTCTGATATCATCAGTTATGGGTAACGGGAGCGAAGTGCACTCGTTGACATCTATGAAGAACGGCCTCGCAGCAGCAGCTTCGAACCAAGAGGCATACATCATCTCAAAGGATTCAATTGAGATTCACAGCATTTCTGCAACAGCGATGGTCTACGAACCGTGTGAACATCGACTTTGGTTTTTCGGAGAACAGGGGAGTAAATCCATTTTAAGAATGGATGTAGAAACCGGTGAAGAGACAACAAAGAACCTACAATATGCTCTACCTCTCCAACCAACATTTGTCCTCATAGAAGGCGATTCATTGTACATTCATGGGTACGATAACAAGGGAGAACCAGATCGCCTTTCCTTGGATTTAAGTCTCGAAGGGTCAATGTCTTCAGGCCGTGGTTTCCTCAATTTCCTTTTCCTTTTCGCAGGGGTTTTGATGCTTGGGACTCAATTGTATACAATCATCGATCGTACTTTGGTGCAAAAGAAACGTTAGGATAACGTTCGCGGCGAACCTTAATGATGCCTCGGCATCACCCTCTAAATCGGTTAGTGTCCGGGGAGGTGTGTAAATGACAAAAAGGAGTATGATGGACCAATTCCACGAACTAAAGGAAGAGAATCCCGGAACCGTTCTTTTCTTCCGCATGGGGGATTTCTATGAATTGTTTCACAAAGACGCTGAAATCGGTTCTGAAGTCATGGGATTAGCACTCACCTCGAGGGATAAAAATGCAGAGAATCCAATCCCTATGGCTGGTTTTCCTTGGCATCAACTTGAGGATAATCTTCGGACGATGTTGCGTGCTGGGCACAAAGTCACAGTTGCGGAGCAAGAGCAGGAACTCAGAGAAGGTGCAAAACTGCTTGAGAGAGTCGTAACAAGAGTTTACACGCCTGGTTCTCTCTATGAGGAATCGCTTATTGGAACGGATTCTTCAGCCCTTCTTTGCGCTCTTTCAGTCGCTGTAGATTCTGTAGCAGTTTCAATGATCGACGCTTCAACAGGACAAGCATGGGCGACAACTCACCAAGGCGATGGTCGATGGGCTTCGATACACGACGAAGTATTACGCTGGAGCCCGAGTGAACTTGTACTTACTTTATCGGATTCCAAAGATGAGGGAGTCCTTCATTTGATTTCGTTACTTGATTCAATCATTATCAGTCAACATGCAGCTCCTGCAAAACGTTCTCTTGAGAAATTAAAGAGAATGTTATCAGTAAATGATCTGGGACATCTAGACTTAGACGATTCTCCTTTGGCTCTCCAAGCCACTGCACTTGCAGCAGATTACCTCGCTACAGTTCATAGACACGATGACATCGCAATTAGTGATGTTGAAATTCAAGAAACGTCGGAGGGTATGGTCCTCGATCAAACGACGCTTCGAAATTTGGAGATAACTCAAACACTTGCCGGAGAATTCGAGGGTTCTCTTCTTTGGTCAATGAATAAATGTAGAACTGCAATGGGGCGGCGCTGCTTGAAATCATGGCTTTTACGCCCTCTCTCGAATGTCTCTGCCATCGAAGCAAGACATTCTGCAGTATCTTCTCTCATGCGTTCTTCTAAACGACTTGACCTGTTGAGAGAATGTCTCAAAGGAATGCTTGACCTCGAGCGTTTGTCAACACAATTGAACTATCGACGTTCAAATGCTCGTGATCTTCTTGCAACAGCAAATGCAATCGAACGACTTCCTGCTATCAAGCGACTATGTCTTGAGACTGAAGATGGATTGCTCATGCATTTGGTTGAAGATTTGGATGCTCTCACAGATGTTGCTGAAAAGATTCATCGAACCTTGGTTGATGAAGTCCCATTGAGTCTAAGAGATGGAGCATTAATCCGGAAAGGGATTCATGACGAATTAGATCGCTACAGGTCAGCCTCTGAACTTGGGCATACTTGGTTTAAAGATCTCGAAACAAAGTTTCGGAAAGAGTTGGGAATCCCAAGTCTGAAAGTAAAGAATAATCGTCAAATTGGATGGTTTATTGAAGTGACTGCAACCCATTCTTCTAAGGTTCCTGAGGAATGGAAACGCAAACAGCAAATGACCAATGGAGACCGCTGGGTAACCGATGATTTACTCGAGCAAGATGACTTATTACTCACTGCTGAAAGTAAATCGAAAGCAATTGAATACCGTTTGTTTTGTGAATTAAGAGATGATATTCGGGGTCATGCAAACCATCTCGCCCAGATTGCTTCACGTATTGCAGCCATCGATGTATTGCAATGTTTTTCAGCCACTGCGCGCCAGCGCTCATGGGTAAAACCATCCATTGTTTCGGGTAAAAAAATGCACCTTGAACAGGCACGACATCCCGTTCTTGAAGCACAACAAGGGTTTGTTCCGAATGATGCAATGATGGATGAGAAAAGAAGGTTCCTTCTGATCACTGGCCCAAATATGGGTGGTAAATCGACTTACCTAAGGACAGTAGCCCTAGTATCAATTCTTGCCCAAGCAGGAAGTCTTGTACCCGCTGAGAAGGCTAAAATTGGACTGGTTGACCGAATTTTCACCAGAGTTGGGGCCAGTGATGATTTGAGAAGAGGCCGTTCAACATTCATGATGGAAATGATTGAAGTAGCTCACATTCTACGTCGAGCAACACCACAATCCCTGTTATTATTAGATGAAATCGGGAGAGGAACATCTACGTTTGATGGTCTATCTCTTGCTTGGGCAGTTACTGAAGATGTGTGTAACCGAATTGGAGCTCGTAGTCTATTCGCAACACATTACCACCAACTTGTTGGGTTGGAATCAGAAATCAATGGCTTAGCAAATGTGCACGTTCAGGTAGCGCAAAAAGATGGCACACTCCATTTTCTCCACACTGTTGCTGATGGCCCATGTGATGAATCCTATGGGATTCAAGTTGCAGCCCTTGCAGGTTTGCCACGTCCTGTGGTCGAGCGTGCCTCTGATCTTCTTGCTTTCCTTGAACAACAAGCCCAAGGAGCAAAGGCTGGCAGAGATGGAGCACCCCAAACTCGGGAGGCTGGGCAGTCTTCTTTGATGGGATATTTCGCAGCCGCTGCGATGCAGACAACAGAATCTACGCCGAGTGGCCCTTCCCAACTTCAACAATCTGTCTTGGACAAATTACTCGATGTCAATCTTGATGATTTATCTCCTCGAGAGGCTTACAAGTTGTTAGAAGATCTTCAAACACAGTTGGAGGGATGATTAAATGAGCGAACCAAACCGAATTCAGCAACTCGATGAGAAGACGATTGGTCATATTTCTGCAGGAGAAGTCGTTGAACGCCCTGCACAAGTCGTCAAAGAACTTCTTGAGAATTCCCTTGATGCAGGCTCTACTTCGATTCATGTCATCATTGAAAGAGGCGGTTTTGATAAGATACAAATCGAAGACAATGGGAGCGGTATTCACCAAGAGGACCTTGCACTTTCTCTCGACCGACATGCAACTTCGAAAATGAAGTCTCCAGAAGATCTTAACGAGATTTACACACTTGGCTTCCGAGGAGAGGCTCTTGCTAGTATCGGAATGGTGTCAAAACTTACAGTTGCTTCTCGTCCAGATGGTCAAGAAGGTCGTAGTATCCACATGGAGGATGGTGATAAAAGAGAGATTGAACCATCTGGGATGGCTAAAGGTACAGTTGTTACAGTCGAACATCTCTTCGAAAATACCCCTGTCAGATTAGGTTTTCAACGCCGACCTGCAACGGAACATGCGAGAATCGTAGAGGTTGTTGTCGCTCATGCAATCGCCCATCCAAATGTTGGCTTTCGATGTACCATTGATGGGCGTTCCACCCTTCACTTACCAAAAGTCGACACAATTGAAGATCGTTTGTATGATGTTTTAGGAGGCCAATCTTCCTCTCTCCTTCCTCTTCAGCAGCCTGATGATGATGCGAGTGTTCCTGGTGATGAAGCATGGTCTGGTTACATCAGCACTCCAGATATTTCGAGGGGTAAAGGGGATGAGATTCACATTCTCGTAAACGGTAGGCCGGTTGCATCGACGCCGTTCCACCAAGCAATACGAAGAGGCTATCGTACCCGCCTTATGCAGGGTAGGCACCCTGTAACAGTTCTTCACCTCGAAGTTCCTGCGAATGAGGTGGATGTAAACGT
>QXYA01000153.1 GCA_009887135.1 Candidatus Poseidoniales archaeon
TGTCGACTTCTTTCACGATTTCATCGTGATAGTGTCCACGAGCTTCTTGGTTGAGGACTTCTTTGTCAACTTCGATGCCAGCATCGAGTTTCTTACGCTCGTCCCATCGTCCTTTGACTCCCCAGACATATGCCCAGTGAGCGGAAGAAGAAGAGTCGACTCCGAAGAGATCGTGAGCAGTAGATACCCACTTGTTCATGTATCTCTGAAGCATATCTTGAGGGATGACTCCAGCCTTGATGACACGTCGTAGTCCGTTCGATCCTGTTCCTAGGTGGAATGATTCTTCCTTGAGCATTGGACCCATGCTTGCTGCAAGAGGCTTGAATGCTGAGGTTGAGAGCATACCGAGTTGGAACTTTCCATCACGGTCAACGAACATTGTGTAGTTGAAGAAATCCAACCAATGTGGCATTGGGCGATTGAATGCACCGAGGAGTCTGTCTCCATCTTGTGCATTACGCTCAAGCAACTTTTGAGCCTCACGTCGTCCTTGTTGTCCGAAGTAGGTCATCAAGAGGTAAGCCATTTGCCAACCGTGACGTTGTTCTTCAGCCATGATACGAGCTGCTGCATAGCGGTCGTAATCAGTAGGTGCACTTGCAAGTAGGTGGCGTTGTTGTTCTACGGATGCGAATTCTGTATCGCCTTGAACAGTGATCATTGCAACAAGAGCATCACGCATGCTTTGGTGAGGAACTTGAAGTGAACGTTCCCACTTCTTTCGTCCTTCGTAATCTCCGAATTCGATGAGGTCACCGGCTCTGTCCCAATCAAATTGAATTGAAAGGTCAAAATCACCGAGCCATTCACGATCAAAACCGACTCGGTCTTGCCATTCGCTAAAGTTTGCTATCCAGTCGTCCCAGGTCTTCGGTAGGTTGTCCATGATTAGCACACGGGTGGGTGTACCTTGAATACATTGCGAACATGTTCGCACGAATATGTTCGCTTAGGGAGATTTACGTCGTATTTCTTCAGCCATATCGTGCATGACTCTGCTCTCGATTCGTTGTAACATAGCAGAAAGTGTCGATTTAGCCATATCGAGTGCAGTGGCTAACTTACTGAGAGATGTCCGTCGAGGAACATCATAGTATCCTTCTCGTACCGCAGCATCAAAAATTTGCCGTTGACGGGATGTGAGAAGCGTAGTTCCACTGTTGCGTGTGGATGTAAGCCTGTATGGGATGTTTTCTTTTGAGAGAGCAGCAAGCAGGTCTCGTGCTTGTTCAGGAGTGCACACAAAGGTCCAATCAACCCATCCATCATGAACTTCGAATGGAGATCTCGGTACAACACCAACATCGAGAACGGGACGAATAAAACCTCCACCGCCGCTTGCGATATCAACTGAAAAGCGTTGATTTCCTAAGGATCGAACTTCATCGATTCCATGATGTGCTTCCAAGGCCATTTCAACATCTTCGTTCGCTGAAAGCGTTGCTGTACCTCGACCTTTGCCTAAGGACATTGTTTCTTCTATCCTGAGTACAATCGATGGTAGAGAACGAGATACGTCACCAGACCAATGCCCTTCTGGCAATCTGATTTGTATCCGTACTCGTTGGGTCATAACATCACAAAGGTCTTCGGGTTGAAATCTGTTCGACAGTCTTCGCTTGAACATCGATAATTTCACTGTGAGCAATGGTGTAATCGCTTCCAATTTCAGCAGCAGGCAAGTATCCATCACAAACACCTGATGCTGCGAAGATAGCATCTTCGGACTTGCACAGGTCGTGTGCTTGCCATAGTCGGGTCAAATCATCTCCGACCATTTCACCTGCTCTTGCTTCTTCTTCTGGAGATCGGAACACGAGTCGTCCTTCAAAGACGCCACCAAGGCCACGTAGAGCAGTTGCTGAAATGACACCTTCTGGTGCAGCGCCGATTCCCATCAATAGGTCGAACGGACCGTCTTCCTTTGCAGCCCATATTGCACCTGAAACATCGCCGTCACCGAGGAGTTCTAACTGTGCGCCAGATGCACGGATTTCTTTGAATAAATCTGCATGTCGTTCCCTATCAAGAGCGATGACTCGAACTTCACTGATCGGTTTGTCAAGAACGTGAGCTGCTTGTTCAAGATTGTAGGTTGGTGTTCCTTCGAGCGAAACATGACCTGCAAGCAAAGGGCCTGCTGCAATTTTGTCCATATAACAATCAGGAGCGTGTAAGAGTGTGCCACGAGGAGCAGCTGCAAGTACTGCAATTGAGTTTGGTAAATCGTCTGCACAGTTATTCGTGCATTCAAGAGGATCGACTGCAATGTCGATACAAGGTACGCCTTGTACACCGACCATGCTTCCAAGTTCTTCACCAATGAAGAGCATTGGTGCCTCATCACGTTCACCTTCTCCAATAGCAACTCTTCCATCGAATGGAACGTTGTCAAAGGTACGGCGCATGGCTTCTACTGCAGCATCATCTGCAGCATTTTTATCGCCTTTACCACGCCATGCAGAACTTGCAATGGCTGCTTGATCAACTGCTTCGAGGAAGTGTTTGGTTAAATCAGCAGTACTGCTCATGCTACGGCGAACGCTAGGTCGAACATAGCCTTTTCACTTGGAGTCGTCTTCAGTATCTTCGAGAGCCGCCGCCGCCACCTTGACGACGTTGACCGAATCCACCACCGCCACGGCCACCTCTGTCACCGCCGCCTCGTCCACGGTCTCCGCCACGGCCACCTCTGTCGCCGCCGCCTCTTCCACGGTCTCC
>QXYA01000154.1 GCA_009887135.1 Candidatus Poseidoniales archaeon
GGACTGTTCGTACCCCAATAGTCCATAGAGTCAAGATTCTGTGGACGCTGATGAACCATTGTAATTCGTTGGTCGGCGACCATAGTATCCGTGTATGTCGCTGGTTGAGAAGTAAAGGACGTCGTCGCCTGGAGCGACCAATCTGCTGGATTGCTGAGTTCCCCTTGCGGGAACAAATCATACTCTGCCGTTTCATGGACACTACGAGCACTCGCTGGATTGAGCGTAGGTACGAGGAGCACACCGAAAAACATCATACAGAGAAAGACGGAAGTTAACTTGGCTCGCATGGTTTGCACATTCAGCGGTAGCATTTCAATGAACGGGTTTCTCGATTGCCCGTAGGATTGTTGAAATACCTCGCTCATGACGGCTAATTCTCTATGGCTGTGGTGGTGTAGGGGTTAGCACGGCAGATTGTGGTTCTGCCAGCCCGGGTTCAATTCCCGGCCACGGCCCCATTTATTCTAATTCAGACGAGTCAATGACATGACCCATACGGCGAATTTTGGTTTGTAAGTAGTCTAGGTTTTCTTCACCGATACCGGCAATGAGTGGGACTTTCACGGCCACTTCAATTCCATGTTCCTCAAGTTGTTTGACTTTGTCAGGGTTGTTCGTAAGCAGTGCAACTGAATTGATACCAAGATCTGAAAGCATTGTAGCAGCAATTCCGTAATCTCTTCCATCTGCTGGATGTCCGAGCATTAAATTGGCGTCAAGAGTATCAGCACCTCGATCTTGGAGGTGATAGGCTTGAATCTTAGCGTGAAGACCTATGCCTCGTCCTTCTTGACGCAGATACAACAAACAGCCGTAGCCATTGGTTGCTATTGCAGATAATGCTGCATCCAATTGAGGACCACAGTCACAGCGCAATGATGTGAATGCGTCTCCTGTCAAACATTCTGAATGAACTCTGAGAAGAACAGGATCAGGTCCGTTCATCGAACCCATCATCAAGGCAACATGGTCAAGACCTGTTTTTTCTTCATGATGGACATGGATGTCAAACAGACCCCATTTTGTTGGTAATTTGGCTGAACTCGGAACATCGGACACCATTTACATCACCTCAATTAGGAATGTGAATTCACCTTGACTTTGTTGGACGTCTAGGATATGATGAGGTGTTCGTTCAATCATCATAGGAATATCATGGAGTGTTTCGGGGTCGCTAGCAAGCACCTCAAGAACAGAACCTTCAGCCATCGAAGAAAGTGCTTGCTTCGCTTCTGCAACAGGGACGGGGCAAAAGAAACCAAGCACATCAAGACGATGTGTGGCCTGCTTCTTTGGCTCATCCATACACAAGCCAATCGATTCACCTTTTCAACACATCCGCAGGGGAATATCCTGTCACACAACATGTTCAAGTGGAGCAGCCCCAAGCACCAACCGATGGCTGCTTCCGCCTCGACGAAACATAACGATGACATGAGTTGGTCCGAAGTTGGCCAACTTGGTCTTCAATATGGGAAGATACCATTAGCTTTACTTGCAGTTGAAGCACTCTATTGGTTCATTACGCAACCATCTGATACACTTGCCTTTATTCAGGTTACAGAAGCCTACATCTGGAACGAAGTGACACAACTGATGTTTGGTGAATCTGCTTCAGTGCTATCCGAACACAGCGGTTGGATGACTCGAATAGATTTCTATCATGAATCCTTTCCAGGACAATTCGATTCGGTTGGTCTTTACGTCTCAGATGAATGTGCTGGGATTCATGAGATGATCTTCGTTTCAACGCTCGTTTTGATGACAGACGGTGTTTCACAACGTCAACGATTCAAAGCGGTGGGAGTCATGTGTGCTATCGTATATGTCCTCAACATTGTTCGTCTCGTAGCCTTCTATCCAATCGCAGTAGACGGTTGCCTTGATAATCCAAATCAAGCTGATTGCTTGAACAATATGTGGGAATTTCACAATTTTGTGTACAAGTGGGGTTTCCTCATTGTTCTCTTACTCATGTGGCTTGTATGGTTCCGATATATTGGTGCAAGTTCACGCACACTCCAAGCTAGCCAAGAAAAGAAGGAGCAATGGAGAATCATTTTCAGAAGACGATGGTCCAAGTTGCACTATGGATTACTCATTACTATGGTTCTGTTTTTCGTCATCTCATGGATGTGGATCAATGCCAACGCTGATGCGACTAATGCCAAAGAAGTGATTGATTATTGCGAGTTTAGCGAACTTACAACTGGAACCTGTATCGAAGCCCAAGCCAATTGGGACAATGCGATTCAAGGAGCCTGGTCTTTTGCAGTTTTGGGATTAGTTCTTGGAACAACTGGAATCTATGAGATTGAGCGAAAAGATGCTTCTGGAGAATGGCCAGAGCGTCCAACAAAGACAATGCAACCAACTCAAGCCATTGAAAGCAAATCTAAAGAAAAGCCAAAAGGCTCATGGAGAAGTCGTTCAAATTCTTCAGAAGAAGAATGATCAAAGAACAGATGCTTGAACGATTGCATCACCCATCGGGTGAACGTTAAGCGCTTTCATAGCCAATCCAAGTTTGCTGCTGTGGATAGAAACGACTGTGGAATCACCATCGTAACTAACATCACCAATAGCGAGAGAATCACAACGAATATGTTGTTCAAACCATGTTGCTATGGTTCGAGGTGAACCAAGTTCTTCCCGCGTTGAATGAATCCTAATCGAAACAAATCCATACACGTCTGCAGTTTCACCGTAATCATCTTGCTTCTTGACTGGATCTCTGTCAACACCTTCTGGAAGATCAGGTGCTTCCGAATCAAGAATATGTAGATTGTAGGTGGCAATGATTTTGTTCATCTGAGGAGCATCATCCTTTGAGACAAGACTCCATGCTTCTCCATGACGGCCGATTCGACCAGTTCGTCCAATACGATGAATGAATGAATCAATATCCGAAGGTACGTCATAGTTGACCACGAGGGTAATTCCATCAATGTCAATACCACGAGCAGCTACATCTGTAGCGATAACGGTCTTTATTTCCCCTTTACGGAATGAATCGATAATACGCTCTCTTTGATTTTGATTCAAATCCCCATGAAGACTTGCAACATCGAATCGATGCTTCTTCAAGCGTTGAACAGCTAAGTCAACCATACGCTTTGTGTTACAGAAGACAATGCTCTGGTCATCATCACCCATTCGAACGAGAAGACGTCCAAGGGCCCAGAGTTTGTTGGTACGGCCAATAGAAATGTTGAACAGATCGATTGGAGGGACATCCAACTCTTCTTGATTGGTCATAACGAATTCAGGTGTGTTCATGAACTCGTTTGCAGCGTCAAGAATCTCTTGAGGGAATGTTGCTGAGAAAAGCAAGGTTTGCTTTCGAGAAGTTGTTCTCTCAAGAATCCACATGATGTCAGGAAGGAATCCCATATCGAGCATGCGGTCTGCTTCATCAAGACAAAACATCTGAACCATTGAAAGATCGATGTGGCCTCGTTGGCTCATGTCCATGACACGTCCAGGAGTTCCAACGATGATGTCAACACCGTCATCGAGTCCACGTGCTTGCTTTTCAAGATCAGTACCACCATATACGGTCATGATCTTCAAACCAGAATTGCCTTGAAGTTGCGACATTTCTTCAGCAACTTGTTGTGCAAGTTCACGAGTTGGAGCTAAGAGGAGTGATTGAAGTGTTCCGCTTGCATCACATGATTCCAAGATCGGCAAACCAAAGGCTGCAGTCTTTCCAGAACCTGTTCTGGCTTGACCAATGACATCACGGCCACTTCTGGCTAATGGAATTGTGTCTCGCTGAACTTCGGTAAGGCATTCCCATCCCATTGCAGCAATCGCATCCATAAGATGCTCAGGTAGGTCGAGCGAATCGAATCTCGTTTTGGTAAACATGTTGCTCCTTCCGTTTCATTCAGTTCAGGCCACCGAAACGGAAGTGGCCCCCACTACACTTCAATAGTTCTCGCGCTCTTTCTTTTCTGCCTGGAGAATACCCAACCAGTACTTCTTTGCGTTGTCACGGTTGAGTGGTCGACGCATTTGTCGAACGTGCTCTAGGATGTATTGGCGAAATTTAAGAGCCTTGGTACGGTTCACTCCTTTTGGCGTGATTCCTTCCCAAAGTCTGTCGAATTGTAATTCTTTGTCGTCCATCATGTGATGACCTCGATGGCCAACCGACTCAACACCCCCTCATAACCATGTCGTTATGGGTCTTGAGACAAATCATCCTTCGATTCGAGTTGAGGGCGGAGATCTAAGGGTGCAGATTCTAAGCCAACAGCTTGTCCTTGAGCCTGTGCAACTTCCCGTTCCAATGCAGGAACTGGTAAGGCCGGAGCAAGGAAAGTATTCTTCTGAGCCTCAGTACCTTCGATTGAAGCATCAAAGGTGTATTCATTGAGCATCTTCTTGAGTTCACCATCAGTTTCAGATTGAAGTAACTCGGTAGCAAGCAGTCGTAATTGATCTTCAACCAAGAGCATTGGAAGCATCTCAATACAAGATTTACGAACTTCAATGTTCTTGTGTCGAGTACCGTTCATAATCAGTGTTCGAGCCCGTGAATCATCTGTATCCATAGAACGAATAGCCCTCAGCGCATTGTTACGAACTTTCGCATCAGCGTCGAGAATGGCTCGCTCAGTGAGCATTATCGCAATACGAGGTTCCTTCTTCGAAAGGGAAGCAAGAGTTCCTGAAGCATTTCTCCGAACATCGGCGTCTGCATCGTTGAGGGCCCAAGAAATCAAATCCCAACCCATGGCTCCGGCTCTTTGTACAATATTTCTCAACAACTTTGAGGCCTTTCTCCGTAACATTACATCTTCGACAAGAAGCAACTCATCTATGTGATCACATGCAACTTCAGGCCATGTTTCAGTAAGACCTTTCAGACCTCTCCATGCAGGTTCGTTTCGAACCTTAAGAGGTGAGCGAAGTTCCTGCGCTAGGGAACTATCAATTCCAGAAGGGAATGTCGGTGCAGAATCTTCAAGACATTGACTCGCTGCTTTACGAACAGTTTCGTCATCATCATCAAGGAGAACTGAAAGCCAATCGAATAGTTCATCAGAACGTTGCTCACCAACAATTGGAAGAACTTCGAGTGCTGCAATTCGAATGCTTGGTTCATCTGATTCCAATGCTTTGAGCAGACAGGCGTGTGCTCTATCGGCCCAAACGCCCTTCAATCTACCAAGACCTCGAATACCATCTTCGCGAGGCAGCGTGTACCGGCGACCACCCCAATCGATCTGAAGTTGTGGAATTTCTCCATTTGCAAGAGCAAGAATATCTTTTCTGGAACATTCCTGCCATGGACCAGTGACCTGTTTTTTAGTGCCTTTCTTACGTGGCTGACGCCCTGTAGCAATCGGAAGCCCTGTACGAGGGTCGCGTGCAACGTAGTCTTTTGCCATACACCAATCGAGAGTTGCACTCGCCCAGAAGATATGAACTTTCACAATGAACAGGTCTGTCCAAACATTGGCAATGCTCAAGAATGTGATGAAACACAGACGTGCTATGAGGAAAGGTAAGATTGTACTTCATTTCGTCATAACGGGATTTATCCTTCTTGGAACAATTCAACCAAATCCATCTCTGTTCGGAACACAGCACGATGAAGTGGAGCATGCCAGTGGCGAGGAAACAACATTTACTGACCCCGGATTTCTTCTAAACAAAGTGGCACGTAACGCAACTATCTCAGAATTAGAACTTGTACGCCCTGAGATCACATGGTCGCCTACAACTGGAGGAGGCCTTTTGATTACCAGAGCACATGGGTGCATGGCACATGATACAACAAACGATTTGGTCTACCTGATGGGGGGTAAAACAGATCCTGACCCTCAGCAACAAAGCGATGAGGCTGCAACAAATTTGATTGAAATTTTCAACATTTCAACCGAAACATGGTCCCTCTCTTCGTCAAGTATGCCAAACAGTCAGCAATACCATGAATGTGTGCAAGTTAATGACAAGATATACTCGATTGGTGATTGGTATCCAGGTTCAAGCCCTGCACAAAAATCAACTGGACAGATGCAAGTGTATGATATCTTAACCGATTCATGGACTACAACACCGCCTGCAATGCCTGCAACGAAAGAAGTAGGTAATTTTGGGATGGCTGCCATTGGAAGCAAAATTTACATCGCTGGAGGCGTACAAAACGCATCTGCTAATGATGTTACAGATCGATTACTGGAATACGACACACTTACCGGATTATGGACTGAATTAGCGAATATGTCTTACAAGCGATTTGCCTTCCCGTTGGTTGAATATCACGGGATGTTGTACGCCTTCGGAGGCTTAGAAGGAGCCTATTCATGGTCAGGGCAACCGGTCCATAATACATCTGAAGTCTATGATCCAGCAACAGATACATGGACGAATCTTCCGAATATGTCCTTCCATATGTTTGGAATGGCTGCTTCTGTCCACAATGATGAGATTGTGTTAATTGGCGGCCATGATAAGAATGCAAAGTCAAAGGAAACATGGGGATATGTTCCCGAATCAAATCAATGGCGCCGTCATGATGACCTCTCAATAGGCGTTTTCGACTTAGCTGCTATTGATGTTGATGGATTAACTGTCTTTGCTGGAGGTGACATCTCAGGTTCACCGTATTTTTCTTCCTGGGGAATCGTCTACTTGGATGAAAGCGAAATCGCTCCACGAATCGAGAATCACACAGGTTGGATTTCATCTCCTGTGAACGTACTATCGACCACTGAACATGGCTCAGGCTCGCTCATGTGGATGAGCTTAGCAGGTACAGAGCCAACAGGAACGACATTGGGACTCCAATATCGAATCTCTAACTCTGAATCGGGACTTGCAAGCGAAACGTGGAACCCAATCGACACCACGAATCCTGCAAATCTCGCACTCCTCGGAATTGGAAATCATTCGCTTTCAGGCATCGCTGCAAGCGATAATGGACTCATGGAATACAGAATACAGATGTTCACTGAGGAAGTCCAAGATTGGATCATACCAGATTTGGACTCGATAAAATGGGGGGCTGAAGAAGCTGCATTCGCTCTGAACAATCCAGTTGCGATCCAACCAAATGCACCACAACTCACATTTTCGACACACCATGCTGCAATGGAAGACCAACTGACTTCACCTGCAGTGTTTGAATTGGCAATGATTAAGGCAACTGCAGAAGGTTTCTTTTATCCAAATGCTGAATGGACAACGATTCGATTATCATCAGATGGATCGAATACAGTAATTAGCGACACGGATGGTTTGTTGAAAACGAATTCAATAACAATGCCAACCCCACTCAATGGTGTCCAAACAGTCAATTGGGCGATGTCCTTCAATGATATGGATTCTGATAAGGTCCTCATTCGTACTTCGACCGAAGGGGTTGCAACCTCAACATATACTCACCCAGTACCAGTCGATATTGACCGTACTGTATCGGTATACATCAATGAAGTGACTTCGAATTTCTCAACCCAAGGCGATCAATCAATCGATGCGAACGAAGTCATCATCGGAGGGTCGACACTTACCGTATCAGTGGATCATGGATATACAACCAGTGGACTTCGGCCATTGTCGAACAACATCAAAGTCCGAGTCAATGTCGATATTGCTGGAGAAACACCTGGTGACGTAGACCAACCAATCGCGTGGTACAATACTTCAACACCATATGTAAATCTCAATAGTAATCAACACACTGAATTCGTGACAACGCTTCCTTCCAACATATCAGGATATGCTTACATAACAATCGATGCGCAAACAATCGATGCTATAACGCTTCAAACGGATTCTCAAATATCCACATTCACCTTGGATTCCTTTGCTCCTATTCTCGCAACAACATCACCCCTTTCCGACTCATATCTGAACGTTGAACACAATCGAAGCGTCGAGGTGAACGTATTCGATATCGCTGGATTCGATGAAGATGCAATAGAAACATGGGCATGGATGAAGGGTGTCCATGATTCGAATTCCAATGGTCTTTCAGAACTAAGTGAACGTATCAATATTCCAAACAATGTCATCAATATAGGAACCGCTTGGCAAATCAACTTCAACATTAACGAATCAGGAAACCAAGAGGGTGATGCGATTCAAATCTATCTAGAAGGGACAGACAAAGATGGACGCGAAATCGAAACAGACGGTACTGAACAGGGTCATTTGTACTGGACCAGTCGATTACCAACCAAGGCTGAAATCGTATCCGTTGAGGAGCGATATCCAACAGAGAGCGGTATTCCACAACTTCTCCAACCGACAAAATATGCCGGATGGGACGTTATTGTTCGAGATGGAAACGGATTAAGTGATTTGAATACTGTTCGTCTTTCACTTGGAGGAGATGATGACCTTGGCATCCTCTTTAGAATGAACGAAGGCTGTTCAGCTATCGATGCAAGACTTACCATTACAGATGCATGTATTGGAACAGTCATTGGAGATGAACTCCATATTCAATTTGACTTCGAGGTTATGTGGGATCTTACTTCGAACGGAGTGAATGTTGGACTCATGGAAGTTCGAACGTATGATACAGATGGATTCATGTTCCATAACGAGAACTCGGCTTGGACATTTGATCGTATAATCGACATCACAATCAATTCTATAAAAGATGTGACTGGGGATTCAACTACAGGAATTATTACCACTGATTCCATCCTTGTAGCAAATGATTTCATTGAGATTCAAGGAACGGTGTTCCATTCCAATACCAACGAACCATACACTGGTTCCATCGCTTTGAGATGGGATGGGATGTTCCAAGTTTCATCATGGACAGGTGGGCAATCAATCCAAGTTGAAAATGGAGCTTTTACCACGACCTTCCAAGTTCCTGAATCAAGTGGAAGTATCTATGATGCTAAACTTGAATTCTGGGATCCTATTGAAATCGATAAATTCCTAGCAATGGACTTACCAGATATCAAAATTGATGCTGACGCACCACTCCTGCTCGATACCACCCTCAATCCGGTTTCGAGATTCCATCTCAACAATGTCGAGATTGGTGCGAATATCGATGAGCCACAACTTTGGTCTGGAAACTTATCCGTAACTTGTCAGATTCGTTCAACGACAATCAATTGGGAACCGATGGTCATGAGTCGTCAACCGATCAGCGTCTTTGATGGACGGACTCTGTTCTCGTTCAGATTTAATTTCTCAGAATCTGGACAACCAGCAGAACTCGGTTCTCAAGCCACATTAAATTGCTGGGCAACAGGTTCGGATGATGCAGGTTGGCAGTTGATCGCCCAAGGTTCAAATTCTGAAGAAACCCCTTGGATTACTCTTCCACTTACCTCGGAAGGTCCTGATTTGCAAGTTACCAAGGTCTCCTTTGATGCTGATTTCATCGATGGAGAGGATGTAACTGCTACAATTCAATTGTTCAATTCTGGTGAGCGAATTACAGACTCGTTCAACGTGAGTGTCTTCTTGATTCGTGGAGATACAACTGAACTCATAGCGTTGAAGCAATACGATGGCCTCGATACCTCTGAATCGACTAACATGCGTGCTAAATTTACAACGCCAAAATCCAATTGGAATCTTGAAGTGATTATTGATTCAAGCGATTCGATTGCAGAGTTAAATGAAGAAAATAATATTTGGAATAAAGACTATTCCTCAAGTGAAGAAGGATTCTCAACACTTGTTATTGCAGGTACTGCATCTGGCGTATTGGTGATCATACTCGGAATTGTGTTCCTTCTCAATCAAAGAAGAAAGCCCATGATTGAAGAAGCGGTTCAGGAGGAGGCACGCCCTGAGGCACCTCAAGAGAAGAAAAAAGGTCCATCGAACGTATCCTCTTCCCCAAGTACAATATCACCCAAGAAAGGCCCGCCTCCTGCAAAGAAGAAAGTGCCTGAAATTTCGACTCAAACACCAGCTGAACAGGCTGCAGCCTCTTTTGCTGCCCTTGATAGCCTCGCTGCGAATGAAGTAGAGACACTAGAAAGAGTCGCTACTTGGAATGATTTACCGAGCGGAGGAGAGTATGATTATACCGCTGATGGAACATTCTATGATGGCGTTGAATGTGGTCGTTGGAAACTGCTGGAAGATGGTCAATTCGAGAAAGTCGAATAGTGGTGAAAGAGATGAGTTCTGAACATGAAGACATCAAACGGGTACTTGCCCTTTGTTTCCGTGGAGAAGAAACACTCGATGCACTCGACTTGGAACGAATGCTTTCCTTTGACATGGGATGGCTTACACCAGATCAAGCAACAGAAGCAGTCCAAGCCTTGATTCGAACAGGGTGGTTGACAGGTGATGAAGAAAGACTTTCACCAGTTGATCGATTCCAGGATTCAGTTACACCTCTTGGTTGGCATCCTCGGCCTGAACGACTCTACAGACCGATAGATTATACGAACGATTCCGCTGATTCTTCAACTGCAGAACAAACGCCTACAAAGGTTCCAAAGGTTGAACAAAAGAAATCCATTCCAAATCTACAGACTGCTGATGATGATCCTCGGGCTCGAACAACCAAGCGATTATTGAAATTCATAGCACGCTCATCAGGACTTTCTTCGGAGGAAGTTCAACGTCGTGCAGCAAGAAAGCAACGAGCGTTACAGCATGTTACTGCTTGGATGGCACTTGCATTAGTTGCTCGAGAGCAAGGTTTGGAAATGAACAGTGTCATCGAAGCCCTATCGTAATCACGAATTTGATTCTTCAGCAGCTTCTTGTGAACGTGCTGCAAGTTCGAGCAGAACTGGCAGAAGAACAAGTGCAAGAACCAGTGAGAAGAAGACCGTAACAGCCGTAATCAATCCAAAGTCCTGAATAACTGGCATTGGAGAAAGAAGCAGAACAATGAATCCTGCTGCAGTTGTTGCAGCAGAGAGCATCAATGCAACACCGGTTGTTTCCAAAGAGGTCTTGAGAGCAGCCCAGTGATCGTCTTGACGCTTGAGTTCCCATTCGATACGGCGCCACATGTGTATCGTGTAATCGATACCGATTCCAAGAGTTAATGCAGTAACAAGAACTGTCAAAACGTTCCATTTCAAGCCTAGAACGGCCATTGAACCGACAACCCATAGAGAGGCCATTCCAACAGGCAAGAGAACGATCAGTGCAGGAAGAAATCTTCGTGTAAGGAGAAGCAAGACAATGAACGAAACAACAAGTGAAATCGCTGTTGATTTAACTTGAGACGAGGATAATCCTTCCAGAACTTGTTGGAGTATAACCAGGTCTCCTGTGACGTGAATAACTGCATGGTCCTTGAGTGATTCTCGCAGTTGTCCTTCATCGGAAGTCGAACCAAACATTGATTCAAATTCTGAAACAACACGCTTCGATTCATCAGAGGTGGTTGCTTCTACTCTGACTTCTGTTCGAAGATGAGCAATGTTTGTTCCATCAAGATGAACTGTAGCATTGACACGATCGCTCCATGTCTTTCCAGAGACAGGATCGGCAAGCGTGTAGTTCAATTGTAAATCTTTGAATACAGAGCCTAAGTCAACAGTTACTCCATTCTTTTCATAAACATCACCTGCAAAGACTTCTAGCCCATGCATAGATCCAAAGGATTCGTTACGCATAATCGCATCTCGAAGGACAACATATGGCCCTCCATACGAAGGTGAAGGGAATCGCTCATCAGTACCCACTACATCGTGATTTGATTCCAATTTAGAATGAAGATTACGCAATTGATCGAGTAAAATCCCATCATCGGGAATAACACCGCCATCCACTGGTTCCATAAGCACATAGACGTATTTCCATCCAGCACTATCGTAGTTTTCGTTGATATCATTTCGGACGGACATAATCTCCATCTCTTCGTTAACAAAGTCTGAAAGGTCGAAGTCAGTCTCAAGTTGCATTGCTCCAACAACGGATGCTCCAGAAATTGCAATTGCAACCATAAGAATTGCAACTTGTTGCTTTTTGTGGAGTTGGAGGAGAGGCTGTGTTAAATTTTTCAAACGAAGAGGAGGCATTGATTTTGATTGCTTACCGTTGTCAAATACAACGTGCAAAGCACCGATGAGGAGTGTTGATGAAAGGAATGCACAGATGACTCCAAACGCCAATGCAATACCAAATGTGGCCAGAGGAGGAAGAGGTGAGATGATGTTAGCAAGGAAGGCTGCAACAGTTGTTACGACTGCAAGTGTCAACGGAACGCTGAGTTTACCGCATGATCGCATCCACGCTTCAGCCGTATCTTCCACCTTTTCTCTGATATCTGAAAGGGCACGTTGTAGATGGATGGCATAGTCAATTCCAAGACCGAGAACCAATGGGGCAACAGCGACTTCTAATGCTGTGAACTTCATCCCAAACAGATTCATTGTTCCATACGTCCACACCAGTGCAACATTGAGACTGAGGAATGGGAACAGAACGCCCTTCACGCTTCTAAACGCAAGGAAGAGAAGCAGGACGACAACTAAGGTTGCAAAGATGATGAGTATTGCCAAGTTGTCAAATGTGCCTTTATCGATATCATAGGACATCAAATCCAAGGATGCTGAAGCATAGGTCATGTTGGATGAAGAACTGATTTCAGAGAGAACAACACGAATATCGTTTTGAACCTCACGTCGCTCATCCTCAGGCATCTCTGGATCGATTTCGAGAACCCAGGCAGTGGATGCTGCTGTAGGAACTGCATCGCCTTCACCTGTCGAAAGATAGTTGCATGTTGCTGAAATATCAAGATTCTTATTGACCAAAGCTGAACCCACAAAATTGACTGTGCTTAGTAGAGCATCATCAGGATTAAGTTCACATTTTGTATCTTCATCAACGATAGCATCAACCAACTGCCCCCAGTTATCATAATCTGTGAGTGTCGTATTCGGTGATTGTTCATCAAGAGCAATTTGTATCATTCCTGGTGAAGTGGTCCATGAATCAACAGCAACGAGATTGACACGTTCATCTGCTTGAAGTGTTTCCAAATCCGTTTTCATATCCTTTAGCGAGTCAATACTCAAAACATTGCCATCGTTACTCCTCGTAACGTGAATGAACATTGGTCTCGATTCGTCTGGAAAGTGTTCATGGATTCTGTCATGAGCATCGTTTGAATCTGAACTCGGAGCAAAGTCGTTAAGATCAGTCCTGAATTCAGGTGGAGACGTAATCAAATGAAGTCCTAGTCCAACGGTGAGGAGCGCAGAGACGATGAGAATCGGCAATGCTGACTTCTTGAATGTACCAGCAAAGGTAGCAAATTGGTCCTCATAGGAAGAGGTGTCCATGATTCATCCGAAACTGTTTCGGTGTTTAAGCAACAGGGTTCCATGAACACCCTCAGAGGTCAATTTTACTTCTCTTGTCAACGGGAAGGTTCAAAACACCAGTTCAGGTCGGTTGGTCGATAGCATGCCTGTTAAAGTTCTCATTAACGAAAAAAATGAACTCCGACTCCGCATTACGGGCGAATCCCATACCGCTTTGCAAATGCTCCGTGATCGTTTGAACAATCATAAGTCTGTGGAGTATGCCAACTACTTCCCAGGTCACCCTGAGCTCGACTCACCTGAATTTTACATTCGTACCACTGGAAAGGCAAAACCTCAAGCTGTCCTCGATGAAATTGTAGCAAGCCTCTCCTCTGAATTTGACAACCTCGCACTCTGAGGTGTACCCCTTGCAGCCAGCAGATACCTTGGCTGAAGCCATCGGATTAGTTGGCTATGCAACTGATGATACTGGTATCGGCGGAGTCCTAAAATCAAGGGTCGCTGACTTTCGTGTCGATGAAATCGCCACAAAGATTACATTGAATCCAAAAGGTAGATTTACGGTTGCGAAAGTCACTCTTACCAACTGGGAAACAAACCGGTTCTGTAATAATTTATCCAAGAAACTTGGAATCTCTCGCAACCGTATCTTCTTTGCTGGAACAAAAGATAAGCGAGCAGTCACATCACAACTCTTTGTGATCGATGCACCCCAATTCAAAGTTGCAGAAGTTGAAATCAACGATGTTGTCATAGAAGTACTTGGACGTACACATCAAAAAATTGGATTCGGAAACCATCGAGGCAATCGATTCACCATTGTCGTTCGTGGTTGTGCTCATCCAGATGGATCTCCAATGACTGAAGATGAAGCAATGGCTGAAGTTGAAACAATCAAATCCAATATGGTACAAATGCTTGGTGAAGGAAGAGCTCCAAACTGGATTGGACCACAACGATTTGGAAGCGGTAGAGCCGTCACTGCAGAAGTCGGAGCACGTGTTGTTCAAGAACGATGGGAAGATGCTGCACTCACCTATATTGCCAAAGAAGGTGCAGATGAGAAAGATACTGTCGCTGCATTCAGAGCTCATGTACGAGAACATGGCATCACTGAAGAAGGCCTTGCTCTCGCTCCAGATTGGCTTGGATTTGAGCGACGAATGGTCGAACATTTACTCAAGAATCCAGAAGACTTCATTGGAGCATTTAGGAAACTTCCGAACAATCTCCAACTTATGACAGTCCATGCTTTACAATCTGTAGTGTTCAATCGATCTCTCAAGAAACGTCTCGAAAACGGGTTGAGCATCACTACACCAGTAACGGGTGATTTGGTTGGAAGACTGGATGAAAAAGGACAACTTGCTGTAAGCAGTTGCGTTACTGTTGAAGACCGAACAGCACCTCGTATCGGACGAAACTGCGATCTGGGAAGACTCACTGTAACAGGTCCACTTCCTGGACGAGACATACGCACATGTGAAGGGATACCTGGAGAATTTGAACAATCTGTACTCGAGGAAATGGAACTTGCTGAAACATCATGGATGGTGGAAGCAATTCCACGTTTGACAACTTCAGGAACACGACGTTCGTTAACAACATCTTTTTCTGACTTTTCAGTTGAAGTAACACCAAAGGCTGCTGAAGAAACGCTCGGTGAACGCTGGAATCAAGGTCCTGGCGAAAACAGTCGATGGCATCCAGATGGATCTTGTTTGAAATTTAGATTTACACTTCCGAGCGGATCGTATGCTACGATTCTTCTCAGAGAATATATGAGAGGACCTTTGAATCAACTTTGATTCAAAGAAGGCCCATCGAAATAACTTCGATTTCGCCAACACCGGAAATGCTTGCCATCTTTTCTTCGAAAGCATCAGCAAGTCCTTCACCATCGTTCATAACGACGTGAACTTGTACGAATTTAAGTCCGAAAGCAAGAGGCTTGATTTCGACGAGTTGAACGTTGTAAGTATCGTCTCCGAGACCTTGAACAGTTGAAGCGATCATCGATGTGTCAACATCTTCCATTTCAGCATCAGGGTTTACTTTGTATGTCATTGCTACCATGCCCATGTTCTCACCTCAGGGTCCAACAAAGCCGCATTCTGAGCACGTGTAGGAGACACCTTGGTCACGACATCGTGGGCTTCGTCCAATGGAGTTGCCGCAGTTTGGACATGGGAAAGCTGTAGAGCCCACTTCTGTCAATGGTATGCCGGATGATGTGCAATTCTTTGCTCTCTCTGTCATATTGGTGCCTCAGTTGTAGTTTGCCCACGACCTCCCCTTCTTTATGGTTGCGTGCGAAACGTAAGGCTTGATTGGCGACCAACACTAAGCCAAAGGCTACCATCTTTTTGATAACACCATACATTGTGAATCTGAATGGATTGACCCCTAGCTGCATCAATAGCGTCTTGACCCCATAACTTTACTCGAATCCAACCACTGCAATCAGAAAGAACAACATGACGCACGGGCATTGGTTCATTCTCAACACGAGCCATCGCTAATGGATAACAACGAATTAACTCACCGCTGAAGGAATATATGAAACGTTTTGATTGAAGATCATGGACGCATGTAGGAGCCATGCATCGAACAGACACATTAACGATTATTACTCTTCAGATGAAGTTTTCTTCCGGCGAACTGTAAATTTAGTTTTTGTTGCAACAACATCTTCATCGATCTCATCGCCACCCAGAATTTTGTTGACTTCTGTTTCATAATCGACAAGAACAGAGCCAGATTCCGTCTTCCAAGGAATATAATTACGACAAATAAGATACACTTCGGATGATGAATTCCGAGAGGCTTCAGGCGAATAACGACGAACTGTTGAGAAATGTGGCTTAACAGCGTTAATCAATTCTTCAACTCCGACTCCTTGGAACAACTTGGTGACAAAAGAACCACCATTGCAGAGTAGTGGCAGAGCAAAATCGAACACTTTGGCCACAAGCGTCATTGCTACAGCTTGGTCAATGTTCCATTTTCCAGTGATATCAGGAGAAATATCCGACACGACTGAATTCACCTTGCGGCGTTTTAATTCAGCGACAATACGTTCTTGAGTCATTGGATCAGTAATGTCTCCAACCATCAGCAGAGCACCATCAACTGGTTGGCAGGGTTCGAGATCAATTCCTATGACCAATCCAGAAGAACCGACCTCTTCAACTGCAACTTGAGCCCAACCTCCAGGGTGGCATCCGACATCAAGAATGACATCGCCTTGACGCATTAATTCAAATCGTGTTTGGATTTGCTTAAGCTTGAAAGCTGAGCGGGCACGATACCCGCTTGCCTTGGCTTGTTTACGCCAAGAATCACGCTTGTGATTTTCAATCCAGTGGTCTGCCATTGCAATCCCCTAAATCGAATGCTGGAACTCATCATCATAACACCTTCCCAGTATTCATGGTCAAAACGATGAGATGAAGGAGGACAAGTACGTCGCCAAGGCATGAGCGGAGTTCGAAAGGCATTGTTTTTGACAATCCTGCTGGCACTTATCCCTCCTGCAGATGCGATTCGTATCAATCCTGAATCATGGGCAGGTTCTGCATTTGTAGAAGGAGGATTCACAATTCTTGTTGAAGAATACACAGCGACATGGTGTGAAAGTTGTGCCCAAATCGATGAAGATTTAGAAATTATCACTGATGATCACGGAAGTCGAATCTCGATGATTGCTTACCATCCCAGCGATGGAGTCGACGCCTTTCAACCACCTGCTTCAGAACACAGGCTTGAACGTTTACGACTTCAACACCCCGACCTTGCTGGTACACCTTCCTTCATTGTTCAAAATGGATTAGTACGAGAAGGGGTTGAATCATGGCCCGATGTTCAAAGTGATATCTTGAAGGAAGAATCAAGTCAACGTGGCTTTACAGAACTGAAAGTTACAGCAGAAACAAACGAAACAGAACTCACAGTTACCGTCTTCCCTCCTTTCGATCTCAATAGCCACAACGACACCCAAATTAGCATCCTCTTTTTGGAACACAACAAAGAGGTTCAAGATGAGTTCATCAATCCTGGAACGAATTCCAGAGATAGGGTTCTTGTTGGACTTGCAGAATTCCCCATGGTTGGCAATCCAGTATCTATTGATACAACCATTATCGCTCCATATGTAGCGAGTTATCCAATCGACTCAATC
>QXYA01000155.1 GCA_009887135.1 Candidatus Poseidoniales archaeon
TGATATTGGCTGCAATCTTTGCAAGAGGAAGCCCAGAGGATTTAGCAACAAACGGTACTGTTCTTGAGGAGCGAGGATTGACTTCTAGAACATATAAATCATCGCCCTGTATAGCGAACTGGATGTTAAAACATCCCTTAATGTTCAATCCTAAACCGATGATACGAGTTTGTTCGTCAACTCGTTTAAGCATCTCTTCGCTGATGTTCTGGGTAGGGATGAAACAGGTTGAATCTCCTGAATGGATTCCTGCTTCCTCAAGATGTTCCATAATCGCTCCTACAAGGACTTCTTTGCCATCAGCGGCTGCATCGACGTCAAGTTCAGTTGCGTGTCCAAGGTATTCATCGACAAGGAGTGGTTTGTCAGGAGCGAGATAGGCTTCTTTCAGATAAGCATCCAATTGTGATTCATTGGAGAGGATCTCCATTCCACGACCACCAAGAACATACGACGGTCGAATCAACACAGGGAATCCAATTTGATCTACTGCTTTGCGAATATCTTCAGAGCTTGTTCCAGTTGCCCCATTTGGCATTCGAAGGCCATGCTTCTTTGCAAATGCTTCAAAACGTTCCCTATCACTTGCCTCATCAATTCCATCAACAGTCGTTCCCAGAATTGAAACATCAGCACCTTTCGATGAAAGGTGAGGCAATCTCTTTTCCAGAGGGATTGCGAGATTAATCGCAGTTTGACCTCCGAATTGCAGAAGGATACCATGTGCTTTTTCTCGAAGAAGAATCTCAGATACACACTCATTGGTCAATGGATCGAAGTATAACCGATCGGAGGTATCAAAATCAGTCGAAACCGTTTCAGGGTTGTTGTTGATAAGAATCGCATCCATTCCAGCAGAGCGAATGGCCATCACTGCGTGAACGCATCCATAGTCAAACTCAATGCCTTGACCAATACGAATTGGCCCAGAACCAATAGCAACCATTCGTTGTTTCGTCCTCTGTTCGATATTCGGAATATGATCGATACCAACTTCTTGGTACGGTTCGTATGTGGAATAATAGTATGGCGTCTTTGCTGCAAACTCTGCAGCACATGAATCAACCATTCGATATCGAGGATGAATTCCTAGTTCGTGCCTACGCAACATTACGCTCTCTTCATTGCAATTGTCAGGCAATGATTTCCAAGCATTCGGTCTGAAACCATCAATTGCGTCAGCAATATGAGCATCACTAAATCCATGACTCTTGTATTTGATA
This sequence comes from Candidatus Poseidoniales archaeon, assembly GCA_009887135.1. Classification (GTDB taxonomy): domain Archaea; phylum Thermoplasmatota; class Poseidoniia; order Poseidoniales; family Poseidoniaceae; genus MGIIa-L2. The sequence goes on from QXYA01000155.1 coordinate 1,224, forward strand.
ATCATTTTAGCATCCATACTCGAAGGTAATCCATCGAAATCCACAAGGGATTTTTCCATTTGAGCAATGTTTTCGAAACGTTGCAGGAACCACCGAGTAATACGTGTTATTTCGTGAACTTCGTTTACAGTCCAACCTCTACGGAAAGCCTCCAAGAGTGCACCCATGCGTCGGTCGGTCGCAATTCTTAGCCAATCGACAAGGACAGAATCTGGAAGTGATTCAAATGCTCGCTCAGCCATCCCTTCACCTTCAGACTCATCGGCCTTTGTTAGTGGCCGAGGGTAAGGACAGCCTTGTTCAAGTGAAGCCCATGCCTTGAGGAAGGCTTCTTCGAAGTTTCGACCAATGGCCATAACTTCACCAGTTGACTTCATCGAGGTTCCAAGTGTTCTGTCCGCAGTCCTGAACTTATCAAAAGGCCAGCGAGGAATCTTAACAACAACATAATCTAATGTTGGTTCGAATGCTGCTGTTGTACCCTCACCAGTAATTGGATTTGGTAATTCATCGAGTGTATATCCTACTGCAATCTTTGCAGCCATTCGAGCAATTGGGTATCCTGTTGCTTTGGATGCGAGGGCTGAGGAACGAGAGACACGTGGATTTACTTCGATGACTCGGATTTCACCAGTGAATTGATTGTAAGCAAATTGAACATTGCATCCACCTTTGATATTGAGCTCTCTAATTAGTGCCAACGCCTTATCCCGAAGTTCTTGGTGGTCTGAATCAGAAAAGGATTGAAGCGGAGCAACAACAACGGACTCGCCTGTGTGAACTCCCATCGGATCAATATTTTCCATTGTACAAACGATCGTTGCGTTATCGGAACCATCTCTCATAACCTCGTACTCGAGTTCTTGCCATCCCAAAATTGATTCTTCAATGAGAACTTGACTGATACGTGAATTACGAAGCCCAAGAGTGGCAATTTCAACAAGTTGTCCAAGGTCGAAAGCAGTACCTCCACCCAGGCCACCAAGAGTAAATGCAGGTCGGATCAGGATAGGCCAAGATCCAATCTCTTCCGCCGCTTTAATGACTTCATCCATCGTATTGCAAGCAATTGCTTCAGAGATAGGGAGGTTAATTGATTCACACACTTTGTTGAAAAGATCCCTGTCTTCGGCTTTATCGATTGCATCCAGATCAGAACCAATGAGTTCGACACCGAGTTTCTCAAGAGTTCCATCATGAGCAAGTTCACTAGCGATATTTAGAGCAGTTTGACCACCCATTCCAGCAAGTAATGCATCAGGCCGCTCTATTTCCAAGATTTTACGAACTGTATCTGGCAATAATGGTTCGATATATACACGGTCAGCCATTTCTGGGTCGTTTTGAATTGTTGCAGGATTTGAGTTGACAAGAATCACTTCGTATCCATCTTCTCGCAAAGCGCGTACGGCTTGAGAACCAGAGAAGTCAAACTCAGCAGCTTGTCCAATCTTGATTGGACCAGAACCAAGGACAAGAATGGTGTTCAAATCATCTCGTCGAGGCATCAGGATTCACCTCTCATATGAGCGTCTACGAGTTCTCTGAAGCGATCGAAGAGTGGTTCTGCGTCATGAGGACCTGGACATGCTTCAGGGTGGAATTGGACGGTAAAACAAGGACGTCCCAGAACATCAAGCCCTTCGACCGTTTTGTCATTTGCATTGATGTATCGAACTTCGACATCATATCCATGAAGATTTTCAGCATCAGGTGATGTTGCTCCGCTTGGATGGGCTGCTAACATCCCATTTGTTGGATCTGCTACTGCAAATCCATGATTTTGTGATGTGATCCAGACTCGTTGAGTCTTTAGATCAACTACAGGTTGGTTTGCACCTCGGTGCCCATATCGCATTTTGTACGTCTTCAATCCAGATGCAAGCCCCATCAATTGATGACCTAGGCATATACCCATTACGGGCATACCAGATGCAACAGCCTGTGCGAGCGTATATCTTGCATTCGTTGCTTTCCCTGGATGGGCAGGGTCCCCTGGACCATTTGAACAGAATAAGGCAGTGATAGAGAACCCTTGGAGCGCTTCAAACGAAGTATCGGGAGGGCACCAAACCACTTCAAAGCGCTTGCATAGGTTTCGGAGAATATTGTATTTTACACCACAATCCAGTGCTCCTATTCGGGGCAGTGGCTGACCAAGATCATCACACGCTCCTGGATTGAGTAAAACTGGCTCATCGATGGAAACCATGTCAACAAGGTCTTCTAATTCTGGAGAAGTCATGACCTCGAGTCTCTGCTTCATCTCAGCTTCGTGTTCCTTCGGCCCAAAGATGCAGAGTACAGTTCCTAACTCACGAACTCGACGTGTAATCGCTCGCGTATCCACATTTTCAATTCCAGGAACACCATGAGCCTGCAGTAATTCAGAGACAGTCCCTGCTGAGTCACGATGGTCAGGGTCGTTCATTGCATGACGGACAACAACCCCTTTTGGCCATACAGCACGAGATTCTGATTTTGAAATATGAATCCCATAATTACCGATAAGCGGGTAAGTGAATGTAAGGACCTGTCCCGCCCATGATGGATCAGTGAGAGATTCTTGATATCCCATCATTCCTGTCGTAAAGACGAGTTCACCTTGACCAAAGCCTTCTGCACCGAAAAGGTCTCCTTCAAATCGACCACCATCTGCAAGAAGTAAGATCCCTTCTCCGGCGGCTCTTTTTGGAAGAGTGGTTTTGTCGAGAAGTGCATCTGCAGCATCCGTAAAGCGTGGCGGTTCCTCCACACCACGATTAAATGAGCCCGGCGCAAAGCCAGAACCCACGCGTACGCCCATCGACATCACCATTTGTCGAAAAAGACCATCCATAATGCTTGGGTTCAAAGTCCAAGGAAATTTTAGCTGGAATTTAAGCCGAACGAGTATCATTCACGTCTTTTCCAGTAAGGCTTGGATTGATGATCAATTCGCCACCTTCGAGTTTTCTTTCAATCGCTCCGCTGCCGTACCATCCATCGAGGAATAGAGCCAATGCAGCCACTTCAGAATGCGGTTGATTCCCAACTGCAAGATTGTATTGAGAGATGTGGAACACATCGGACGGTACTTTTGCTCCTCCGACGATCACAACAAGAGGGCGATCACGACGAATGGTGGGGGTAACATCTCTGAAAGAAGCCCCATACATTGTCAGATGGACCGCTACACCTGGCGGGTTACCATCTATCCCTTGAGTGACGAAGCGACGAAGCCAAGCCATTGGACTCTTGATATGCTCGATTTCCATATCTCCACCAAATCGTTGATTGACTGACGAGATGTTTTCTTGCATCTTCTTGTCTTCATCCCCTGAAAAGAGGAATCTTTGTGCACCGAGAGCACGAGCAACTAAAGCAAGATGCGTCGTAATTCGTGGATCTC
>QXYA01000156.1 GCA_009887135.1 Candidatus Poseidoniales archaeon
ACTCGACACGAACTGGGTTGCCAATATCGATGTCCTCATCAACGATGGTAACCATCTTCATTGAGCGATGGCCAGCTAAGGCTGCTTCAATCGCTTTCTTTGAATCTCCTTCGTCATGCTTTCGGATCTTTACGACTGCAGCAAGCCATCCACAACCACCCTCCGACATATACACATCAATACAATCAACGACTTCAGAAACTGCATCTTTGATTGTAGGTGCTCGAGGCAATCCCATGAGCGTCTTATGTTCAGCTTCGCCAGGGATAAGAGCATGAAAAATAGGGTCGTTTCGATGAAGAACCCCATCGACTTCTATGACAGGTTGATGGCGAACATCATCAACTGTTCCAGTGATATCCACGTATGGTCCTTCTTCGTCGTCTTCGGTCGTAATTCGCCCCCACATTGCATATTCAGCATTTGCAGGAACTTGGATACCGTTCGGTAATTCAACAAGTTCGAGAGAAGAATCATACAGTTTCTCATGAAGGGCTGCTGCAATTGATAATTCATCAATTGGTTCATCGAAAGACATCGCTCCTGCGAGAAGAACGACAGGATCCGGGGCGTTGACGATTGCAATATTTACATCATGCCCCTTTGCTCTCGCTTCGTCAACCATAGTTCTGAGATGACGTGGTACAAGACGAACAACAAGATGAGATTCATCTCGAAGGAATTGCCGATGAAAACTCATGTTTCTTCGACCATCAACCTCTGCAATAATTACGCTAGCTGACATGTATCTGCCACGGTCTTGTGGCCAATGGTGTGGAATAGGCAGGGCTGTGAGATCTACTTCGTCTTGCATGCAATCATACACGGGTGCTTCGGAAGGTGAAACAATAACTGGCTCAGTCGGATTCTTCATAGCCCATGCAAGTGTATCGATATAGACGCCTGGTTCAATTCCTATGGCTTCACAAAGGCGGTCCCTAGTAAGCATATTGACTGCAATTTTGTGACCGCTGGCTTCAGAGATATTGTCGAACAAGAGCATAGGATGATTGTGTTCTCTGCTGTAATTCCAAACACCATGAACCAGGCTAACCTCGTCTTGGACAAGACGAGCATTGGTCAAATGGTCACGGAAAGCCATTCGTAACACCTCAGAATTTGGTCTGAGTATCATCTTGGTAACGTGCTTGAACTTCTTCATGTACTTCAGATGGTGCAGAAAGTAAGTTCATTCCCAAGAGGAGACAGACGAATCCTAGAACATGACTCGACAACAGGTCGCTGGTTTCAGAGACAAACTCAACCCAATGATTTGCAATCACAAGAAAGCCCAAAAGTATAGTTGTTAACGCCAACAATGGCCGCATCGACTTTGGAATCATATCTATACTATAGGCATCCTATTTATGATGTTATTCTTTGGTTGGTTTCTGTAAATATTTCAGGCCTATCAAACGGCGACTTGATATATGAAAGCAAAGTCGCAAAGTTGCTCGAATGAGGGATTATCATGGGTAGAGGACTGTTTGCAGGCGCCAAGATGGCTAAGGATCGACAAAAATTCCGCTGGTCGGATCGTCGTTACAAAAAGCGTATGCTCAAGTCTCGAGCACGCCATGACCCGCTTGCTGGGTCCACACAAGCCAAAGGTATCGTTATTGAAAAAGTCGGTATTGAAGCAAAACAACCGAACTCAGGAATTCGAAAAGCCGTCAAGATTTCCCTCATCAAAAACGGTAACAAACTCACAGCTTTCGCTCCCGGCGATGGTGCAATCAACTTTATCGATGAACACGATGAAGTCATGGTCGAAGGTATCGGTGGACGCATGGGTCGTTCATACGGAGATATTCCTGGTGTCCGATACAAGGTCATCCAAGTCAACGGTGTTTCACTCGATGAAATGGTCCGTGGACGAAAGGAGAAGCCTATACGCTGAGGTGTTGAAGATGACAGAAGAAGTAATCGAAGACGAACGACCAATCGCTGGAATCGGAACTTTAGTTTTCGGAAAGTGGGATGCTGCTGAAGTAACCTGCAACGATCCAGGACTTGCTCCATATGTTAACCTCTCAACTGTCGGAGTACCCCACTCTGGTGGACGACACGCAAACATGTGGTTCGGAAAATCTAAACTTAGCGTAGTAGAACGCTACATCAACAAACTCATGCGAACTGGATCTTACACAGGTAAGAAACAAAGTGCAATGAAGGCTTTTGAAACTGCACTCGACTCTATTGCAGAGCGCCGCAAGACAAACCCATTGCAGGTTTTCGTCGATGCCATCTGTCATGCAGCCCCAATGGAAGAAATTACTCGAATTAAATTCGGTGCAGTATCACAACCTAAGGCTGTTGACTCTTCACCTTCACGCCGACTCGATGTTGCTCTTAAGAACCTTGCAAAAGGTGCGCAACAAGGAACTCACAAATCGAAGAGAACCTTGAAGCAGTGTATCATCAACGAACTCAACAAAGCTTCCGAAGGAGACTCGACATCATATGCAGTTTCAAAGAGAGAAGAAGTTGAAAGAATCGCTGCTTCCGCACGATGAAGACGACAAGGTCACGGAAGAATTCCGTGGAACTTTTGCGACTCACTTAAGAACCCCATTCAAGTGGGCGAATTGAACCAGACAGGTGGACACCATGGGACGAAAAGAAGACAACATCAAAAAGGCTACAGAAGTCATGCACATCCTACCGCAAATTCGCAATCTATGTATTGCTGCGCACATTGATCACGGAAAGACAACTCTCTCTGACAACCTCATCGCAGGTGCAGGTATGATGTCAAGCGACCTCGCAGGTGCTGCTCGTGTTCTCGACTTCGATGAACAAGAATCTGCACGTGGAATCACCATCAACGCAGCTTCAGCATCTATGGTACACGCTGTTGAAGGAACAGATTATCTCATCAATCTCATTGACACTCCAGGTCACGTAGACTTTGGTGGAGACGTCACTCGTGCTATGCGTGCTGTTGACGGATGTTTCATCTTGGCTTGTGCCGTTGAAGGCCCAATGCCTCAAACTGAAACAGTTGTTCGTCAAGCACTCAAAGAAAAGGTAAAGCCTGTTCTTTTCATTAACAAGGTCGATCGACTCATCAATGAATTACAAGTTACTCCTGAAGACATGCTTAAGCGATTTGAAGAGACCATTACCAAGGTAAACAGGCTCATCAAGCAATTCGCTCCTGAAGAATTCAAGAAATCATGGCAAGTTAGTGTCATGGACGGAACTGTTGCATTCGGCAGTGCATACCACAACTGGGGAATTACAATTCCTTACATGAAGAAGTCTGGAGTTTCTATGACAGATATCTTCCAATACTGTAACGATGAGAATCAAAAGGAACTGGCTGAAAAAGCCCCAGTTCACGAAGTTCTTTTGGATATGGCAGTTACCAAACTTCCAGGTCCAGTTCAAGCACAGCCATACCGTATTCCAAATATCTGGACAGGAGATTTGGACTCGACTATTGGAAAAGCAATGGTTAGTTGCGACCCTGATGCAGAATTGGCTATGATGATCACAAAAATTTGGATGGATCCTCACGCAGGAGAAGTTGCAGTCGGCCGTATTTACTCCGGATCAATTTCACAAGGTGAATCCGTCTATGCAATTGGAGCATCCAAGCCAGAACGTGTTCAACAAGTCAGCATGATGGTTGGCGGAGACAGAATCACTGTTCCAAAGGTTGTTGCAGGAAACATTGCAGCACTCACAGGTATTCGAAGTGCTGCAGCTGGTGTAACACTTTCACGAGACAAGGACTTCACTCCATTCGAAGCAATCCGTCACTACTCAGACCCTGTTGTCACAGTGGCTGTTGAGCCGAAGAGCATGAAAGATCTACCAAAGTTCATCGATGCTCTACGTTCCCTTGCTAAGTCAGACGCTTCACTAAAGGTTACAACAAACCAAGAAACTGGAGAAGCATTGTTGGCAGGAATGGGAGAACTTCACCTTGAGATTACTGTGTACAGAATCGAAGAGGAACAAAACATCAAGGTAAGCGTCAGCCCACCTATTGTTGTTTACAGAGAAGGTCTACAAGGAAGCAACCGTGGCCGTGCGTTCGAAGGCAAGTCCCCGAACCGACACAACCGTTTCTTCTTCGAAGTTGAACCTCTAACACCAGAAGTTATAGCAGCCCTACGCTCTGGAGAATTCAAAGAAGGAACAGTCCGTCCAAATGATGGTAAGGAAGTTGGAAACAAATTCGGTGCTCTCGGTATGGACAAAGATTTGATGCGTAAGATTTACGCTATCAATGGAACCAATGTTCTGGTAAACGATACCAAGGGTATTCAAGGACTTCACGAAACTCGTGAACTGATTATTGAAGCTTTCAATGAAGTCTGTGTCAAGGGACCAATCGCTGATGAACCTGTACAAGGAATGTTTGTACGTCTTACTGACGCAAAACTTCACGAAGACGCAATTCACAGAGGACCTGCACAAACAATCCCTGCTGTTCGAAATGGACTCAAGGGTGCAATGATGCGAGCTAAGACAATCATCCTAGAACCTATGCAGAAAGCATTCGTTTCAGTACCAAATGACTGGCTTGGTCAAGTAACTCGTGAAGTTACTAACCGTCGTGGAATTATCGAAGACATGCCAAGTGAAGGCGAAGTTACAACAGTTATCGGTGTACTTCCAATCGCAGAAACATTCGGATTCTCCAACGATATTCGTGCAGCTTCTCAAGGACGTGCGGTCTGGAACACAGAGAATCTTGGATTTGAAATGCTCCCACCACAATTATTCGACAAGGTAGTCGCTCAAATTCGAACCCGTAAGGGATTGAAGCCTGAGCCTAACTCGGAATCTTACTACTCTGATTGAGCATGTTAACCGGATCCGTCCTCGGCATCTTTGCCACAGAGGAAGGTGGCGTACCAAAGCCGTCTGTTGATTCAATAGACGTACGTCTAAATGGAGTCTATGGAGAACGTATTCGTGATACAAAGCATCACGGAGGTCCAGAACGAGCAGTTTGTATCCTTTCGAATCAAACACTCAAATTCCTTCAGCAAGATGGACATCCAATACGTGGTGGTTCGACTGGAGAAAATCTTCTCATCGATGTAGATGAAGGCAAATTAGGTCCTGGAATTCGATTGAAGTTTACAGATGTTGAATTAGAGATTACATCTCCTGCTCCTCCATGTAAAACAATTAAAGAATCATTTACAAATGGAGATTTTAAACAACTATCACACAAACTGAATCCGCAAAGGACTCGTTGGTATGCGAAAGTGATCCATGAAGGAATTATTCGTAGAGATGAAATTATTGAAATCAACTCAGACGCTTGAGTTGAAGATCGGTTAATTCACGAAGGGCGAGCATTGCCGGACCATCAGGCAAACGATCAAGACATGCATGGGCATTTTTGTGATAGTGGTTGGCTTTTTCACGCGCATACTCAATTGAACCCAATTGATTCAGAGATTCTACACCTTGTTGAATCATTTCAGCAGAGGCCCCTTCACCCATCCCGAGTACATTAAGTAAGTTATTTTTTACTTCACTTTCTGGTTGATTCAAAGCATGAATCACCATCAGGGTTTGCTTGCCTTGAGCGACATCAGATCCAGTAGGCTTACCCAATGTTTTGGAATCTGAAAGAACATCAATCAAATCATCCATAAGTTGGAAACATAGGCCAACAGAAAGGCCCCATTCAGACATACAATCGATAACATCTTGATCAGATCCTGCAACTTGTGCTCCCAATTCAGCACAAATTTGGAACATGACTGCTGTTTTACCCTCAATCATCTCCAAGTATTCATCTTCTGTCACTCTTTCACGAGTTTCAAATTCGATGTCCAGCTGTTGGCCTTCAGAAACACGACGAACCATCCAAGCAATTCGATTTACTAACGATGGTATGTCTCGCAGTTCAATGTTTGCAGACATTACAAGACGTTCGAATGCAATGGCTAACATTGCATCTCCTGCATTGATAGCAGTTGGAATATCATATTCAACATGAACTGCATTCCGACCACGTCGAATTTCATCATCATCCATAATATCATCATGAACGAGGGTGAAATTATGAATCGTTTCAATTGCAGCACCGATATCGAGCAAACCCGAATGCGTGTCTCCAACGGCTCTTCCTACAAGCCATGGAAGTGTTGCACGCATTCTCTTGCCACCACCCTCAATCAGGTGAAGCATGGCTGCTGCAAGACGAGGATGACGTGATGCTTGCAGACTTTCGACAATACGGCGCTCAATGAATGGTCGCACTTCTTTCAAACTCGTGGACAAATCTGCGCCAATAGCGCCAGGCAACATATGAGTTACATCACCCATATCATGAATCATATCATCACGTAGAGAAGCACATGCATCCACGTCCCCAATCGCTTTCCACCAATCTTCGGTCATAACTCTTGCAGCAATACAACGGAACCAAGGTGCTATGATATCATCAGAATCATCTGCTACAAGCATTTGCTCTAGTTCTTGCTCGTCAACCCAACGAACTTCTGCAACCTCATTTGGATTAGGATGCACTTCAACGTCGGCTTGAATCATAAGTATGTGATCGATTTCACGTTCAATCCATTCAGCATTCATACGAGCACTATACTTCATTTTGGTTATGAAATGGAAGTCTTCTAGAGGAACAGACTTAGGATCAATACCTAATTCTTGCTCGAGCTTACGAACAGCTGCAATTTTCACGCCCATGGCATTCTCTTCGTTCATCTCTTCTGCACTTGCGAGTGGATGAGAACAACAGGAATTAGCCCATACGCTTGGAAATGTGATTTTGTCATGTGCTCGTTGCTGTAATAACAGTCTGTTGTCATTATCGAACAAGAGAATACTGAAGGCACGGTGTAAAGAACCCGGTCCGTAGTGACTATCTGCTTTACTTATAGGACCGACAACAATATCATTTTCATCAACTTGTAACACGGCTTCCGCCATCATTGTTGCTTGGGTCTCATCAACAGTGGATGATGCCATTAAACCAGCAGCCTGCTCATCAATAGCAGCTTCTGGAACATCTCCTGATGCATAGTTCGACATATGAGCCCCATCCTGTCTTCCAGCACCCAATACATAGACAGTTCGCCTCTGTTTGGAGAAATGGATGACTACTTCCTACGAATTGACCAATTCTTACGACCGAGACCTTCCAGAGCAACTCCTGTAAGAATTCCCCATAAAATGGGATAATCAAGTTCGAAATAGAACAATGGAATCATGGCTACAAATGCCAGAATCCAATGATGAACCCAAACGAAATTGTTACGAATGTGGAATTTGACATTTTCAGTAAGCCAACGAATTACCGCAAATCCAAGAATAATTCCAATTGAATAGATTGCAAACTCCATCGTATCGCCTCATCCTAAAATTGTCGTCCCTTTCCATGGCTGATTACGAACCAAATTAAGAATACGCTCAGGATATTCACCATTGATCAAATGAACACTTATTCCGTTTTTTGCAACTAAATGGCCTCGTTGAATTTTCAAACCAATACCACCGGTGACATCGATATCGGTTTGGTGGAGTCCTTCATAGGATACATCCGGCGACCAGTATTCAATCAAATCATCATCCGTAGCGAGGTGTGGAGGGACTTTGAGCAGACCATCGACTCCGCCCATGGCAAAGACAAGGGATTCTACATCAGGTAATTCTATTGAAAGCCTTGCTACGAGATCATCGCCTGAGAGAATACCAAATTTAGATTCACCATCCACATCGACAACGTCTCCAAATGTGACATTGACAGTTCTAACATCATCTGATTTGAAGCGAACAAGATCCCCATCAAATTGGGGCCCCAAATTCGATGCCCATTCATGAGGGGGATGGGATAGAGCATTGAGACCAGCTTGTTTTAGTTCTGAAAGAACAATGGCATTAAGCGTCAACATATCCTTTCGAACATCATCAACTGCTTCTCGTTGTGAAGAGCAAGTGTCATCGATGAGTTCAAAGTCTGGAAGATAACCTTCATTTAACCTCCAGCGCTTGGCTTTTAGATGACCAAACGAACCTGCTCCATGGACAATAATTACCTGTATACCTTCCTCAGTGATTTCTTTAATGATAGAGCAAAGTTTTCGGATAATCTGGAGATGAGCAACGGACTGTTCGTCTTTCTTGGTGATGAGAGCACCACCAAATTTGACCACAATTCGCCTCCCCATGAATATTGCAGGCATCAATACCACATGAGGATGCCTACAAAAACACAGGATTCAATAGGCTGCTCTCGTTGAGTCGGCCATGAGCGATGATGAGCCAAAACTCGATGCCTTCCTTCGACATCTACAAGCCGAAGTGGATACTGCATCAGAAATCGCAGACAATAAAGAGCGTGATGAACGTCTTTTCCAACTGGAAGTAGCTATCCAAGAAGCGATTATATTCGCCAATAGATATCGAGAATTACAAAGTCAAGGAGTCAATCCAATGATGCTTGTTGACCCCAAAATTCAGGCAGACCATCCTGCACCACCTGCGACCAAGAGTCAATCGATTCTACTTGGAGCACACGTGTGTGAGAGTTGTGGAAAACTACTCGAAAGTGATCTTGACTTCTGCCCATCATGTGGTGCAAAGAAGTAATCACTCTTCTTCTTCTTGTTCCCAACGAGATACAGTTTCAACGATCATTGGATCGTCTTCGCCTACTTTGTACAAATATTCTGGAGGGACTTCATCAGTCAGATAGACTGTCGTTCCAGCACGGTAAATGGTGTGGCCATCAGCAACAGCACGAACTGTGTCAACTTCGATGATTGTAGGACGGCTGATTCTGACGTGTCCTGCTTCCATAGCGTTGATGATCGTTTTCGACAAGTGGATGTGGTTTCGGTTACCTGATGTGATACCCAATTGTACAATAGCTTCTGCTTCAGTTGGTTCACACGGCCAGTATAGGGCCTCTGGAATATCATCTGTTGGCAGATCAAGTTCAATTTCAATTGAATGACCATAGGTCGCTCGAATCATTTCACCTTCGACTTGATAACGTCCTTTTTCATCTGCATTAGCGATGGCTTCGAAGTGCCATCCACGGAGCCAGTGATAATGGCGGCGTTGTCCTGAAATAGAATCTGCTAGTTCACGTGTACTTACCCATCCATTGATGTCCATTTCAACATTGAATTTCTCTGGAGCATGTCTCAATACGAGCGCAAGCATACGACCGAGGCTTCCTGATTCTCGATCACTCATGATGAATTTTCCTTCTTCGTTACATACGGGACAGTTTGTACCACTAAAGTGTCCGTGCTTCTTACATTGGCGCAGCATAGTTACGGCCTATCGCCTTTCATTCATGAACCCTGCGGGTGATTGAACCGACTCAATCAAATGCTAGTTTGAACTCGCAACGTCATGGTCGATGTTGCAATGGTCGGTGCTGGTCAAACAAAATTTGGCAACCATCCATTAGGCCTCAAAGGCATGTGGTCAGAGGCTATCGAGAAGGCTTTTTCCAGTGTTGATAACGATTGTTTACCGAGTATGGTGGATGAAGCGTTCATCGGTAGCATTGCTTTTGGCGGATCACAATTAGGAAATACAGCAGCACTCTTAACCGAACATTCTGGAATGGACGGAGTAAGTGTACGACGCGTCGAGAATGCATGTGCTTCTTCTGGTTTCGCCCTTCGAGATGCCTGGATGACAATCAAAAGCGGACAGGCAGATATCGTCGTTGCTGGTGGAATTGAAAAAATGAATGATTTATCTGCCGAAAGGAAGCGATACTGGCTTGGAGTTTCTGGAGACACGGAATGGGAACGTTTGGCAGGCCTTACCTTCCCTGGCACCTATGCGTTAACTGCTCGACGTTACTTTCACGAGTTTGAATCAACCCATGATGACCTTGTCCATGTATCTGTGAAGAACCATATGCATGGCTTTGACAATGAAGTAGCTCATTTACGCAAAGATGTCTCGTTTGAGAAAGCAAGTTCTGGAGCGATGGTTGCCGATCCGCTCACTCTTTACGACTGTTGCCCAACATCAGATGGTGCTTCCGCAGTTATCCTCGTAGCAGACCATCTCGCTCATCAGTTTACTGACACGCCAATTTGGGTCAAAGGGTCTGGAGCAGGTTCAGATAAATTAGCCCTGCATGACAGGCCGAGTTTAACACAACTACGAGCAACTCAATTGGCATCTCAAAAAGCATACTCAATCGCCAATATTCAGCCGGACCAAATCGACTTGGCTGAAGTCCATGACTGTTTCACAATTGCAGAAGTTCTCGCCACAGAAGATCTTGGGTTTACAGGACGTGGTGAGGGAGGACGCTTTGCACGTGATGGACAAGGTCGTCGGAATGAAGGTGAAGTTACTATTAATCCAAGTGGAGGACTAAAGTCAAAAGGCCACCCACTTGGTGCAACAGGAACTGGACAAGCGGTCGAAGTCTTCAAACAATTACGCCATCAAGTAGAGTCACCACGACAAGTACGGGATGCAGAAGTTGGATTGACACATAATGTAGGAGGCTCAGGAGCAACCTGTGCTGTCCATATCTTTGGGAGAGAGAGATAATGCCTATCTCAAAATATTCTGTTGACAACGTAGTCTTTGCAACCAGTGTCTATGGTGAACGATGGGCGGGTCCCGATGGAGATCGTCTCACAATTGCTTTGCAACTCCTCCAGTCAGAGACTGCATCCACGATTCAAATCGATTCCTTTGTAGAATCACTTGAATATACACCGAGCACTCCCGTCTCTTCAATTATCGAATCGACAACAGATTGGAAAGTAGAATCCGATGGACAATATCATTTGATTGCATCCAATTCATCATTTATTGTAGCCCTAACAAAAGATGAACATCTTTCTCAATGGCCAGACTTATCTCTTGGAAAAGTGATTGATGAAGATCGTGAAACCTCCATCCATAGAGCCTGGAAAAAAGAAGTCTCTGGCGTAAGTCAAGGAGCCTACGTATCCCAATCCCAACATATGCTTGCCATGCCATCACGCCTTGGTTTACATGCTCAAGAAGATGCCTCAACCATCGTCTGGCCGCCTCGACAACTCAATGCAGAAGGAGAACGAATCGCTCCAGCATCAAACAAACTTGACAATCGTGCATTCATCCTAACGTGGACACGACTAAGTGCAGCGGGAGCCCCTTCTGAATTCTCATTGAGAGCTCCATTACTCGGTGGAGTTTCGACGGTTCTTGTTGAATTTGCATCTGGTCCAAAAGGTGTATTTATGCTTGCAGATGATGAAGATGGACAAGCATCGATTGGTCAAGAAGTCTCATTCGAGGTGCGACGCTTGTATGGTCAAGATGAACTGATCCACTATGGACTCAAAGCACTTCTGATTTAATTTCTAACCTCTCGATAGAAGCCTTCATAGAAAGATTCGCTAGTGGCGATGCATGGCTGGCTTTGGTGGCATCCGTAAAGGTCGAAATGATGCGATAGAGAACATCTCTGTACAAGACGAAGGTGATTGTGCACGTTGTGGTGGAGAAAGCCAACCCTCTACGATGGATGGATATCTCACCTGTAGTCGTTGTTCTTACGAATGGAAAGACCCGAACCATGTATCCAACAAGGTGAGAGGGCCACCGCCAAATCATCGAAGAGATAACGAATTGATTCAAGAATTCAAGAATGAAATGGAACGAGGCGACCTCAAAGGCGTTCTCGGAGTCGATTCCAACCTCTCAGAAGCACAAGAACAGTCTCTGCAACGATTAGAAGATAAGTGGATGACAGGTATGCAAGGGCACTACAATGCCGCTTCGGAAGATAGAAAACCACTTATGATCAGTTTTGACGATGAAGATAACATTGTTTCCACAGAAGTAGCAGCGTTAACCATCGTATCAAATGGATTTGATGGTGGTGAAGAAATACGACTCGAATACCCAGGTAAAGGAACAGAATTTTACGCATACAATGAAAAAAGTCCTACAGGTTGGAAGCGAGGCGATTCGAGCGAATCGACAGCCCGTTCAATCTGTAGCGTTATTAATCGCTCATCTGGACTCGTTTATGCAAACTTGAATGGAAATCGAATCTCCTTTGAATTACGCGGTGAAGACTTGAAACCCGAATCCTTAGTCTTGTTTGTCGATGACCCAGGTGGCCAAGATATCGTGGCTGAGAAGGGTGGGGTCATACTCGACTTCAGAGACGTGACTGTATGGGATGATTATCGCAACGTCGTCGCTCTGGTTTTGGAGGATGGAATCATTTCACCAAGTGAAGATCAGATGCTTTGGGTTATGCGCCAGAACCTTGGAATCGAAGAGGAACAACATGTTGCTCTTGTTTTGGAAATCTTTGGGGATAACGCATTGAAAGAATGTACAAATTGCAATGAGATGGGTCAACTGTATCCAGAGTACTCAGCATGGTACTGCCAGGCCTGCGAAAGTTGGCTATGATATCTTTTCTATAGAATATAAAGTCCGCCTAATTCTGCTCTATTTTAAGGGAGTTGAGAGAGGGATGCTTCATAAAGTGGGTGGATGTCCGTAAAA
>QXYA01000157.1 GCA_009887135.1 Candidatus Poseidoniales archaeon
TTGACCACGCATCGTTGGAAATCATAGCATTGGTTGAATAATGTCACTGAACATATCTCTGCTTATCCGTCAGAGCAGAGGGGGTCTCTCCTATACATTTCATTTTAAGCGATTCCTAAAGTAGTTGGAATCTTGGGATTCTAACATGGTCAGGGGGAACACTCTTTCTGAGTCGCCTAAAACAAAGGTGACCTTTACGATTGTTACAGCTGTTTTTATTCTGCTCCTATGGATTGGATTTGCGACTGATTTGTTTTTGCATAAAGCAAGTACAGATTCGATTGTTAACTCTGATCTCATCCCAGATATCCTACTCGGTTTATTCCGAATAGCTGGGGCATATCTCGCGTTTCATACCATCGTATTTTGGATGGTGAAAAGCCAACGACCAGCCACTATGTACAGCATTAACTTTCATACTGGAAACGTTGACCAACATCAAGTAGAAGGGATTGAACGTTGTGTTACATTCAGTAGTTGGCAACTTATTCTTTGTGGAATATTTTTCTTCCTTGCAGGTCTTGTTAGTTGGTTGACCATTTTTGGAATGGGAGTTCCTTCATTCCTTAATCGGATTATTCCACTTCTGTACTTTATGGCCTTAAGCGCATCGAGCTTAACGGCGATTGTTGTTCGATACGTCATCATTCCTGCCGATTTTAAGAGCAATAATCCTCTTGAGCATCTATTTTTGAAACATGAACAAGTGATGCATAACTGGACCATTATACTGCTTTCAGTTGAACTTATTCTTGGCTCGATAGAAGTGCTTCCAGAGGGCGTTATTCTTGGAGGATTCCTTGGTGGAATTTATTTTTACTTCGCGTTTGTATGGGCTCGATACTTTGGCGAATACTTTGTCTATGACTTTATCGATCCGAGACCTAAAACTGCACCATATGCTATCGTAGGTTTAGTCGTCGCCTTCGGGCTCTTCTTCATGACAATGTATGCCTTGTATTTGGTGCTTGAATGGAATCAATGGGTTGGGATACCCTTAGTTGCTCTCTTTGTTCAGCGTTCTGTTCTGTTCAAGCCACCAACGAAGTAATCACTTCGGGCTCGTCATGTCTTCGGGACGAACCCACTCGTCGAATTGTTCATTCGTTAACAAGCCAAGTTCGAGGGCACTTTCTCGTAGTGTGATTCCTTTCTCATGTGCATTCTTCGCAATCTTAGCAGACTTATCATAGCCGATATGATTGTTTAGGGCAGTAACCAACATCAGTGAACTATCAAGATGTTTCTGAATCATTTCTTCGTTGGCTTCCAATCCTTCTATGCAACGCTCTCCAAACGAGACGCATGCATCACTGAGCAGACGAATACTGTGCAAGAGATTGTGAATCATCATTGGTTTGAAGACGTTAAGCTCGAAGTTTCCTTGACTTCCACCCATAGTAATCGCAGTGTGGTTACCCATAACTTGGCAGCAGACCATCGTCATCGCTTCAGATTGTGTTGGATTGACCTTGCCTGGCATGATGCTGCTCCCCGGTTCGTTTGCTGGTAGAGAGAGTTCTCCAAACCCACATCGGGGACCTGATCCAAGCCAACGCACATCATTGGCGATTTTCATCAAACTTACTGCAAGCGTATTCATCGCTCCACTGGCTGCAACGATTGCATCGTGAGCAGACAACTGTGCAAATTTATTTTCAGCACTGACGAACGGTAATTCGGTTCGTTCAGCGATGCGTCGAGCAACGTGTTCAGCAAATTTTGGATGTGAATTGAGTCCAGTTCCAACAGCAGTCCCTCCCAGTGCAAGTTCAAACAAATCTTTCTGAGCGAATTCAATTCTTCGTAAATCAGCCTCAAGCATGTGTACATAACCACTGAATTCCTGCCCAAGCGTCAATGGAGTTGCATCCATGAGATGAGTGCGGCCTATCTTGACGATGTCTTTGAAGTCCTTCTGCTTGGTTCTTAGTTTCCGTGTTAAACCTCGAACTGCTTTGAATAGACGATGCTCAATTTCTTCTGCGGCAGCAATATGCATTGCTGTAGGGAACGTATCGTTGGAAGATTGTCCTTTGTTGACGTGATCATTGGGATGAACTGGAGATTTACTTCCAAGAACGCCACCTGCCATCTCAATGGCCCTGTTTGCAATGACTTCATTTGAGTTCATATTCGTTTGAGTTCCAGAACCTGTTTGCCAAATTCGTAAAGGGAAATGAGCATCATGGTCTCCATTCATGACTTCTTCAGCCGTATCAATAACGAGTCCAGCAATTTCCGGGTCGAGAACACCTAGGTCTCGATTCGTCCTTGCAGCAGCAGCCTTTAGAATTCCAAATGCACGAATCAGGGGCTTGGGCATGATGTCTTCACCAATGTCAAAGTTAACCAAGGAACGAGCAGTTTGACAACCATAGTATGTGTCACCAGGGACTTTCATTTCCCCCATTGTGTCAGTTTCAATACGGAACTCAACATTTGATACTGGAGCCTTCGGGCTTGGTGGAGTATAGGTCTGCGAATAGGTTCCCTTTACATCGAGTCGGTTTCGAATGGCTTGAACAATCCATGCGCTGCGACCCATATTCTTCCCGCCACCGGTCCAACGGTCGAGTTCTTGTGCAACGTCTTCGGGTATGCTGACCGATACGATTCGACTTCCGCCGATATTGTGTTTTCCCATAGAGTTTAACAATTGAATGATGTTATTAAACCAATGCTAAGGGCATAGAAAGACAATAACTGAACTCATAAACCTCCAATCGATAGGCAATATATGGAAGAACAGTCCAACACTATGCCAAATCTAACAACGAATTACGGTTTATTTCTCCTTTCTTGGGGATTGATTGTAACGTATCTCTCTGAAGCACAATCGTTCACTTCATTCTTGCCTGCAGCGCTTGGGCTCGCCCTTCTCGTCTCCGGCGAAATGGCCAAGGTACCTGAAGGAAAGCGGAAGCTGTGGATGCATGTTGCCGTTACGTTCGGTTTGATCGGAGCACTTGGCGGTACTCGCTTCTTCATGGTCATGGCTGATGGTCTTACCTTTGCTAGTTCGTCAATGCTGATGATGTTCTTGACAGGATCAGCGTACACGGCGCTCTGTGTACGTTCATTTATTGCCGCACGCAAAGCGCGTGAAGCTGCAGAAGCAGAAGCCTGATCAGAACTTACGTCGTACCTTTGCACTCGGTGCAGAAGTATTGGTGACATCGAAGTCATCGTCTTCTTGAACATCGATGGAGACATCGATTTGAACATCAGAAGCGACTGCTTTGGTGCTTCCTTGCTTGGATTCGAGTTTGTCAATGGTCTTGACCAACATAGCGAATTCTAACTCGAGATCTTCAAGAGAGTCGCTTAGTTCATCGATTTTGTCTGCCAATCGCTTCGCAAGTTTGCGAGCTTTTGCCAACACACGTTCAGTTCCCATGACCGTAGGGTCGCGTCAATGAATTATGAATGCATCGAATCGATGAAACAATAATGATTTCATTCAACGACGGTGCACTGAATGATTTTCTGAGGGACCTTGGGGCGGTCTCCAGGCAACTTTTGACAACCTTCAATTGTCTTCACAATATCCATTCCTTCGACAACTTTTCCAAAGACTGCGTGATTACCATTGAGCCAAGGGGTGGCAACTGTTGTGAGGAAGAATTGAGATCCACCTGTGTTCTTACCAGCGTTTGCCATTGAAAGAATACCAGGGGTGTCGTGCTTTAATGCCAGAGCAGATGCTTCGCAAGGAATCTTCCATCCAGGTCCACCAGTACCTGCGCCACGAGCCATTGGATCCTTTGAATTTGGACAACCACCTTGAATCATAAAGTCTTCAATGACTCGATGAAAGTGAAGTCCGTCGTAGAATCCTTGGTTGACGAGTTTGACGAAATTTGCTACTGTATCGGGAGCACTTCCGTGAAAGAGTTCAATCATGATGTTTCCTGCTGAGGTTTCCATTTGCACTTGCATGGTTGGACCACAAGCCGATACTTCAAGAGCATTTGCTTCGTTTTTCAAGAAACAACGACTGCCTCAGAGTAAACTC
The DNA here is from genome assembly GCA_009887135.1 of Candidatus Poseidoniales archaeon. Lineage (GTDB taxonomy): Archaea > Thermoplasmatota > Poseidoniia > Poseidoniales > Poseidoniaceae > MGIIa-L2. The sequence continues at coordinate 4,019 of QXYA01000157.1, forward strand.
TGAAGCCAAAGTTCACTCCATCGGATGGCAAGATGCTGCATGTTACTTCATCTCCTGCTGCCAACGAAAGTTCAGTAGAATTGGTCGCAGAGAACACGCCATTGACGTACCATCGAGTTTGTGAGACGTCATCGTCACCTTGAGGATCAAGATAATCATAGGTGCAAGAGAGCGCATCTGAGGTTGTTGGCGCGCTTGGGTTGATGGTCACATTGTCAACTGCTGGCATATCAGTAAGATTTGACCAGAGAACGATTGGTGTGAGTAAAAACGCAGCTAAAGCACTTTGACCATTCGGAGCAAGGGCGCTCATGGTATCATTTCCTCCACCGAATCCGACGGTTGCTGCATTCCAGATGCCAAGATGCTCTTGCGTAAACACATCACCATCGCTTGGATCTCCATAGATACTCATGTTCGAACCAAGGCTTGCCCCAAGAATTGCCATTGTACCAATTCCATCTTCAGTCCATACGTACCCAGTAGGAGCAATTTCGACAAAACCGTTCATGCCGATGAAAGCAAGCATTGCGCTGGCTCCACCTGGAAGAAGATGTTCAAACGTATCATTCCCTCCACCGAAACTTACTGTCGCTGCATTCCAAATGGCAAGGTGCCCTCCAGTGAATACATCTCCGGGGATAGGATCGCCATAGACACTCATGTTTGAACCGAGATTCGCTCCAAGAATCGTCATGGTCTCAATACCTGTTGCAGTCCAGATGTATCCGGTTGGTTTTGGCCCGATGATGCCTCCAGTTCCAATGTAAGCAGCCATGGCAGTATCGCCTCCAGGCAGGAGTGATTCAAAGGAATCATTTCCTCCGCCAAAATCAGTTGTTGCAGAGTTCCATATTGCGAGATGAGTTGCATTAAATTCACCGCCAGCAGCAGGGTCGTAATACACACTCATGTTGGCATTCATAGTAGAAACGAGATATGTCATTGTTCCAATACCACCTTCAGTCCAAACATATCCACTATGATTCCCATCATCTGCAACAGTAAGTCCGCTAAGTAAATCATCCAGCCATTGTTGATATTCGAGTTCAGACCAATTTGGATCAAGGCCTTGTTTCTCAGCACATTCGACATTATCTGGGTGATAAGGGTCGTGATCGGTTGAATTTCTTGAACCATACTTGAAATTGATCATAATACAATCGTGATACTCTCTTGAAGTTCCATCGAACGTTGAGTCAGGTTCTGCATACTGTAGATTCCATGAGACCATGCCTCCATAGACAGAGATGAGAATCATAGCAACAAAACATGCTGGAATGAGCCACTTTGCATGCTCCCCCCCCATAACAAACGACATTGATGGAAGTTCATCGACAACAATTGTCTTTGATTTTAATTTGTTTCGCTTTCGTCGAGTGACAGTTCTGCGCGCACCCTTGTTTTCATCTTCGAGCGATTGTTTACTCTCATCTACGGTTTCCACTGAATCAGGCGTCTCAATGTCAGTCTCCTCATCAGATTCTGGAACGATAGGATTTTCTTCAGACATTGTTAAACCTCCTGTTTCCATCAAAGATAAGAGCCATAATAAGAGCGACTATAGCGAGGGGTAAGATTAGCTCAGTGTGTGATTCAGGATTCAAAAGTCCAATTGTTGCTTGAAGGATAAATGCCCCTCCAACAATGAAATTCACAGTCCAAAAGAGAAGTTTATCATTTCCAGGATATTTCCAAGAAACGTTGATTGTTTCAGCGTCAGGCTCAAGCGCATCAATCAGCTTCTTCTCCCAACCAGTCGTTAGGACCAAACCACAGATGACAGCGAAGATGATATCATTATTGAACCAGCCAATAATTTGGAGAAGTTCTTGTAAAATTTCTGTGAATACAGCAGCGATTGCAACCAGTAGGGCAAGGCTGAGAAGACGGAAAAGTTTCTTTTCAGCATCGGTTTGAATACGAATTAGGCCGAATTTGACTGCGTGCATTAATGCAACACATGGGTAGATGAGATTATCTGTGAATCCTGAAGTCAATCCATAAATTACCACAGAGAGGGATTCCATATCATCAGTGATAACAGTTTCATTCAATACGCCACTGTTATCGTACCATGTATACGAACCTGCACTCTCGGGAGCCCCTGTCATTGTGTTAAATGCAGCGAGTTCAGTTTCGATTGTAATGAATCGAACGAGGATCATCACCCACATGAGGATGAAGTAGACTGCAAAAATACCAGGGACTCCAAACTTACGTTTCTTACGTATTGTTAAAGCAAGGTGATACAATGAAGAGAGACCTAATGAAATCATCATGAAGGAGAAAATGCCCATGATAGTAGCGGTGATGAGATGGGTTGCCAGTAAGCCATCATACCCATACTGGACCACTGACCAATTCATGAAAAATGAATACCACCATGTGTGGGAGCTACCATTGAAGAATCCCGGAACAAGAAATACCATGAAATCGCTCAGAATTACGACCGCCCCCAAAGCAAAGAAACCGCTTCTCCGAAGCGCAATGTGTTTCTTTTCCTTCGATTTCGGATCTGGTAGGAACAAAAAGAGACGGATTCCCATTGTTACACAAATCATTGAGCATACCATGACAAAGAGAATCGAATAGTTCGAATTGAACCCATCTTCTAAAGCACGTTGATCGGCAATTCTAGTAAACAGTGCAACTCCTGCAAACACAGCAACCATCCATGTCCTTCTAAGGAACGGTATCGGGATAAGCAACATCAAGAGTGTTCCGATGATGATGAAATTAAACCAAGAAGCAACGTCCTCGGTTTTCATTACATCGGTATTTGTGCCAGAATATCTGAGCCAATCGAAGGATTCATTGAAACTCATTTCGATATGGATGAGATAAATCAAAAGCCAAACAACAAGCCAAGCTCCAATTCTTCTATCCCAAGGCGTCTTTTCCATTGAAAATTCTTGTTTGAGTTCATGTGGTTCAGTCGAATCTTCCTTATCTGATTTAAAGACTGAAGTTACCTTTGAAATGAGTGAAAAAAAGGCGGTAATCAGCTTATCACGTTGTTTCATCGTTGGTATCAAAAACAATAACATGAACCCTAAAACCATGATGTTGAGTATGAGCCCAATTTCATCCAAATACTCAATGCCAGTATCTGCCACATTCTTACTTTCAAAGTAGAGTATAAATTAGATTCCCCGTCCTTAAGAAAAAAAGGAGGATTTTTCAATTTCATTTTTGAAACCACATGTTCATCAATGAAATACAGTTAGAATGGTTATGGGCGAACTTTTTGATATCGAATTTGAAACAATAACAGGCGAGACCACATCTCTGAAGCAACTCGGTGGAACTGAATTTCTGATCGTGAACGTAGCCAGTGCATGTGGCTTCACTCCACAGTACGAAGGAATGCAAGCCTTGTACGAATCCAAGAAAGACGACGGCTTGGTCGTCATCGGTTTCCCTTGCAATCAGTTCGGAGCACAAGAACCAGGGACGCATGAAGAGATTCAAACCTTTTGCGAATCAACGTATGGCGTCACTTTCCCAATGATGGCGAAGATCGATGTTAATGGAGGAAACCGTCACCCTCTGTATGCTGAACTTTGCAACGTTCTCGATGAAAACGGTGTTGCAGACATTAAGTGGAATTTTGGAAAGTTCATCGTTCGAGAAAATGGATCGGTTGAACGGTTCTCTCACCGAGTCGCACCTGCCGATTTACCATTGTAAATCCTATTTTGAGCCTCGATTTGTCCCTGATGTTCAAAAGCGAAGCAAAGGCAGAGGCTTCTATGGTCAAGCAGCTTCCTTGTGTTCCAATGGGCTGTTCTGCTTGTTGTCGTGAAACGACAATGCCTCTGACAATCTCGGAAGCAAAACGTCTTTCTCGTCGTACTGGAATGGCAGTTGAAACGTTTACATGGGAACATAATGGTGTGTTGACTCTGCTTAATGATGAAACAACACGTGCGTGCGTCTTTCTTTTGACGACTTCCTCCGAAACGAGTGCTGAAGGAATTTGTTCTGTGTATGAAGTGCGGCCAGAAGGATGTCGAAAATATCCAATTGTCCTGAATCCAAAAGACGAGGCAATACTCGATGATGGCTGTCCTCACAGATCGCAGTTTCCTCAACCCACTGAAGATGATGCAATTGCATTACTCAATCTTGAGGAACGCTTGATGCGTAAATGACAACGCGTCCTAAACTACCGTGGACAAACACGTACCATGCATCCTCGTATTTCCAATTGCAATCCAACAAGAGCTGCTCAAGTTCAGACCATTGAAAATGAATTAATTGAGGACGTTCTTCAGGAGCAAGAGCCCTCTCTAAGCACAATTCTCTGGGTTCACTTGGTAGAATAAGGACGAGGGAGCCATTCTCTACAACTGCTGAACAACTGAGTAAAGTCTGGTTGAGGAGCTCTTCATGATCAAGAGATCCTTGGGAATTCCTTCCATATGGAGGGTCGAGAATGATACCTGAAAAGGCTCGAGGGCCATCGTTTGGAATCGATGCCTTAACATCCGTAGCATCTCCTTGAAAGAATACATTTGCAGTTGATCCAGACCATTCCAGATTGTTCTTAGCTCCAGCAATCATCTCAGCATCGAGATCAAGTGCAACAACATCTCTTCCACTTAACGCGGCTTCGATTGCAAATCCACCAGTTCCAGTCATTGGGTCGAGTATTGCGCCTTTTTGTAAAGGTCCACCAGCGAGGTTGACTGCTAATCGCGCAAGTCTTGGTTCCAAACTCACAGGCTTGAAGAAAGGGCGTTGACTTGCTCGTCGTTCAACACTCTCATCGCCTTTTGGTCCACTACCTTGCAACCAACCAAACGTTACTGAGTTTGAATGTTCATCAAAAAGAATTCCAAATCGTTGTTGGGGATGTTCCAAATCGATTTGTGCGTCCATTGCAGACAACAGTCCACCGATACGTCCAGCGAATGCTGAACGTGAAACACCTTCGATACCTCGGCCGTGCTTCCATGCAACAACAGCACACGACTCATCGTTGGGTGGATTGAGTTCCAAATGGGATTTGATGATCGAACGTATGGATTCAACATCAGTAAAAGGATGATTTTCTCCGTTGTTGAAAATTGCTTCAATACCCGATGAAATTGATATGTTCTGTAAATCCTCTTCATTGAGTTGAAGTTGCATGAGTCGAGATGAAGTAAATGGTTGGATATCTCTGTTTGGAAAGAGCGCCCGTACTTCGGCTTGAGCGAGAGCTGGATGCCAACCTCGTAAGGCTACAATATGCTCCCCCATACACTGCGCTTAGTGTGCTTGTTCTTCACGGCACCGCATACGAACCATGACATACCCTCGACGATAACAGAATGTTATGGGCTGTAATCTAAAGGACCTTACAACACCTGAGGAGATTAATCTTGCAGAACTTCGCGGTAAGCGTGTTGGAATTGATGCGTTTCTTACGGCTTTTCAGTTTCTTACAACGATTCGAGATCGTTCACCAACAGGTGATGGTGGACCATTGCGAGATTCAAAAGGGCGCGTCGTAGCCCATTTGATGGGTATTCTTAATCGAACAACATCCATGCTCTCAATGGGTATCCAGCCTATTTTTATCTTCGATGGACAATCTCCTGAATTGAAGGCGGATGAACTTGCAGCACGTCGAAAGCGTCGGTTAGAAGCAGAGGCTATTCACAAGCAAGCACTCGAAGATGGAGATTACCAGACCGCTCAAAAAATGGCACAACGTATTGTTCACTACAGCACTGAGATGATCAATGACACCAAGAAAATGCTTGACTTACTCGGTGTTCGTTGGGTCGATGCTGCGGCAGAAGGCGAAGGTCAAGCAGCTGTAATGGCTGTCAAAGGCCAACTCGATATCGTGGCAACTCAAGACTGGGATGCACTCCTTTACGGAAGCCCAATCCTCGTTCGTAATCTTATGAGTCATGGCAGTAAGCGACATGGCCGAACTGTGAAGGCACAACAAATCAATTTGCAAGAACTCCTTACTGCACATGATTTGACCCGTGAACAGTTGGTTGACTTAGCCATAATGATCGGTACCGATTTCCACCCAGGGTTGAAAGGAATAGGTCCAAAAACTGGAATTAAACTGATTAAATCTTTAGGGACAATTGAAGCTATATGCGAAGAAAAAGGCAAAGAGGCCCCCGAACGGCTCGATGAAATCCGAGAGATTTTCCTCAACCATCCTTGCATTGAGGTTGATGCAGATGATCTCAAACCAGGCACAGTGGATGTCAAAGGATTGACTCAATTCTTACAAGAAGAACGTGAGTTTAGTCAACGGAGAATGGATGCTGCTTTCGATGCATTACGCAAAGGGAACCTTATCAGAGAAGGAGGGCAAACCTCCTTGTTTTCGTTCTAAGAACTCACGCTGGGTCAAGGCCTGGTAATATCTCCAAATCTGTTAATTCGACTTGAACATCAAATGTTGCTAATCCGCGAGCTAAACCTTCTGCTTGATGATTCGAACTGAATCGTTCGAAAATACGTTGTCTTCCAGCTATTGACCATTGGTTACGATTACTTTCCTGGCCTGACTGTTCAATCGCCTCAACCCATTTCTGGATGGAATCTGGATTGTTTGGCCATGGTAGTCTACGACCATTCAATCCATCCGTAATCGTGTGCCTGAAGCCAGCGTCATCAACAACGAGCGCTGGAGTGTTCACCATTATCGCTTCCATAGGAGTAAGGCCAAATCCTTCAGTTCTCGCAATTGCGAGAAGAGCGTGAGCATTACGAACAAGAGAAACAATCTCCAATTCATCGATTCTGGGCATGATGATTAATTCAACACCCATCTCTGCTGCCTTCTTCTTCATCTCATTGGTTTCTCCACCGCCGACGTGAACTAAAGGCATTGAACTCGCTTGAGCAACAGTAAGCGCTTCAAAACTTCCTTTCATGAAACAGGCACGACCAATGGTCAAAAGGTACGGTGTGATTGGTTTAAGTTCGAAATGTTCCCAAACTTTCAATTCATCTGTAGTTGGTTCAATAGGCCATGCATGCGGGTTAATCGCTGGCCAAAGCACACCCACTCCAGCCGGCCGTTTTTCCTCATCTCGGAATTCAGGTCTTCCGGCAATCCATGAGTTTAGGGTCGGCCATTTGTGCGCTGATGCAAGTTTTCGTGCGCTGGTTGGCGTATTAGCTGAAATGATTGTATTTGGTCGATTCCACAACATGCGATGCCACTTTTTGTCCCACCGACGAAGATAGGAAAGAGCGAGATTATTCATCCACATTGGACGTTTGAATGAGCCATCCATATTTTGGTGAGAGACGTCATCATAGATTCCTTTGTTTCGCTCAAGAATGAAGGCATAAAGTGGAAGCGAACGAGGGATCAATTCGAGGACTTCTAATCCCCCTACGCTGATGATAACAAAAGCAGCATCGGCTTGTTGGAGTGGTTCTTTTAATGAAGGTAAAAGGCGTTTCCAAGCCTTTCGAGCAGAACGACCTGAAGCCGCTGTGATCTCTTTCAATCCCCCACGAGGCTCTTGCCAAGGTTGAGGAGGCGTGATCAACTCGATGTCGAGTTCTCTACACTTATCGACAAGCAAGTCTGGGGCGTTGAGTGTGACCATTGTGATGTCCCATCGTTTCGCATGTTCTGGTAAAGCCACAATAAGGTCACGTTGACCTCCTCCAAGCAAACCCATGTTGCAATGAAAGATGATCAATCGAGGTAGAGTCACCTTTTCACCCGCCTATATATCTGAAGTAAATCTTCAGTAATTGTTGACCAAAGGTACGGCTTTGACGCTTCCTTTCCATTTGTTGACCAACGCATAATTTGTTCATCATTTGCTTTGAGAATGGTACTGATTGCTTCAAGCAGAGCATCCACATCTCCAGGAGGAATTGAAAGGCCAGCATCTGGTTCAGTCACTAATCGACCCAAGTCGTTGACATCGGACATAACTGTAGGTGCTCCTGCATTCATTGCTTCGAGCAGAACCGTCGGGAGGCCTTCGAATCGAGAGGGGAGAAGTACGGCCTTTGCATTCTCAAACAACCATCTCTTTTCGCTGTCTTCGACACGACCAAGTTTGTGAATTGAATCAGGTTGCTTTGCGCTCGCAATACGTTGGTCCAACCACTCATTGAGTTCACCAGAACCTGCGATTGCAAGACGTGCATTAGGCGGACCTGCGTCACAGTATTTGTTCCAAGCATCCATGAGAACGTCCAATCCCTTTTGCTCACTTAATCGTCCAACAAAGACCATGATTGGATGTTGATCTGCATCGCTTGGAAGAAGGCCAGGGCGCACAGGGTCCTCGGCAACAGGCTCGAAACCATTTGGCAAGATATCGATTGGATCATTGACTCCGCGTTGCTTGAGATGGTTCGCATAATAGGGAGTCAGTGCAATACGTGCATCCGATGTATTGAGCGTTCTTCGCCCCTGTACAACCCATCGAAGTGCCTTGAAGGACTTTGCAATCATACCCGTTTTGATGTAATCATTGTGGAAGGTCGTAACGACAGGAACCTTGAGTTTCTTTGCGCGCTTTAACGAGCGACGAATCAGAACTGGAAGAATATCATGGAGATGAACAACATCAAAATCCATGTTCAATTTCTTTACAGATACAACTGGGTCAATACCAGCAAGAACCATCTTCGGAGGTAAACGGATGACTTCAACGCCATCTCGAACAAATTGTTTTTCATCATGCTCAGGTAAATCCGCACACCAAACGGTCGCTTTATGCCCTCTTTTCACCAGTTGCCGAGCGATGTGTTCAACGTGCTGATTACCTCCTCCGAGGTGAGGCCAATACCAGACGTGAACGAGCAGAACGTTCAGAGAAGCATCCGCATCTGAAGGTTCCATGAAGCAAAATGGCATGTTACTGATACATTAGCCAATCCCTCTCTTGCCACAACAGAGGACTGTATTGATTCCTAAGCGGAGTTTTCAAGACACTTCACTGCCAGTACGTGCCATGCGAGTCATGGCCTTGTTCATCACGGTCGTTTTGCTCGCTGCTCCCGGATGCACATACCTCGAGGAATCTTCGGACGAGGAGAGTGATAATACTGCGGAAGTCCAATCATTGATTCAAGGTTGCACAGACCCTGAAGCGGAGAATTATAATTCAGAAGCAGAGGAAGATGATGGCTCATGCGTCTATCCAGAACCAGAACCGATTCTTGGTTGTACAGACCCAGATGCAGATAACTATGATGAAACTGCGAACGAAGATGATGGAACCTGCGAATATCTCGAAACAATTCCTTGCAATGGTATGGTCGTACTCTGTCACAGAACCTATGATCAAGTAACATTCCCAGAAACGCACAATTCCTTCTCGACACATGAAGATAACATCTACTATCCAGCGAGCAATCATCTTACAGGTTTTCAGGCACAGTGGAATGCAGGGATGAGGGCGTTCATGCTCGATACGCACTATTTGACAACTGCAGATAAGAGCGAATCAAACGTACGATTTTGTCATGGAAATTCCAACGAAGGGTTCAGTCCATGCACCTACGGAGCTGTTGACCCACTCAACTGGTTGAGTTCATTAGAGACTGAAATGGAAGATGAAGATCGAGACATCGTCACGCTTCTCGTCGAAAATTATGTCGAGGCCGACCATTTGAAGACCGTTTTTGACGATGCAGGTTTGTCAGATATGATGTACGTGCATGACATGAATACTGAGTGGCCCACACTGATCGAATTGATCAACATGGACAAGAGACTGGTTGTATTCTGGGAACAATCTGGCGATTCTGACCATCCATACTTTCACGACTTCCTTGAATTTGGTTGGACCACTGATTACGCAAATGACG
>QXYA01000158.1 GCA_009887135.1 Candidatus Poseidoniales archaeon
TTCCGGTAGTGGAGATCCCCACTCTGCTTGGTCCACTGACAAGGTCGTGTAGTCCGACTTCAACTTTCAGGTTTGTAAGATCAAGGTCTCCGTCCCAAGGAGTTTCATCGAGTATTGTAATTTGCTCCGCTCTATCGACGGTGATATCTGGAATACCTTGCCAAGCTCGAACGCGTGCATCGGTGATACGTACAGTAATCGGCAGTTTTGTTTCATCGATTGGTAAATCGACCCAAGCACTCATTCGGCATTGGCCAGTTGGGTCAGCTATCTGGCCCGACCAAAGGTACCTTTCTTCTCCATCTTTGGTGAATGTACGCTTTGCCCATTCCGTGATGCTGACAATAACTTCGACATCCTTCGAACCATCGCGAAGTGTACTTACTGTCGCAATAAGTCCTTCTTTCAGGGCATCTGTATCTGCGAAAGAAGCATCGTGGAATGGCTCAATTTTCGTTGTTCTACCAAAGTTGAGTTCTGGTGTGTCTCGAAAGGTCTTGACTTGAGCGCCATCTACCTTTAGCAATGAACCAACTTCAAATTCAAAGGGTTCCCAAGAAAGGAAACCGATTGCACCCGATTCATCAGCCAATCGGCCTCGGACAACGTCAATACTACCGCTCCCATCTCTCTTGTGAATTTGATCTGGTCGAACCGACATGACGCGACCAACGATGCAAACATAACCGTCGCCAGGAAGGGAATCGATACCGATTGGCTCGCCTGGAGCGACAACTGGTCGAGTTCCTTCTCGCAAGACAGCGATGCGTGATGATTGATTGATATTGATCGACATTCTTCCTTGATACTCGTTGACAGATGCTCCTTCAATTCGAACAACTGACCCTGGCGTAATGTTAGCGTTATTTCCCCAGTCTTTGTACTCCCAGCGGGTTCTTTCTCCAGAACCTTCCTGCCATGGGTCATCTTCAAGAAGACCGAAAGAGATAGACTTTGATTCGCCACGAATCATTTGTTCACGAACGTTGTGTGAAACGATTTCAACTTCGATTTCAATCTCACGATCGTCAGCTTTCAACTCAGAAAGGGAACTCACCTTTTTGGATGGCTTCTTCGTTTGACCACTCGCCCCTCCTTGAGAGGTTGGTGTGTCGCTTTCACTTCGAAATCGTCGTACAATCGATCGAATAGCGTCTTGTGGAGGGATGAAAAATTCTTCTTCGTACTTCACGAAAGCTGAGCGGATTTCATCTTGATCGGCGTCAGGACATTCCTGCAATACTGCTGCAATATGGCCTGCATATCGGTCGTCTCCGCTCAAAGAATCCACCCCCGCCAGGCGAATTGTTGATTGGGCCTGTGCGGAGAACAGGCTGCGGGTTTTCGTGCGGATTGGTTTAGACTTGACACTCCCATGACCTCCATGGAACTGAACAAGACTGACGAGGGGTGATAAACAATCCCCTTCACAATTCAGGCGGGATTGATACGCATTCCTTGTGCGAAGAGGACGTTTGAAAGGTGATTTGTTCCAGTGCTTGACACACCGTTCCTTGTCGAACTGTGGCCGAGACTGACTTCTTTTGACAAGGCTTTGAAGAGATTTCCAGAGACGCCAGCCTGTTTAATCGGGCCCAATATTTCACCTTCTTCAATTCGAAGAACGGTACTTGATGTGACTGAGAAATCTCCGCTCGTTGGGTTAGCCGTATGTGCACCCATGACGCTGTGAACAACATAACCCGTTCCCATTGTCTCAATCATCTCATCAAGAGACATTGGAGGCTTTGATGAAAGTAGATGGACGTCACCACATCCTGTTGTTGGAGGTGACATGTGGCTACCTCGCGACGCAGAACCTGTTGATTCAGCAGCATCAATTCTACCTTCTGATACATTCTTCGCAGCATCTCTTGAGGACCATAACATCTTGCGAAGAGTGCCATTTTCAATAATTGTGTGGCATGATGTCGGCACGCCTTCTCCATCGCGTGAACCTGAGCCAAATCCACCTTCCATCCTTCGATCATCCATCATTGTGAGATGATTATCGAGTACAACTTCGTTTAATTTTCCAGACCAATAGGATTCGCCTCGAACCATTCGTTCACCAAGAATAGATGGTCGAATGATATTTGAGAATAAGGAACTGATTCCCTGTGAAGTCATTATGACAGGTGTGTCTTGTGCATCTGATTGAATTTCAATAGGGTCTCTTGTTTTTTGAGCCCATTCCACTGCTGTAGCCACACAATCAGGAATGCCTTCGATGAGTTTTCGTGAGGAAGAACTCTCCCATGAACTTGTCATTTGATCGTCTACATCGATGGAGACTTGGACTCCTAAGCCATGGGATGTCGATATTCCAGATGCTTCAATACCTTGACTTGACAACATAACGCCAGCTTCGGCACCAATTCCAATGCCTCCACCGATAACAACTGCTCTTTTGTCGAGCGATGTGACTTCGGAGATGATGTCATCTCCTTGAGTGAGAAGGTCATCTGGAGATAATTTCAGGATAGTCTCATCGAGCATTCCATCAACAGGATTTGTTTTTTCGGCTGATGGTAAAGAGAAACCTGCAATGCTTGGGCTTGCCTTTGCTATTGACAATGCCTGTGAAACGGCGTGCTTGGCTCCTGAGACATCAACAAGATGGGCATAGCCATACCGGCCATTGTTAAGTATTCGGACACCAAATCCGCCTTCTCCGCCTCCTGAAGCGAGGGAAATTCTTCCTGCTTCGATATCTAATGAGCGGCCATATCCTTGCGTTCCTACGATTTCCCATTCTGAAATGCTTTGTAGTTCACATTCCTTTGAGATCACCTTGCATCCGTCAAGGAGCCGTTCAATTGCATCTTCTGGAATCATGCTCATCCCACCAGTGCTTCTCGAATTCTCATGATTGGGCCGCCGTCGCCCACGGGGACAGTTTGTCCTTTTCCGCAGAATCCAGGACTTGCGAGTTTTGCATCTTTGGTTAATCCATCAACATCATTCAAAATCTGCAATGTTAATCCACTGACACTGACGTCACGTAGAGGAGTAGTAATCTCCCCATTTTCGATCAAGTATGCTTCTTGAGCAGCAAATTGGAATGAACCTCTGCCTGTGTCAACCTGTCCACCACGTGATCCACATGCATAAACGCCATACTCAATGTCCTCCATTAATTCATCAATATCATTGAAACTTCCACCCATGATCATCGTATTGGACATTCGAACAAGTGGATGGTGGAGGCCATCCTGCGCCCGTGCGCCCGCATTTGGTTCTAGACCAAAGTGATGTGCGGTTTCTCTGTGATTCAAGTAATCGGTTAGGACACCGTTCTTGATGAGTGTTTTTTCTCTTGTGTCGAGTCCTTCATCATCGATAGGATAGGCGCCATAGCCTCCTCGCATGGTTGGATCATCAACAACTGTGACAATTTCATTTCCGATTTTTTGGCCAAGTTTTCCATCTAAGCAAGAGTCACCCGCTGCGACAAGGTCTGCTTCGCATGGATGACCTAATGCTTCATGAATGTAGACGCCTGTAAGGTCACGGTCTGCAATTAGAGGTAATTTTCCACTTGGTGAACGCTCCGCTTTGAGTAGTCTCAATGCTGCGATACGAGCATCTCCACCAAGACTTTGAAGGTCACAAGCTTCGATGAGCTCGAGGCCACCTTCGCCGCCATGCCTCATTCTATAGGATACTGGATCGCCACCATCTCTGGCGGTAACCATGCCATTTACCATCGAACGTTGGAATGACCATGTTCTGTCCATGCCTTCCGTTGTGAGGAGTTCAGTGTGGAGGTGCTCATCGGACCAACCACACGAAACTGAGATGATTCGTTCATCATCGTTGGCAGACTGATGGATGTTGTCGAGCATTGACAACTTTGTGTCGAGGTCGGTGTTGCGAACATCTTTTTTTGACTTCCAATGAATTTCATCTTGATGAATTGGGATTTCAGCTAGTTGAATTGGATTTGAACCGCTAGGACGGCGTGCAGCAACTGCTTTCGCTAGGCGCACAGTTGCTTCGATTTCATTTGGAATGTTGCTGATATCTGTCGTAGAATGAACGCCCCATGCACCGTCTGCTAAGATTCGAAGTGTTGCTCCTATCTCTTGACCAGGGATTGCATGTTCAAGTTGTCCATCTTTTAATCGGACTGAAGAAGTTGTTTCGGCCATTAAACGAATTTCTGCATAACTTGCTCCAAACGTCAAAGCATTGCTTAGAGCATTGTTCATCTTTGTGCGATCGAGGTATCTGGAGGAGTAGGAGGTGGCTGACGCTCGCTCGGATTGGATGACCATGGGTCTTCTCTTGTGCGGAGGTGTTTGAACTCTTTGTTTTCAAGAGTGGTTGGGAATTGATATTATTATTGAGACGTGTTTACATCAGCAAGTAGAATGTGACCTATAAGAGCGGCCTCAATTCGTATTGATTCCGTTTCACCACCAAGAGAGACGCCAAGCTTTTCTGCCCCTGTGGTGCTAATCTGGAGTGAATTTTCAGTTGATGTCAATCCAAGTTTTGTGAGTAAAGATTCGGCCGATGAATTAATTTCCTCTTCGTTTTGAGGTTGGTCAATGTTTGGAATATGAAGTAACCAACCTGATTGAGCACCTTGAGCGAGTCCAGCTCGCTTGAAGGCCTCTGAGACATTGTTTGTTCCAGATAAGACCCGTAAGAATTCTGCATCCAATGTATGAGCCTGTGCTTTGGAACGTTCAATGTTGCGTGAACTTACAACTGCAGCAGTCCATAACTGGCGAGGTGTTTGTGCAACCTCCCCCCCACAAAAAACCCATCTTTCAGAAGGTTGTGATTTCTGGAAGGAATGAACAAATTGTTTGATGTCAATTGGTTCAACAGAATTCCAAGCCCAACAAGGAAAGGTGCTCCACATGAATGCGTTGCGCGCTCTGTTAGCACATCAATTATCCGATTGCTCTTCGCCTTCAAGGGGCATATCATCAGTTCGCTGACGAGGCGGAACAACTTTTTCTTCTTTGGATAAGACGTTCTTTACTTCTGTGATGATGTTCTCAACAAGTTTAGGACCCCATCCTCTCCATGAAGCAACTTTTTGCTTGTCCGCACGTGTCATTTGAATGACTGCTTTCGGAGTACGTATGCCAAATCCAGCAAGAGAACGAGCTCTTGAACGGCCAACATGGCGTATCTTCACCAATTGGAGAAGGTCTTCTTTGCATCCATGTCGAACACGTTGACGGAGTAGATCAAGATCTTTCGAAAGTTGAGTCAATACCGGCATGTGTTCGTCAGCAAACACATCATCATTTAGCAAGATTTCACGAGCACCGTAGAGAAGCCATTCCATCAAATCGACACGATGATGAACGTCTCCTGGTGATACGTCAAGTTGCTTTTCGATCTCTCGCATTGTTTCTTCTTCAAACCAATGCTCAATGCACCATGCCGATTTCACCAGACCGAGGTGCCGTTCTTCATACGACATGTCATGAAGAAGTTCATCTTCGACAGATGCGGCTTTGAGTTGAAGATCTGAGCCGAGAGTTAAATCTGCAGTCTTAGCCCACAACGAAGCAAAATCAGGCGTACTGCAAGCAAGGTGAGTTAGTCCGAATTGAGTTACTGGGGCGTCGCCACGAACCATTCGTCGAACCGCTCTTCTCATTCCAGTTCTCATAATCGATGCCGAAAGTGGGTCGAGATACAATTGAGCAATCCTCTCGCCCATCGCAGTAGCTTCGTAGCGCATTGCAGGATGCTCCCCTTTTTGCTGACTCCAGCCTCCAACCTGGTTCATTGAAGAAGCAGATACAAAACTGAGGGAAGGTTTGGTATGCGGTGATGAATTTCTAGATGGTTGCTCTTGGGGGGAAGTAATGCTTACTCCACCTGCATCTTGAGCAATAGTGACCCAGACAGGGACCTCATCTTCCCAAGTTTCTTCTTCATCTATGCCAGAGTTTGCAATACGATCCTGATATTGTTCATCGACACCTAACCGTCGAAGGAATCTTTCCTCGACAAGCCAATCCAACATTGTATCAAGCCGTTCTTGAAGTTGTGTGGAAGGCATAGTCGTGCCAAGGAATGTGGCCCCAAAGAAGGCGCCAATCGAGTGTCGGTGAAGCAAACCTCCTGTTGCCACTGAAGACAAAAGATGCATTCGCATTGCTGGTTCAGCAGCCAGTTTGGAGGTGATGTCTTCGATTGGGCCAAAGAAATATCGCTCACTAACATCGTCAGCAACCTGCCATCCATCTGTGCCCTTACAAAGAATCCATGCTTCACCGATGTCATCATAACGAGGTCTACCAGCTCTACCAAGCATCTGGTGTACTTCCATAACCGGTAATGGCCGACTCATTCCATCGTCCCAACGTTTGATGTCTCGTACCAGAACTCTCCTGGCGGGTAAATTCACTCCTGCTGCTAAGGTTGGAGTTGCACAAAGCGCTAGAAGCAAGCCTTTCTTGAAAGCCCCTTCAATCACTTGGCGTTGTCGGTGTGT
The DNA here is from genome assembly GCA_009887135.1 of Candidatus Poseidoniales archaeon. GTDB lineage: Archaea > Thermoplasmatota > Poseidoniia > Poseidoniales > Poseidoniaceae > MGIIa-L2. The sequence goes on from QXYA01000158.1 coordinate 6,473, forward strand.
CAATCCAGCATGATGGAATGCAACGCCTCCTCGAACGCACAAAGCCAGTGTTTCCCCCATACTTGTCTGGGTTCTTCCCTCGAGAGAATCTGCTATCTGTTCGAGTTCAATCAACCGCTCTGGTTGTTCTTTGGCGAATCGTTTTTTTACACGTGCAGAAAGTTTCTTGGCCTCAGATTGTGCACTCCTTCGAGTTCCAACGAAAACCAATACTTGGCCACCTTGGTCAATACTATCGTTGAGAACAATCCAGGAAGGATGGCTTAAAGGTCCTTCGAGATGCCTTGGAGGTGAAAGGGGTTGTACAGTATTGTCAAT
>QXYA01000159.1 GCA_009887135.1 Candidatus Poseidoniales archaeon
GAAAGATAGGAGTCACCTGAGCCATCAACGATCATCTGTAAGACAAGAGTTTCTTGATTAGGCGTACCCATTCCAGTTAATCCAAGAACAGCAGCATTAGCATCAATTTCAACGATGACTGCATCAGCAGCACCAACTGCGCCATAGTTATTTGAGCCCCATTGAGAAATACTCGTAGTTGCAGTTGCTATTTTTACGCCATTGGAAGGAGTAATCGCCATATCAAAAACACTGTCGGTACCGATTCCTCCACCGTAGATAACCCAACTAAGAGTTCCTTGATTTCCATCGAATTTTGCAACATATATATCTTGGCTCGTAGCATTAAGACTCGTACCACCGAAATCAGTTTCTCCTTGGAATGTTCCAGTAACGAATAGATTACCCATCATATCAACTTGCATAGCAGTAGTGCGACTGTTCTCCCCAGTACCATTGACTAAGGTTGTGAAACTTTTTGCCCACATCCAGTTACCCATTGGGTCTGCTTTGGCAATGAATCCTTCATCGTGAAATCCTGAATTCGTATTACTGATAATCGTATTCGGATTTGGAGCACCGAAAGCAATCTCTCCGTAGAAGTAGCCAGAAACGAAAATTTCTCCTGCCACTCCGACAGTGATATCCGTAATGAATGAAAGACCACCACTTCCGTAGTTATGGTCTGCTCCTACAAGATTAGACCAAGCACCTTTCCCATCCATAATTGCAAGGAAAAATTCGCCGCCTCCATTAAATGTGGCATAAGGAGAGGTTGGCGAAAGGGTTTTTGACCCATATGTTAGAGTTGAATTGAATTCTGAGCCAACAACCCATCCTCCATTAGGAAGAGCTTCAATGTGATCTCCAAATTCGCTATTAGCACCACTACCTGCAGCGAGAATAGATGTACTTGCGGATCGACCAGAAGTAAGCAGAGGTTCATCGAAACTCAAATCGTCTTCTGGTAGCACTTCAACTGGGTTGTGTTGTTGAATCGCAAAAAGCGAAGTCAGCATCAATGCTGTCAAAAGTAGGGCTGTTGCTGCATTAACAGGCGTGCGCATGTTTGAGCCATGTCCTTAACAGACATCAAGCCTTTCATTTGTCGAGTAGACAAATCAAGACATATTGTCGTCAAGTTGAAGCAATTCACTGTCACCTGCATCAATGATGCAGAGGGTAGAGATACTGAATGGCTTACCACAAGCGACACCGAGGTCACGGTTGACGATGTGTGCTTGATGCACAGTTACTTCAGGGTGTTTTGCCCGAAGGTCATCAATGTACTCAGGTGGGCAATTGGCAGCAACGATCACCAATCGTGCATCCCCTTGTGCACAAGCACCAAGGGTTTGTCGTTGTCCAAATAGTAGGCTACCAGTTGTTATTGCTGTTTTTAATTGTCGGCTTAGATCCATTTTACTTCCTCCATTCTCCACGTGTGTTTCTCATGGTTGAAATCATTCTTCAGGGATATAGAACAACTCAACACTACCTGTTCCCAGGGAGATTGGTTGTCCAACGATAATGTTCTCTGCAACACCAGTAAGACGGTCTGTTTCACCAATGATACCTGCCTTAAGCAAGTGGTTTACAGTAACTTCGAAAGCAGCACGAGCAAGAATACTGTGCTTGGTTCCCGAAACACCGTGTCGGCCAATCGCACGTACTTCACCTTCAGAGGTCATGACGTCTGCAACCATGAGAAGGTGGCGAACGTCGACTTCAAGACGAGCACTGAGCAGAGTTGCTTCAAGTTCGTTAATGATTGCTTGACGAGCAGATTCAATACCAAGATAATTGAAGATCTCGATAATGTTGTTCGTGTAGGTACGTGAACGATCAATCGATTCAATTTCACTTACACGTGATAGATTTGAACCAATGGTCGAGAGATAGTATTCTCCAGTTTTGTCATCGTATTGCACGTTTGCACGCTCGATGCTTGGGATACCCTTCAGACGCATGTCACGAATCTTTTCTTCAAGTTGTAGAAGCATAGTATAGGAAGGAGGATTATCCTGCAATTCAGCAAGATCGTCTTCATTATGAACACCAGGAATGATGGTAAGTGTACCTGGATTCTTTTCCTTATCTGCTTGTACATAAAGGCGAAGTGCACGTTCAAGCTTATCCTTGACTTCCATTCCCGTCATGTTCTTTTGCTTGAGGTTACCTTTGTTCAATTTGAGGACGAGTCGTCGTTGAGCGACGTCAGTCTCGATTTGAGCGATATTGGCAGTCGTTGTAATCTCAAGAGAAGCAGCGAGTTTCTGTGCTTCTTCAGGAGAATTCTTGTCAGGCATCAAACGAATAATCATTGTAGGTGTACTTGGTACCTTACGTGCATCGACAATCTCAATGATACGAGGTAGACCTTGTGTGACGTTGACAGTCGCAACACCCGCATAGTGGAACGTACGCATGGTCATCTGTGTACCAGGTTCTCCAATGGATTGGGCAGTAATAATTCCTGCTGCTTCGAATGGATCAATACTTGCTTTATCCAGAGCATTGAATGCATCGTTGATAACAGCTGCAGCTTGCTTCTTCGTCAATTTCTTGAGTCCACGCTTGTGGATTGCAAGCGTCATGTCATGAATGATCTTACCGCTGAAGCGGTTTGTACCCATGTCATCGACTGCTGCATGAAGAGCTTGGAAGACTTTGTCATCTGCAAGTTCATCATCAAAGGAGCGAAGTTTCTTTTCGACGTTATAGACAGCGAGATCAACGGCGGTCTTTGCACGGGAACGTGTTCGAGTTCCTCTTGCTCGCATCTTACGAACTTGAGTTACTGGACCTGTTGCTTCAGAACCAGTTGCACGGTTCTTCTTCATGGCTCCGTCAATAGTTCCACGGATTGTAGCTGATGTTTCTGAATCAGTTTCACAAATTTGAGCGATTTCTTGAGCGGTGAGAATCTTTACATCATCCCACTTTCGATCGTTTGCTAATGTGTGAGCAAAGTTTTCTGCAATGCCCAAATCCATGAGCTTCTTCTTGGTTGCACTCTTTACGA
>QXYA01000016.1 GCA_009887135.1 Candidatus Poseidoniales archaeon
TTGGGTCCAAGCGTCCCAAACGCCCGAGTATAGGCCAAACTAACCCATACGCCCTTAGTTTGGGGGACGCCATTCGCCATATGAAGTTCACTCAAGGAGTTGCCAGGTTCCGTCTTGTCGACGAATGATGGTTCCATTGATTTCGAGTTGATCTAAAAGGTCATCTGCATCCATGTCGGACTCAGCTTTGAGCAAAACTTCCTCGACATCATCACGACGAATTACACCCTGCTCACCGGCTTTCTCAACAATCAGCGTATACAAGCGCCGAGGCGATGTTGAATTAATGGCAACAAGAGGTTCTTCAGAGGCTTCTAGTTTTTTGCGGAGTTCATCACGAATCTCTTCTGGAGTATTTGCTAAGGCCACTTCAATTCTTAATTGAGCTGCTGAATCAGCAGTGGCTACAACAGGAGTGCTGCTTGCTAGAGATTGCCCACAATGCGGGCATTGTCGGGCACGAGTACGCGTGCCATGACAATTCCTGCAAGCAGGACATCGTACAACACTCCATTTCTCCATGAAGGTGGTTTACGGCAACAGATTAAGAAGATTCACAAACTAAAATCTGGCCCAGAACTTTGAGTTTTTCCTCCAGGACGTCGTGCTGGAGCCGCAGGTGCCTTGGTGTCAACACGCTTCTTTTCAGGCTCAGCACTGCGGGTTAGTGCGCCACGGATTGTACCGGTTCTTCCTCGACCTGCCATTCGTAATGAATCTGGTAGAATCAAGGCTGCAATAGCAACACCGTGATGATCTGCTCCCGCAGTCACTTCATCAACAGCCACATCAAATGCAACAACTTCTAAATCACGAGAAGCGAGTTTACGCTGAATGTTTCTGCGTAAGAGGAGAACTGTTTCTTCATAGTCTGCTTCGGTTGTAATCGTAGCAACAATTGCACATTCTTCACCTTCTGGTGTTTCACAAAGCGCATAGCCAACTCCTGCGCAAGCGGTTGAACCAGACCAAGCATATGCAGTAGCAAGATGACATTCAACAAGAGAACCCATCGGCAATGCTTCAGGAGGAACAATGTTGAATCCTAGAGGGAGCATAGCACCCTGAACTTGGATTAATCTTGCATCACCTAGACCAAGTTCAACCAGACCTTGATCAAATGCATCTTCTCCGTTTTCTCCCCAAGGAGCAACTGCAGTCATGAGCCAGCCACGTGAGGATTTGGACCCACCTTCTTGTCCCGCCATAAGTTGAAAGAGTCAAATCGGTTCTTGAATAACGTGGTCAATAATGAACGTAATGAAAGAAATGCTATGGCAAATCACTTCTTCGCCGATGATATGGGGAACGCCTCTCGGATGCTGTTAATGGTTTCAGCAGTCGGCTTGTTGATCACTGCCGTGGTTCTTTTGTTCAAGAATAGTGATTCAACACTCATGATCATTCCAATCATTGGTGGTGCGATTCTAATGGGCTTCGGATATTTCTTATTCGACGCAAAAGATGAGGAGACTCAAGGAAGTACTGCTGGAGTCATCATGCAAAAGGGAGGAAACTCCTCTGGAATTGAACCTGCTGGAGATCAATTACCAGACTTAATTTCATCCGATTACGAGATACCAATTCTTTAGAATCAGAACGAGAGGTTCTACTGAAGGTTGCAGCTGCTGCTGGTCTTACGGACAAACACGTTGATGCGTTGCTTCAATGGACCATCAAAGGATTCCACTGGATGCAAGAAGGCTACAATGCCCTCGACATCTGAAGAAGGATATTCCCTTCACAGAATTCGAACTGTTTCAAGGTTCTTTGGAGCATAGGTTCGACATCGATACTTATCTCTCAACTCTTTTCCGAGTTCACTGCACTTGTAGTAATCTCCGTGATGACAGATGATGTTACGAGGCTTTGGATTCATGGAATCGACGAAAGCAAGTAATTGCCGTCGGTCTGAGTGCCCACTAAATCCATCGATCGTAGCCATTTCACAACCAACCTTGACGATTTCAGTACGACCATCAATCAGCATAGGAACTTCACCAAATCCTTTCTGGAGACGACGACCTAGGGTACCTTCTGCTTGGTATCCAACGAAGCAGAGTGAATTTCGTTCTTCATGCGCCCAGTTTTGGAAGTAATTCATAACAGGGCCTCCGTTAAGCATACCGGATGTTGCAAGAACGATGCATGGACTTGTATCCATAACGATACTCTCTCTTCGTTGTGCTCCTTCAACGGTTCTAAACCAAGGACTTGTAAATGGATTCTCACCATCATCCTGTTGCAATGATTTTCGTAGAGCAGCAGTGAGATAATTTGGATGGCTTGCGTGAATGGCTGTTGCCTCTTGAATCATACCATCGAGCCATACCGGAACAGGTTCAACTGCACCTGAACGGAAGAGATCATCAATAGCAATCATAACTTCTTGAGAACGACCTACAGCGAATACAGGACAAATCAGTTTACCGTTCCTTTGCAAGGTACGTGTAACAATATCCTGGAGTTCTTGGTTTGCTTCTTCACGTGATGGTTGGTAATCACCAGCTGCACCATATGTCGATTCAATGACAAGTGTTTCACAGCGAGGGAAACGGGTATTTGCTGCATCGAAGAGCCAAGACTTCTCGAACTTTTGATCGCCTGAGAAAACAATGTTATGCTTACCATCAGCGATGTTGAGATGGACTGCTGAAGAACCAAGAATATGTCCTGCATTCGAGAATGTCATCTTCACATCAGGAGCAACATCAGTGGTTTGATTCCAATCCACATCAACAACGTGACGCATGCACATACGGATGTCTTCCATATCGTAAGGAGCACGCTTACCTTCCGCTCCACCGACTTTGAGATAGTCTGTTTGAAGAAGCAACATCAAATCTCGAGTTGGAGGTGTACAGAAGACTGGTCCTCGATATCCATACTTGAATAGGACAGGAAGCATTCCTGCGTGATCCAAGTGAGCGTGAGTCAAAACCACTGCATCGATTTGTTCCAATGGGAGTGCTTCAGGTGCAGTGAAGTATGGCATAGGGTCGGTATCGGATGCGATGTTAACACCAACGTCGATCATAATTCTCGATTCATTCGTGGTGACAAAGTGGCAAGCACGTCCAACTTCCTGATAGGATCCAAGAGCAGTGACACGAGCCCAAGTTGAACCTGGTCGCTTTGGTCTGTGAATATTCAAACCAAAGTTTCTCAATAACTTCCTGCGCTCTTCAGCGTGTGCTTCTCGATATCCACGGATATCACGCACGGTCTTGGAGATGATTGGTGGGGTTCGCTCGACGGTGACTTCCCATCCAGTTTTAATTCGGATTTCTCTGGCAATTGCACCTCTTCTACCAACTGCCTCTGAGGGATTCTTACATTGTATGATGACTTTCCAAATACAAGGATCGAAGAATAATTCCGATATCTCAGCTGTTTCAGGTACGAGGTCATTGATGACTGCAGTTGTTGCTTCCTTATCCATGACAATATCAGCATTCGGACGCATAACGATTCGACGCTTGATTTTCTTCGAGATTTTTCCAGCAAGTCCTTCAGAACCTACGAACTTGTCAATTTCACTTGTGAATATGGCAATATCGCCCGCTTCTAAATCAGCTTTGTACTCGATATCACGAGGTACAATCTTACTTATTTCATCTTTGATTTCCTTGAAGGTTAATCGCATTCTTACATCTCCTGCCGCTACTTAGCATGCTACGCATATCCATAGGAATACGGCTAAGCCGCGGGAGGGTAAGGGACTTCACTTCTTCTTTAGAAGAGAATCAATTTCGGATTGCTCGACTGGGACGTAACCGTCCTTTGCCGTGATGACTGCGAGATCCATTCCGTTTCCAGATGCAGCGTCTCTTTGGCCAGAGGCACTCAGAGCACGAGCAGCAAGACGAACTGTATCAGCACGGTTCATTCCTTCGGAGAATCCATCTTCAAGAACACCGTACATGTAAGGTGAACCTGAACCTGTTGCACAGTAGACATCGGGAATAGAACCACCTGCGGAGTCGATTGAGTAAACGTGAGAACCGTCTGCATCAACACCAACGATGAGAAGTTGTACCCAGTGAGGGCGTCCAGAAAGAAGGTTGGCAGTGAAAGTAGCTGCGCCTTTGACGGTCATGTTTTGTCCTCTTCGAAGTTGGTAAAGTGAAACTTCAGCAGCGAGGGTACGAGAGAGTGATTGTGCGTGGCCAACAAGACCTGCAGTTGTCAGAGCGAGATTGTCACCAATCTTGAACAATTTCTGAACACTTTTGTTTGCAATAAAGTGACCCATAGTTGCTCTGTGATCAGCACCAACAACGACACCTCCGTTGAAGGTAATTCCTACTGTGCTTGTTCCAGTTTTCAATACACCATCTTGTGCTTCCATGTTTTTCACCTGATTGCCACCCCATATGAACTGCGGGGTCTGCAATCTCACCCTGCCACAGGCCCCTTATCAACTCGCCGTTTAGAAAGCATCATTTTTCATCATCAACAAAGAAAGCATTCTTGTGCCACCGCACATAGCGCTGTCATATGGCAAGGAAACGCCCCTCTGAACCTGATGAAGGGCAGTTCTCACTCGATGATTTCATGAATCAACAGCCTGCGAGTTCAGATACCGTTCCTGATATGATCGATTTAGCCGAAGAACCTCAGCAACCAGTGGGCAAACCATTGCGTACCTTCTCAATGCCCAGTGGTGTTAGCAATGTTGTTGACGAACCAATACCGCCTCCAAGTTCAGGACTCTTTCACAATCTAGGGAAGCGATTTCCAAATCCGCCAATTCCGATGAACGATGGAGGCATGGTCCTTCACCGTGCAACCTTAATCGATATGACTGGAGTCGATACGCTACTCGATTGGGTCTCGGATGGACATGCTGCTTTGGTCGAAATGGCACGACTCATGAACAGAGAGCAGGAAGTTACCAACGTTCTAGCCAGACTCCATCTCTTCGTAGAAAACGACATGGGTGGACAAATCGTTCAAATCACCGAAACACGAGTCATGCTTCTCCCGCCTGGATGTGTTGGGCTCAATGGACTCGAAGATGAAGCATTCAATGATGAAGCCGAACGTCTTGGAGGACTTTGATGGAAGAACAAGCAATCGAGATGCCTTGCCCCATGTGTCAGGGAGAAGGTCAACTTAGGATGATGGCTCACGTTGATGAGATCCCCTATTTCGGAGAGCATACCCAAGTGACTGTTCTTTGTCATGCATGTGGATGGAGACAAACAGATTTCATTCCAGCAGAAGGAAGAAAACCAGGTGGATGGAACTTTGAAATCGCTTCTGAGAAGGACCTCAATGCTCGAGTTATCCGTTCTTCATCATGCACTGTGTCCATACCTGAACTCGATCTTGAAGTCAACCCGGGCGGTAATGCAACTGGCTATGTAACCAACATGGAAGGTTTACTCAATCGATTCATCAAGATTGTAGAGATGGTCATGAAAGATCTAGAAGCGGACGAAGAAGAGAACTTGGAGACGCTTCAGCATATGCTTCATCGGCTCCAAAAAGCAGGTCTGGAAGGAGATGGACTCCATATTGAACTTCTTGATCCGCATGGATTATCACAAATCCTTCATCCAGACGCTGTTGACAGAGATTTGACTGAAGAAGAATTAAGCCGACTGCCTGTTGGACCAGACCCAGCAGTTTTGTCAAAGTGATTTCACATCGAAGAACTCATCGACAAGATGTGCTGTTTCATCTTTCTTCTCTTGATGATTGGAAAGCCATTCAGTAGCCCGGTCTATACAAAGTTGCTTCATCTCTCCAGCAAGGAGAGCACCCGATCGATAGTGCTGGTTTATCTCTTGAAGATAATCGTCATCATCTTCAAAGAAATACATCATGTATT
>QXYA01000160.1 GCA_009887135.1 Candidatus Poseidoniales archaeon
TAGGAACAGGCGGGCCAACGAGTCTTGGAACATACTTTTCCATCTTGATTCCTGCAGGCCTATTCCTCGTATTCCTAGCGTTACCCCGTCAAGGATGGACAAAACCAGAGGAACCTCTTCCCCCTGGTGCATTATGGGCAAGTATTGCATTGGCAGGAGGATGTGGTGTTTTGATGGTCCACCTCCCTGTCCTTTTGGTGAGTTTATTGCCTGTTGGCGCATTTTTCGCTCACATAGTTCATGTCGTAATGTTCCTTTGGTTTGTTCAAATGTGTATCGTCACCTACCGAACTGGTACGCCAATAGAAGCAAAGTTTCTCGGAACGATGCTCCATGGCCTGACAAACAAATCGTTCCAAGAATGGAGGCCAAGAGAAGATATGCAGCGGGATGTGTTCCTTGGAGTATACATTGGCTGGTTCTCCTGGCTTGCAGATCCTGCTCTAATTGCGCAAGGCGTAGGGGCAACAGCGTTAGATGGGGGAATCTCGATTCTCTTTGCTGTTCTCATACTTTTAGGACACATCATTGTATCAGGGCTTACAGTCTTAATTCTGAGAATTATTGCTTCTTGGGGCGGACCTATCTCCAACCTCTTCGGTAAATTTGGAGCCGAATCCTTTGCACGTTTCATGGGATTAGTCCTGATTCCAATCAGCCTATGGGTCACAACGAACTCAATATTAGCTCTCTTTTCTGTTGGCGTATTGTAGAGAAGCCTTAATGCAGGTTGAAGCGATTTCCTTCACTTATGCATCCAATCCAAAGAACATGGTCGCGAACTCGAGTTAACCTCATGCAACGATGCCCCAGAGCATTTGTCCTACGCTACGGAATTGCAGCCTATGCAACAAGCCATCCTACTGGACAATTGTTAAAGGATTCATTTGCAATTCAAACACCTTGGATTCTTATGCAAATGAGTATTCGTGAAACAATTCGTGATTATGTAGAAGATTATCAGATGGGAATGAAATGGTCTACGAATTTAATCCAACTCAAATTCAATCAAGCATTTCGATATCGCATAGAAGACAGAAATTCAATAATAGCTCAACTCAAAGAATGGAAAGAGCCAGAATCCATCTTTCGACGAGTGAAACCAGAAAAACATCTTGAAGAAATTGGAGCAGAACGATGCATTAAGTTGATTCAAAATGAATCATTCATCTCTTTCCTGGATACTGCAATTCTCAACACGGTACCCTTTACTAAATCGAAACTGCTTGATGGAATTAAGACCTACAACTCACCTGATTTTTTAGCAGAAAAAGATGAGAAGGGATTTCTAATTCGAATCAACCTTTTCGGATACAATTCCATCGATCAAATTCGTCAGGATGCTGCTCTATTTTCCTTGGGCATGAAGAATCAGACAATCGTTCAATATTCTTGGAAGAATGGTAGATGGTATGTTCATAAAACAAATGTAAGCGAGAAAGAAAAAGTTTCAATGAGGCAATTGATTCATCTTGATTCAAAGGAGATGGATCATCTCCTCAACCTTGTTGGGCCCAAAAACAACCTCGAACAAATTCCTTTTGCTGATTCACCCCGTGCGTGTATGCACTGCAGCGTCCGCTTTTTGTGTCCAGCAAAGCATGGTCTAGAGGAAGCGAAATTAGAACAAATGTCTCTCATGTGTTGAATATCGAAATCCGACATCTTTATTAACTCTGAAAACAAGAATATAATGCACGAATTGTGTATGGGAATCCTATGTACCGATAATCGACCAAATTTGCCTGAAGTTGTCAATACTTTGGCGGGAACGCAAGACGTTTCTGAGTAGGTAAATTGGAAGGTAGATTATGAGTAGTAACAAGCAAAACAAAGGAAGGAAAAAACGTACGGGAAGACGCAATAGTCAAATGAACTATGACCCAACTAAGGGAATACAGTCTAAGACAGAAACCCGAAGTAACAAGACGAACAGATCATGTTGTCCAGATTCATTTGGTAAAAATCTAAAGAATCTGAACATGTTTGGTGAACTTCAAGGATACTGGATTGGAAGAAACCTCCATCTTATCCATGGTTCAATCATTAAACGATTACCGGAAAGGTTCGTCAATAAGCATGCTAAACACATGGCTCATTTTGTAAAGTTCATTGAAGACCGTATCGGAAGATAATTGACCTTTGTTGAAAAAAGGCCACCGATGGCCTTGGACATCGGAACCAGTTGAGCGTAAGCTCTACTCTTGATTCTCAAAAGCGAGAGTCTAAGGGCTGACTTCACAGAGTTAATTCATGGACAATGGGGTTCAACGTCAGTATGCTGCGAATTCGATCTGCTTTGGTTGTGGGCCTGCTAATGAACATGGCTTGCAGATTAACTCCTACAGAACCGACCAGGGTTTAGAAATGAGATTTACTCCTTCAGAAGAGCACCAAGCGTTTCCAGGTATGGTCAACGGGGGCATTATTGGAACGCTGATGGATTGTCATGGAAATTGGGCTGCAGCGATTGCTTTGATGGATGATCAGAATCTCGACGAGCCTCCTTGTACAGTCACTGCATCCTATTCCATTTCGTTGAGACGTCCAACACCGATGGATACTGAACTC
>QXYA01000161.1 GCA_009887135.1 Candidatus Poseidoniales archaeon
AGAAGGTACATACCCACTTCCTGAAGCACAACTTGACCGTTTCATGTTCAAGATGAGTGTCGGTTATCCTGACCGTGCTGATGAAGACGAAATCCTTTCTCGACGTATTGCTCGTGGAAAGGATGCAGTCGATGTTGACGTTATTACTGACCCACAACGTGTTATTGCTATGCAACAAGCGTGTGAAGATGTATACGTTGACCCTGCAATTCGTATGTACATGGTCGAAGTCGTCGCAAGAACTCGTGAAGATCCACGTGTCCTCGTCGGTGCTTCACCTCGTGGTTCCCAAGCTCTCTTGAAGACCTCTCGTGCTGCTGCTGCACTGCGCGGTCGCGACTTCGTCACACCTGATGATGTCAAGGCTATTGCAGAACTTGCTATCGCTCACAGAATCATCCTCAAGCCAGAACATCAAATCAAGGGCCTCGAAGCTGGCGAAGTTATGCAAAGCATTCTTCGCGAAGTACCTGTCCCTACTGTTTGAGACTCGTTTGAATAATTACGGAATGGAGGTTTCTAAATGTGGAGTCGTAAATCAGCATTGCTAGGGAGCATGGCAGTTGCCATGTATCTTCTTGGTCTTACGCTACGTAACTCTCAGTTGGTCACAATTGCTGTGGTCATCTTTGTGTTCTTAACGTGGGCTGCCTTGTTTGGTGGTCATGCTGACGTCGCTTCTAGTGGCCGTCGTGCCGATGAATGGACTGGCGAAGAAGGCGTAGCCCTTGGCAGCGTTCTTGCCATGAGAAAACTTTCAGGTTCTCGAATATTCGAAGATGGAGAACTCACTGTTACGTTACGGATGCAAAATAATTCAGGTCTTGCTAAGATTCTCGAAGTTCGAGATCGAGTACCTGAAGTCATGCGTATTAAACAAGGATCGAATTACATCTTGATGGAATTGGGTCCTCGACGTGAAACGTACATCGAGTATACAGTTGAATGTCCTCTAAGAGGATTCTACAGCGTTGGTCCTGTTGCGGTGCGTATGCAGGATCCATTCGGATTGTTCCACAAGGAAAAGGAATTGCATGTCTACAACGATTTCCTTGTGTTCCCGAAAATGGAAGACCTCAAAGATACATTCGTCAAATCTCGAGTGCCTAAGATTTTCACAGGTGCAGTTAACATCCGACAACCAGGTCCAGGTTCTGAATTCTATTCTCTCAGAGAATATTTCGAAGGAGACTCTTTCAGGGCGATTAACTGGAGTGCATATGCACGTTCAGGTAAACTGATGGTCAACGAACGTGAGCGTGACGCTGTTTCAGACATCATCATCATCATTGATTCGAGAGCTGTCAGCGAAACAGGTCCTGTTAGCCGCAACGCATTGGTGTATTCCACTCGTGCAGCAGCATCGCTTGCAAAGTACTTCCTAGGAAGGCGTGATTCAGTTGGTGTTGTTGTCTATGGTGATGAAGTTGTCAGCGTTGACCGAGATACTGGAAAGAAGCAACTCTACGTTATTCTAACCAAACTTGCAGGTGCAGTCGCACGAGGAAACATTCCGTTGCAAGTTGTAGTCAACAGAATCTTACCGCACATCAACAAAGGTAGTCCAATCATCTTCTTGTCCAATCTAGAAGACGATCCAACCATTGTTAGTGCATTGAGAGATTTCCGTGCTCGAGACTTTGACGTTACTGTACTTTCACCATCATCCCTTGAGTTCGAATTTGATGCTCGCAGGCTTGATCGAACCGGATATGAAGTCATGAAGACCGAACGAGATGTCCTCCTTGGAGAACTGAGTAGTCTCGGTGTCAATATTATGGATTGGGAGCCAGATATGCTCCTCTCCACCGCCCTTGCTGGCGCAAGAGGTTTCTGAGGTGATATGATGACAATGAGAAAAGCATCCTCCGACACAGCACACTTGTATGATGGTAAGACCGTTCGTTCATCTGCACCAAGTCGAAAGAAACTTGCAGGTCAGACAGGTATCGGTTCAGAAATTCCTAAGGACGCAATTCCAGAGTTGGAAATGCCTTCATTTATTGAAAGCCTCATCGGTGGCCCAATTGTTCCAAAGATGAAGTTCCTACCTCCTGATAAGTTTGTTCAAAACATGCAACTTGGAGTATATGTTATTCTTGTTGGACTTGCTTTGCTAACCTACATTATTTCCCCTCCAGAAGGGACCATTTGGTTTATGCTTCTTGGAAGTTCAGATCTTGCACTTATCTTCCAAATTGGAATTATTGCTGGAGCTACAGGACTCGGGTTCTGGGGTGCGTACCAACGTGATGCCCGATATATGCTCGGTTCCTATTCCCTCTTCATCCTCGCAATCATGCGTTTTGCATCTTCCAAGACAAGCGTTAACGACCTCTTCGGATTAGCAGATTCACCAACGCTCCTTGCATCACTTGTCGTCATCTACTCAGTTTTACTGATCATGTACTTTGAGTTGTCAAACGGTGTTATGCGATACTCGATGCTCGATACAAGTATTCGAACAAACGAAGTATATGTCATGAATCCAAAGAAAATCGTTGGCAAGTACCATCGTTCTCTTATCATCAATCCAATCATCGCTACAGTACTTGCAACCATTGTCCTTTCAGCAAATACAATCCTACCGTGGTTCGTTGGAATCCTTTCGGAGGATACAGCGACTCGACTACGAGAGTCTGTAGAACTTGGTTCTGTATACGGTGTTGCACTTGGAACGCTCTTCGTCTTCATCGTTGTTGGAGCTCTATTCGCCTTGGATTTACCAACCTACATCCAAAAGAAGAGAGAATCAAGTGACGAATAAGTCAAGATTGCTCTATCATCACTTGAACTGAAATTGCTT
>QXYA01000162.1 GCA_009887135.1 Candidatus Poseidoniales archaeon
TCGGATTAGAAGCAATGGCTATTCCAGATGTTCACGAAGACACAGCAACAATGGGTGCCATGGCAGTCATGCGTTTAATCGACCGAAATGGTATCGATCCACGAACGATTGGAAGAATGTATTTAGGTACAGAATCCGCTTTAGACGGTGCAAAACCAACTGCAACATACATCCTCGATATGCTTACTCAACGGTATCAAGACCGTTTTGGAGAGGATTGTTTTCGAAACTGCGACGTTGTCGATATGACCTTCGCTTGTATCGGAGCTGTTGACGCCCTTCACACAACACTCGATTGGGCTGCACGCACAACTCCCGAAGATGAGCGAGTTGGAGTTGTTATCTTCTCTGACAATGCAAAATACGATCTTGAATCAAGTGGAGAATACACACAAGGTGCTGGTGGTGGAGCACTTCTTATTCGTCAGAATCCAAGACTCATGGAAATTCCAGATTGCTGGGGCGTCTCAACGACTCCAGTTCATGATTTCTTCAAACCACGTCGAAACGTTAGTCTTCGAAGTGTGATTACAAACGTCATGCAACTTGCTCAAGAGACTGGACAATCCCTCAAGAACGGCATTGTTGAGCGAATGGTCAAACACCTTCCTGAATCAACAGTTCGTCGTCTGGGAATCTTCGCTCACGGGGAAGAATCTGTCAACGTACATCGGGATGAACCCGTCTTTGATGGTCAATTCTCAAATCGCTGTTACCAGCAAGCTGTCCGTCAGGCGTTTTACAACTTCAGTGAACGGGCAATAAAGCAAAAGCGATGGGACCCTGAACTCGATACTCGCTTTACCCAACAATGGTCTCGAATCATCATGCATTTACCGTATGCGTTCCAAGCAAAACGAATGTTTCCTGATGTCTTTCGACACGATCGAATCGACACGGACATGTGGCCAAATGTTGTTGAACAGATTGGAGAACAACCAACCAAACCGAGTTCTGATGATCCTGAAGCGATTATTGCATGGGAAAAAGAAATGGATGGTTATCGAAGAGCAATTTCGAAAACCGATGAATACCTCCAATTCCACAAAGAGCGTATTGAGAAAGGTCAACGAGCTTCAAGCCTGATTGGAAATCAATACACTGGATCTATTTTCCTTGCGCTCATGTCAACGTTTGAATCTGACCTCGAAGACAATTCAAGCCTTGAGGGAGAATTGTTCGGACTCTGTGGATACGGTTCAGGAGCGAAGGCGAAAGTCTTCGAAGGCAAGGTTGCGCCTCAATGGCGAGAAGTCGTTGCCCGATGGCAACTCTTCGAACGTCTTGCTGGACGTGTTGCAATCGACGAAATCACCTATGAAAATCTACACAAAGGCTTGCAACAGAACAGTGTTGTTGCTCCACGTGGTGAATTCGCCTTGGTTAACATTAGCGAAGAAGGCAACGATGAAGGTGCTCGAACCTACAAATGGATTTCACAATAACTCAGTGATTCTATAACACAAGAAATCAATGTTGTTCTGAGAGACCATCAAGCATTGCTCTAACCATCTCTTCAAGACCATAGTTTGGAGACCAGTCCCACTCCTTCTTTGCTACAGAACCATCGATGGAATCAGGCCATGAGTCGGCATACTTCTGGCGAACATCTGGAACGAAATCACATTTGAAACCGTCTACTTCTTGTGAAATGGCGTCAGCCAGTTCTTTAGCGGTAAACGAATGGCAATCGATGTTGTATCCTGCTCTTGACGGACCAAGTGCATCACTCTGCGCATCCATTAACATCAGAGTTGCCTTGATCGCATCGTCCATGTACAACATAGGCAGACGTGTATCGGGCCGAACAAAGCATTCGTAGTAACCATGATTGATTGCAGCAGAGAAGATTTCAACAGCGTAGTCTGTTGTCCCTCCACCTGCTGGCGCCTTGTATGAAATAAGCCCAGGATAACGAATACCACGAACATCAATTCCATAGTTGTCCCCGTATTCCTTGGCAAGAGATTCTCCACTTACCTTCGTCTCCCCATAAACGGTTGTCGGATTCAGATCTGTAACCTGTGGAGCATGTTTTGGAGCATCAGGGCCAAAAACTGCTATCGAAGAAGGTGAGAACACTCGTAATGAACACTTCTTTGCAGCCTCGAAAACAGATATTGTCCCTCCAACGTTTACTTTTCTGCAGAGTTCAGGGTTTTTTTCACCCGTAGCGGAAAGCAACGCTGCTAAGTGATATACAGTCCCTATATCCTCATCATTGCACAATTTGATGATCGAATCAGTATCCAAAACATCCAAAGTCACATACGGGCCTTTACTGGTTGAATTCTGCTCGTTAATACTGCGGATATCCGAGGCGATTACTGAAGACGTACCGTGTTTATCTCTCAAAGAGTCGACAAGTTCTGTACCAATCTGACCTAATGCTCCAGTGACCAGAATTTTTTTCCCTTTGGCTTCCGACATAGTTCATCTCCTTAGCCAATATTGATATGGTATGCGCGACGGCCTAAAAGCCCGTTGATAGAGTTGAAGTACGTAATTGTCAGCGGAGGAGTGCTCAGTGGATTGGGCAAAGGTGTCACTGCAAGTAGCATTGGCGTCCTCATGAAAAGCGCTGGACTGCGAGTAACTTCTGTCAAAATAGATCCGTATCTTAACAGCGATGCAGGAACAATGAGCCCGTTTGAACACGGAGAAGTCTTTGTTTTGGACGACGGCGGCGAGGTAGATTTGGACCTCGGCAACTATGAACGATTCCTCGACCTCAATCTTGCTCGCGATAATAATCTCACAACAGGAAAAATTTACTCCAAGGTCATTGAAGCTGAACGTCGAGGCGATTATCTCGGTAAAACCGTTCAAGTGATCCCGCATGTGACTGATGCAGTACAAGACTGGATTGAGGATGTTGCAAAGCGTCCTGCAGATGGAAGTGACCTTTCTCCAGACGTATGCATTGTTGAACTGGGTGGTACTGTTGGTGATATTGAAAGTGCACCATACTTGGAAGCATTACGACAATTCCAATTCCGTGCTGGTAGAGAGAACGTCATCTTCGTTCACGTTTCACTCGTACCGGTGATGGGGCCTGTCGGTGAACAAAAAACAAAGCCTACACAACACACCGTCAAGGAATTAATGGGATTAGGAATCACTCCAGATGTTCTTGTTTGCCGTTCAAGTAAGCCATTAACACAGGAAACTCGAGACAAACTCGCTGCATTCTGCCATGTGGATTCCAAAGCTGTCTTTTCGACTCACGATGTCCCTAACATCTACCATGTACCCTTGATGCTTGAAGAGCAGGGTTTCTGTAATATCCTAGATATTGATTGCAATAAAACAGAGATCCTATCCAATTGGAGAAAGATGGCGCATCATCTTGACCAACTGGAAGAAGAAGTCCATATTGCAATGGTTGGAAAATACACCGGCCTTTCTGATGCGTATTTGTCTGTCATCAAATCTCTCCAACATGCAGCAATTGCAGTTGATAGGAAACTCCGTATCGATTGGATTGAAGCGAGCGATCTCGAAGGAAACAACGATTCTGAAGCATGGTCTCTTCTCAAGAACGCTCACGGCATCCTTGTCCCTGGTGGATTTGGAGACCGTGGTATCGAAGGAAAGATTCTAGCAGCACAATATGCTCGAGAAAGCAACGTTCCATACCTTGGAATCTGCCTAGGATTGCAAGTAGCAACCATCGAATTCTGTCGAAATGTCTTGGGGATAAACGATGCAACATCAACTGAATTTGAACCCGATGCAGCAAATCCTGCTGTCATCTTCATGCCTGAAATCTCCAAGACCCATCTCGGAGGAACAATGCGTCTTGGTTCTCGACCAACCATCTTCCAAGTGGATGATTGTGTAACACGTCGACTCTATGGTGGAGTAGCACAGGTGGATGAACGACATCGACATCGTTACGAAATTAATCCCGATCTTGTTGAACAAATTGAACAAGCAGGGTTGAAATTTGTCGGAAAAGACGAGAGTGGACAACGCTGCGAAATCTTTGAACTCGATAGCCATCCATTCTTTGTTGGTGTTCAGTATCATCCTGAATTCAAATCAAGGCCTGGACGGCCAAGTCCGCCGTTCCTTGGGCTACTTCTCGCCTCAAGTGGACAAGAATTGCCTTAAGATTCGAGGATACGAATGACTCGTGTCGTTCGATAGCCTTGTAATAATTTTATGAAACGACGCTGTTGATATTCTTCATCGAGTGAAGGATCGCCTGTATCAATACGAACACTGGATAGGCCAAGAAGCTTTGACGGAGTTGCAACTCCAAGGATCGATTCAAACCCAATGGCTCGAAGAACATCTGGAGAGAGTTGCAAGTTGCCTCGACCAATAAGGAATCCTTGACCGCCCATTGGGGATAAGAGAAGAATACGAGGTCCTTCGTATCCTACAAGATGATGCAACAATTGTTGTTCATTCAAATCAGAATGGATTGTTCCTTTGTGTTGAATATCGATTCCAAGTAGCGTTAATTCCACGTTTAGATGCTCTCCCATTCTTCGCAGTGTACCTCCGCTACCCCAGATGACCATCAGTTCAGGTTCATCGTCGATCAAGTTCCCGATATGATTGGCTAATCCTTCGATTGTATCGGATTCAGAAGCACGCTCAACTTGTTCCTTTGCTCCTTGCATGAATCGAGGACTTGAGGGGGTCCAAGCCTCTCCATACATGCGAACCTTCCATTCACCTTTCTGATAGGTTTCCTCGTCCAAGTCCATGACTTCTGTAATGGCCACCATCAAATCGCCTTGAAGAAAAGCGAGTAATACTTCGGCCGAGGCTTTGGGAGTGGTTGCAAAGCAACCAGAATGCATCTTTACACCGCCAGGAACGCCAATCAATGGCGTTTCATTCCCATCAAGGGCGTTGACGATATCTCTGGTAGTCCCATCGCCTCCAGCGTAGAGAATCACATCTACCTCAGATTCCAGAAGATCCTGGACAAGATGAGATGTATCTTGGGCTGTTGATTCAGTTGGAGATTCTTTTCGCTGTTCATATTCAAACCCATCAAGCCAATCACCACCCATGCGTCCAGACCATGCAACGATAGTGGGGGATACACCAATTCGGTTCAAACTGGAAGCAAGAAGTTCCTTGAAGTTAGAAATACATTGTTGCATTCGAGGTCCTGCACGATCGACTGCTCCTGCTTCACGGGCTTCTTTAGCACGACCATCGCTTCCTTTGAAGCCAAGACGGCCGCCAAGTCCAGCATCAGGATTGACGACAATACCGATACGCATATCCATACGGAGTCGCCCCTCATTTTCAATCATTGCTCCTAGGCAAGGGAAGAAATGAGCTGAACACAATGCAAGAAACCGATGTATTGAAGTTCTCTAAAGCGATGGGAATACATGGTCAAAGAGTCAGCACCTGACGAAATCGTTCTCGATGACATCATGAAAGAAGGTATGAAAAATATCGGAAAAGGAGAAGCAGCCCCTGTAAATGAAGAGGCTGTAGTCGAAGAACCTCAGGAGGAAGCGAGCGATAATCCCCAATTTGGTTTCAAACTTGAACCTGTTCAAGCAGAAGAAGAATTTGTTGTTGCTCCAGAAAAAGAGGAAGAAGAAGTTCCAAAGAAGGAACAAGTTATTCTCGATAAGCCGTCACAAAGTATGGATGATGACATCATCGTTGAATGGTGAATTTAATCGGCGGATTCATGA
Organism: Candidatus Poseidoniales archaeon; assembly: GCA_009887135.1. Taxonomy (GTDB): domain Archaea; phylum Thermoplasmatota; class Poseidoniia; order Poseidoniales; family Poseidoniaceae; genus MGIIa-L2. Next base: position 5,679 of record QXYA01000162.1, read on the forward strand.
ATGGGACCGTCGACGAGGGAATACGAGGCGTATCTATGTCGATGGTCAATGTAACCCTGCCTGACGGAACAGTCAACGAATATGCAGCAGGAATTACGGCTGGTGAAGTCGTTATTGATGCTTTAGGAAAGAAGCATGGATGTCTAGCAGCACGTATTGACGGTGTTGAGCGAGACTTCTCTGCATCTCTTGATAGCGACTGCAACGTAGAAGGCATCCTCGCCTCCAGTAATGAAGGAATTCATATCCTTCGACACAGTGCTGCTCACTTGCTTGCTCAAGCAGTTATGGAGATCTATCCTGATGCAAAACCAACCATTGGGCCTGCAATAGATCGTGGATTCTACTATGACTTTGCTATGGAACCGATTGCAGTAAGCGACCTTAAGGCCATTGAGAAGAAGATGCATGAACTTGCACGACG
>QXYA01000163.1:0-764 GCA_009887135.1 Candidatus Poseidoniales archaeon
GAACATCTTGGTTGATTTGATTCAATCCATAAATACCCTCTCCCATTTCCTCCCAAATCGATTTACTGGACTGAACTTTTCGTGTAATTTCGATTGCGATCCCGTTCTTTTCGCCAACTTCTACGTATTGAAAGTCAGCACAAATCCAGATTGTACTGTTTCTCCCATCGCTACTTTTCACTTCAATTGGATCTTCGAGTATCCATTGATTTCCCAATCTCACCTTTTGCTCCTTTCGTAGATGCTTAGATAGCAGTGTTTGGAATATTCTACTCCGTGCCCGATATGGCGCATCCGACCATTCCCAGTTTCCATCAAAACTCCATCCATCATGAGTTGTTCCGACGAGTTCTGAACTGAGAACATGCATTCTTGCTGGTTTGTAATCACTAGCTTTTGCAATACCCCATGGTAGAGGGAATTCTCTGTGATGATTGAAGGCTGTCTTATTTCTCGGCCCTGTACTTCTAAAAGAGGCTACATGTAGCTTTTTTGGCATTTCAAAAGTTAGCATCACGGGTTTGGGTTTAGATTCCATCGTATCGATATCCTTGGTCTCTGGTTAAGTCCCCGCTTTGACCACTCACGGGAATACAGAGAAATTGCCGACGGTACATAAAGATGCTAGCCAGAACACAAAACCCTCTATTACTATAGTAATAGGCCGAAAATCATCTCAAAAAAACCAGGTATTTCCAGTTTGCCAAAGGGCCAAATTTCTGTTTTCCGGACGACATGGTGTCAACCTACATACTCACGCAGTT
>QXYA01000163.1:774-6986 GCA_009887135.1 Candidatus Poseidoniales archaeon
CCTTGCGAACCCCGTCCTTTCAATGGGTTGACACGGAGTTACGCGTATACGAGGGGCCCCCTCGTATGCACATACGGCTTCAAGGGTACCCAACCATGAGTATCTCAGATAAGGGTGTACAAAGGGTTCCAACGAGTTTTTCCGGACGACATGGTGTCAACCTACATACTCTCGCAGTTCTCATCGGATTAGCCAAAGATTGAGCACATCCTTGAGATTCGATCTGCGTATGCAATGACCAAAGCCCCGTCCAATGCAGTTTGTGATGGAATCGATAGTGTTCTGAATCGGATTTCATCGGCTGGTTTCGGACTGTAACGCGTTCCATCGACCTCGCAAGTTGAAGCAATACGTTCCAATTCCTCAATGGTAGAGGGATGTCGACCTTCGGTTTTTTTCAGTGCCTCTGACAGACGTGCCATTGCCAACCAATCATCAAACGTGAATGTGTTCGAGGACAGGACAACTGGCATGGAACCTGATGATTCCGTGAGACCCCATTCATGCTTTCGGGTAGCAACATCGGTTCCTCTTAGAAGCATGAGTGGAAATGCCTTGATGGTTGGAACGTTGTGCTTCAAGCACCATGATACGGTGTCTTTGAAACTCTCCAATGATTGCTCTGGGAGCCCATAAATCAAGGTGATTTCGTAGTTAATCCCCCTTTTCGTAACTTCTCTCAACACCCTGTCGACTTTGTCGATGTTGTTGTTTCTGCTCACAGCTTTCCCTTCGCTACGATGGATGGTCTGGAGGCCAAATTCTAGTTGAGCGTCCAGTTGTTCAGCCGCATTCAGAAACTCCTCATCGATCATTTCGGCACGGCATTGAAGGGATAATTTCCCTTTGTAGTCGTTCGCAATAAAACGTTGGAGAATAGAAAGAGATTGGGAGCTTGCGTTAAAAATTGGGTCGAGAACGGCGATGTCATTTACACCATATTCGCAAAACAAGTCAATCTCCTTGTTGATTCGTTCAGGGGCAAACTCCCGTTTTGTCAATCTTGCACCAGGCTCTTTGTGCTGACAGAAACCACATTTGAAAGGACAGCCACGCTGGCTTTCCCAACGAACAAACTTCTGGGTATTGACATCAATGACCTTCGTTAACCAAGGCGATGGCATCATTGCAAGGTCAACCTCAGTCTGTTCAGCAAGGTCTTGCTCTCCAGCGCGATGAACTCCTCTAATCTCTTCATTGGGATTGAGGGCCAGCCCAGCAAGAGCCAATTCACCGTACCCACGAACAAAGAGATCGGCATGCGGGTATGTTTTCTCAAGGCCATCCGTCATGTAACTGATTTGTGGTCCACCGAGGACAATTTTTCCCTTGAACCCGCGCCTGCGCAAACCTAGCATCAGGTATTGGATGGCCTCTTCTGCCCACACATATGCGCCAATGGCTATCATTGAATCATCATTCACAAGATCAAGAATTTCTTTCAAAATCTCGGTTACATTGAACCCATCCGCATTGATCTCTCTTACGACAGAGGTGTATTCGATGTTCATGGACTGCAACACTGCAATCAAAGACGCATGGCCGAGCGGAACTCTGGGATCTTTGTCCCTGCCCCAAGGAAATTCAACGACGACCAAAGATGACAGTTTTTCACCCCGTTAGTTTGTCAAAAACCTCGCAAAATTCATCAAACAACGATGCTTGTTCCTCGTAAATTGACTTCACATCCTCCCAACCTTTGATGTCATTGTGTCGGTATTTGTGCCCACACTCGTACAGTTTTCGTGCGAGATTGATAAGGTTCCAAATCTTTTTTTTCAGTTTCTTGCTTTTAGTTACATTTGCAGCAAATTGTTGGAACACTTCACCAATTGCTTGAACAGTCTTCCCATTCATCCCTTTGTGATTCAGCTCACCTTCAAAGTTAGATTTCGACCATTCTATAATGGAATTTGATGCGGCTGATGCCTTGAATTGTTTGTTTGAAAATGCTGACCTCTTTTTTCCAAAGTATAACAATCGTAGGTGCATTTCAACACTCTTCGCAATCGGTAGAACCGTGAACAGCCCAGCATCACTGAAGAGATTTGGATCATTTTCGAGAAGTGCAGCGGCTTTCCTTGCATCGTCTGCGGATTTTCTCACGTATTCAAGATCAATTGGTATGTCTTCGCCCCGGAAGACGATCTCTTCCTCGGCAACATAGAGAGGTCCCAACGTCTCAACAAAACGATCAAAATCGTCCCATTCAGCATCTGAAAGCACCTCCATGTTGTCCCTCCGGAGTTTTCACGGAGGCATGGATGCCTATGAATGTGAGGGTGGTGGTCGAAACCGCTCAGCGTCCTTTCTTTCTTGTTCTGTTAGCAATTCCGGATAAGTCGCAGCGATTTGACCGAATGGCTTCGCAAGGTGATCCATATTGCTTGTTCCTCTCCACATCAAGGCTGCAACCCTGCTCACACAAAGCGCACTTTGAGCGCCAAGATAACGGTCCATCTCCTGATCTGTGGCAGAATCATGCCGGAGAATGTGAGTGAAGTTCAAGATCTCGTGACCCGTAGTGCCAGTTACCTGTTCGAACGCGCTGTCAATCGTTTGAATCCACTTATCCTCTGGTATTTGTTTCCAGAGGTGTTTTGGGATTTTTTCTCTCATGAAAGGTGGCAAAGGAAAACTTTGGTCAAAGGAACGGACCAAATGAGGTGCGAGTTCTTCTGTTATCCACTTAGGAGGGGATTCAATGTCTTTCCAAACACGATCCCTCAATTCCCGTAATTGTCTCGCACGAATTCTCAGTTCAAGATCTGTCCAAGCGATGTCATTTCGTCGATGGAGTGCAATGCTTCGACTTGCGGCTTCGGACATCAAAGCTTTTCTGAGGTCTGGATTCTTTTTCATTTGGCCCATTTGCACTGCCGTCTCCATTAGGTCTCGAATCCATGACAGTTCAGTTTTGGCGTCACTCTCTTCTTCTAACCCCGCTCGTTGTTGAATAAGAAGTTGGCAGAGGCGGAAGAATTGGAAATATCGCTCGAAGTCTGGTATTCTGCCACTGTCGTCAAACAACTTGGATGGGGGTTGAGAAAACTGTTCACCTAATTTTTCCACATGACAGCAGAATGCAGTGTATGTGTAGTCCTTACTCAAGAAAAGTATGTGTCGAAGAAGAATTTGACCAAAATCGTAATGCAAGAGCATCAATTCATGTCTTGACTCTGATTCGATTGAGAGTGCCTCTTTTGAAGCGATTAAAAGGGCGATTTCTCGTTGGGCATGTGATTCAAACATCAGTAAATGCTGGGCTTGGTAATTAATTTCTTTCATTCTCCAAATGTTTTCAAGTTCTGGGTCATTTTTGAGAAACGTATTTTTTGCCTCCTCTTTGAGTCGATTCCATTTATCTGTTTTCCAGAATTCATCCATGCTAAGATATGACCCTTTCAACCATAATTGATAGATGAGGGCCGCTTTGGCTGGATTGGATGTTTGGAATTTGTCCATGTGTGCGATGATAAATTCACCAAGGAATTTGCAAGTTGATATTGAGAGGCTTGGAATCCTGCATCTCAATTCAAACAAGATTGGATCTGGTATTTCTTCGATTGAGTCCATCATTTTCTTGGGGTTTTTGAACCATATTTTCAATTCATTATCCAGGACGTTGGTTTTTTGATTGGTTCCTGCCCGAAGGATTGAGAGTAAGTATTGGCCAGTGAACTTTCGCTCTTCATTCTCAATGGGCTGGTTAATTCTGATTTCCATCTCAGGGTTATCGTACCCGTCGGAAAGGTAGGGCATTTGACCTGTTGGATCGATGGCTAAGAGGGCGTTCATTGCAAAGCGCATTGCTAAAGCAAGATCTTTGTGTTTCTCCCAACGCTTCACCTCTTCTGCAACGTAGGTGTTGATTGTGAAGGCAGTGAACAGTTTTGTGAAGATAGGGTGCTTTGGTAGCGCAGGGTTGTTTGGGTCGTCTAAGTCGATCAGAGCTTGCATATCCTCATCGGGGATTGTGATGTCTCTCAGGAATGCTGGAATTTTTTCCAGGACGTCGTGAAATTCATCTTCGCTGGGGATTTCATCTGAATCAAACCAATCTTGCAGGATGTCAAGCGAGCATAGTGTTTCAAAAACACCGCTTTGGGTTTGAACAACACCTTCCTTGGCCAGTTTATCCCAAGCAACCATGCATCGGAGTTTGCACGCAATCGGTGTTTCAAGTTCAGAAATCATCTGTATGGCAAGGATTTCTTCATCTGAAATGGTTGATAATCGATTCAACAGCGGGGCATCTCTGGGACACTCGAGCAGGTCCAGATTGGTGTTTGAGTTGACAAAAGAGTCAACAAATTTTGGCATCCCAAAGAATGTGCTGTTCATGCGCACACAAAGGTTCAGAGCTTCTTCCATGCCAAGTTGAACACCAAAATGAGTATCCATGTAACCTGCTAAACTAACCGGAGTCATGGTATGTGGTTTGAGATGAATCAATTCATCAGGGTTCAAACCAAATTTCTCGAAAGGAAACATATACAGCCCCATATGTTCTTGCCTCTCTCTGGTTATGAGGAGTAGGGGAACAACTCTCGAGATTTGCAGTAATGTTTCAAAAATACCAGTCCCAAAGTGATTAATCAGCACCTCCGCATCGTCGATAATCAATGGTAAGAGCGGTGCTTGGTCAATTCTCTCCAGTTGGTCTTTGATGGTCTCTACTGTCTTTAGGAGGGGGTCATGTCGTGCTGATTGATAGCAAATTTCAATCAATTCGGTGTCGAAACCAAGAGTTTGAAGAGCGAGCTTACTGATTGAGGTTTTTCCAGTGCAAGCGGGTGCTGACATGATGTAGAGGCCAGCAGAACCAGGCGAGAGATGTTCACAAATCATGGTATGATTATGAATATCGATGAATGGTGGGTGGAATTCACCTGGCATAACACCGGGGATTACAATGTTTTGAGATGGTATGATGCATCCGTCCCTTCTCGATTCAAAAAGTGCATACGCCAACCAACATGCATCACGATTTGGGTGAAGTGATTTCAACCCCTTTCTTGCAAAAAGAACCGCTGAACGCACATCAATGGAATATGCTTTTTCGGTGGAGATTTGAGGTATGGCCTGAGTCACATGCGTCCAGAAACCGATGCTGAAATCTCTGGCTGCCACGTCCCAAATCTCCCAACGTGTAGCAACCACGGCGTCAACGCCTCGTATGCAGAATTGTTCTGCGATAGGTCCACTTATCCCGGCAATGTCAGTTTCAACCGAAGTATCTCCACTTTTGCAAGCATTGAGGATGACAAGTCGTGGAGGTCCAGCACGGCAACATGAAGCAACAAATTCTGTTGCTGTTAGTCCCCCTGAGTGACCAATATAATGCCCGTCTTCGACGCTCATGTGGCCACAGAAGTGAATGATGTCCCAATGATTGGATGCAAGGATGGATCTGAGATTTTTTGGATCTTCATCTTCACGTGCACAAACAACTGTTGTGTCAATGCCTCTTGATTCCATCAGTTGTTGAATTGTGTATGCCTCTTCTTGCGCTTTTGACAGTTCAATTGAAGATTCCAGATTGATGATCAAAGCCTTCTGACTGCCCCAGGGCAATCTGGGAATCCTTGTTTCAACCTTGAGGGGAATCACCTTGTACAATCCTTGGTAGGTGTCTTCATGCGGTTGAGATTCTTCGATATCCTGGTTTGGAATTAGTGGATACATTTCGGGATTTTCTTGATTTCTCACGGCCCAATTCACCCAAAACTTTGCATTTCCACGGAAATCAAGCTTTGATGCCACCATCTCACCAAAGGCGTCGTTGAACTGTTCCGCATTGAACTTGTTGGCCCAAATGGATTCTGGGGATCTCCTGTTTGGAGTCGACCAAATTGAGTTTATGAGCATACTCAACGGAATCGGCCAGATCTCATCCATCCAATCAAGCGACGGATGACACTCTCTCGAACCGAACGTCGTACGAGTTTTTTCAGAGCAATTTCGATGTTCGTTGCCCTTTTGTGAAAGGATTGGGATACTTCAAACGCGATATTGAACATCATCCTGATAGCGTCGCTGGTACCAAATGTTTCTTCATCAATTTTGAGGTAGACTTCCCCTTCATCTGACAGCAGAATCCGTTCATCATCGCTGATGTATCCCCAAGCACGATAGTTGAGGTATGAAGAATCTCGAACGCCAACTCGCGATGCTGGTTCAGGTGGACGGAACGTACCGATGTCGTCCTC
>QXYA01000164.1 GCA_009887135.1 Candidatus Poseidoniales archaeon
GTTTTGTTTCTGAGGACCGATAGTTGTAAAGTCTGAATTGTTGTTACGATGCAAGTGCTTGACATGGAGAGGGATTCCGAATTCAATAAGAGGTTCAATGGTTGAAGGATGTAGAATTGGTGTATCCATTAATGAAAGTTCGATTGCTTCCTGATATCCCAGATAACGAATGGTTTTGGAACGTACGCCCCATCTTGGGTTGATGGAAAAAATCCCATCCACGTCCTTCCAAAGGATTACTTCATCTGCCTCAACGAGATGGGCGATTGCAGTTGCTGAGTGGTCTGATCCTCCTCGGCTAAGAACTGCGAGTTCTCCATTATGTCCTTCTCCAAACCATCCTGTAATGACTGGAGTTCCTTTCAATGTGTCTCGGTTTAATTTCGTACTTGAGGCTTGTAAGTCAACATGCGTTGCAGAATAATTACCATCCAGAGTAATCCCTATGTCTTCAGCACCAAGCGGATATGCATCAATACCTCTCTGCTGAAGCCGATGCGCTACAACCAGAGCACTGAGCCGTTCTCCAGAAGCCAATAATCTGTTTAATGCTGCTTTATCATCTGGTTTTTGAGCAAGTTCTCGTAAGGAATCTTTGATGCTGTGAAGGACTAAGGAGAACAGATGAGCATTAGTTGACGTATCCAATCCGGGGGCAAATCGAAGATGCTGAGCAGATAAGTCATGAACCAGCCTGCTGGCATATCGTGGTTCTTTGGCAGCTCGATACAAACGGTCTGTTGTACCCCAAAGTGCTGATACAATCACAATAGATTGATGATCGCCTTGAATCACTTCCGCAATTCTATCAAGATCAGCAGAATCACGTAGGCAAGAGCCTCCAAATTTGTGAACGATTCGATAACTCACAAGGCATCCCTTTTCCGTAAGAGGAGGTCAGCAAGAACAATCTTTGTCATAGCAATCGCCACACTTACACCCCTTGGTCCTAGTACAGGATCGTGTCTTCCCTTTACAACGAGTTGTTTTTGACCATCTTCTTCTAAGTCCAGAGTTGTCTGTTCTTGAGCGATGCTTGAGGGGGGTTTGAGGGCAATTCTTGCATGAATATCGGAACCAGAGGTCATCCCTGCCAGACTTCCATCTGGACGTTCTCCCAGTTGGATTGGATTTTTCGAGGAACCGCCCCATGGACTATTATGCTCAAGACCAGTCATTGTAACAGCTGAGAAACCTCTTCCGAATTCGACTCCCCTGCATGCGGGTATTGCGAAATATGCTCTGCCAAGGGCGGGTTCAACTCCATCAAACCATGGTTCACCAATTCCAATTGGTAGATTCGTAACATGGACATCGACACGGCTCCCAATTGAGTTGCGTTGGCTTCGAACCTTCTCTATTCGTCCTTTCATCGCTTCAGCAGCGAGCGGATCTCGGCATCTCAACGATTTACAGAGTTCACTCTCCCATTCTGGAGGGCACGTTTCTATGGGTTTAGCTTCGATATCTCCGATTGCTCCCACGTGCGCATGAATTTGGATATCTCCTAGAAGTGGGCTTATGATTGCAGCAGCAGCAACAAGTCCTGCTGTTAATCGTGCGGATGAAGAACCACCACCTCTCAAATCTGCGTTTCCATCCGTTCTGATGTTCATGACCATGTCTTGATGACCAGGACGAGGATGATTTGGAATGAAACTATAATCTGAGGAACGCGCATCGTTATTACGAATAATCAGTAAGATAGGTTGCCCTGTTGAAGTGCCTTCATAGACGCCTGTAGAGATTTCAACAATATCGCTTTCCTTGCGCTTACTTGCGAAATGACCCCCTGGTCTCCTCATGTCCATGCATTCTTGGATGTACTCTTGATCGATAAGCACTCCAGGAGGGATTCCTTCAATCAATGCGCCGACCATTGCACCATGGCTTTCGCCAAACAGGGTCACAGTCAGTAGTTTACCAAGGCGCATATGCATTGGACTCAGTCCTGCCGACTTGTTTGCTGTTCAAGAACTTGGGGTTTCGGCCGCACTATCCTCTTTATCCGGATTTAGGAAATTTGTTTCGATAAGTTCGACTTCAGGATACTTACTTTCATACCATTGTTTCAATCGATCCATGATGCCTTGAAGCAACTTTGGTACGACAATTACTATCGCAGTTCCAGAACCTGTAATTCCAGCAGCACGGGCGCTATTCACGAGTGCGTCATTTGTCATAATTCGCCCTTTGACATCCCCAGTTGCGCCAATGACTCCTCGGCCATTCATTGTTAATGCTACAAGTTCATTTTCTTCTTGTAATGCGTTAAGGGCTTGGATGAAGTGTTGCTGATGAGGTATAAAATCCTCAAGCGAGGGTCGTTTTTCTCTCGGACCTCTTGAGACGATAAGAACGTCCCAATCTTCTTCTTTGGGGCCGTCCCCTTCGAGAAGAATCCCTTCTCGTACGTCAGGTTGGTTCGCATCGATTAGTTTCCATCCAGGAGTGGCGCAAGCCCAGGTGTCATCCACACTTCCAGTCAATGTAATTCCGGATTCGAGTTGGGCATCAACGGCTATCGAAACAATATCTGCTAAATCGAGTTCAATTCCAGTCGCATCGCAGAGTGCTCGAACTGCTGCAACACACAACGCAGAAGACGATTTCAGGCCTTGAGCGATTGGTATCTTTGATTGGACTGCCCAATGGATATCTTCTTCGGGAATTGGTAGTTCATGACCGGCTTTCTTCCATGATTCAACAACAAAGGAGAGTATTCGGTCTCCATCGTCAAGATCTCTTTTACTCGGTTTATCCAATAAACGAATTGCAAGTGGTAGGTCGAGTGACATGCTTGCGCCATATCCAGTTCCTGCAGCATGAAGAAGACTACAAGCACCGTGTGCGCGACCTCTTCCCAATATTGCCATCTTTAGCGCTCCATTGACGATGCAGAGACACTCACGCCAATATGACGCGTTTGATTGGTGTTGTAAGCGAGAATAACATCGCCTACGCCAAGTTCTGTTACAGAACACGCAGCACCATTTTTGTCGAGCACCCTTACCGTCTCCGCTTGTTGCAAGAGCAGATGTGCTTGATTATGTTTTTCATCTGAATATCTCAATAGAATGAAAGGGCGAGTCTCTATTTTTAAACGGCCAATCGTACAAGTACGGGTGATTCCTTGCTTTGAAACAATCATGACTTTATCACCTGAAATCAATTCACTGAGGTATTTAGTGCTCCCGTCAGCCATCATTGTATATGCTTCCACACTTCCTGCGTTAATTCTAAACGGACGCTTTGGGACATAGGTTGATTCGATGGTTTCACCATGTATGAGGGCAAGACTACGGGCTGTAGAGCCAATGAGCATCCCTTCTCCAACTTCGAGGAGCGATGTCATGTCGATGCAAACTCTGTCGCCAGTATGTCCAGATTCAATCGATGTGATTTTGACTTCACTCAAAGAGAGGATGTCATGGCCTTGATTTGTCCTTTCATCTCGGACTTCTTCTGTAGAACTACGCAGCGATTTAACAATCAAAGCGGCTTCAAGTTCCTTTTCAGAACAAACGAGTGCGTCGACACCAATCTCGAGAGCAAAACCTGCTCCATGGGCTTGTAACGGTTCAATGATTTCAGCTGCGATCCGTGTTGGCGTCTGATCACATGCAGCAACGACATTTTCGATTGGTATCATCGACCAATCTTCGAACGTAAGATAAATCCAATCCACAGTTCCTGCAAGCGAACGAGCATATTGCTGGCGTTCGTCTGAATTGATATGGACATGAGCGCCAATCTGTGAATTTCCTTTGTAAAGAAATCCTTCTTTTGTAAAAATAGAGGCCTCTGAGTCCTTTTCTGTGAAATGAAAATCAACACCGTCATGTGAGGGCGTAGAATTCGAATTGAGCCAGACTTCCATGTTTGTACCTCAAAGATTGAATTCATCTGCTGCTACTGTTG
>QXYA01000165.1 GCA_009887135.1 Candidatus Poseidoniales archaeon
CGCTTAGATAAGGCCTATAGGAAATATTCCAAAAACAATAATCTCGAAGAATTTAGAACCACTCTTCGCGATTCATTGCACGAGATACACCAATTACGAGAACAACATGAAGCAGTTGCTCAATCTATGAGAGAAGCCCAAACTCCAAGCAGAAGTGCAGTTGAAATCGTTGAACGCTTTGCTGTCGAACTTCAGCGTGCAGCAGGTTCTTGGGAAGCAACAAGCCGAGAGATCGATGAAATTATTGGCAACCTATGCGATCCAAATCCGGCAGTTTCCTTGGTGGATTTAGAAAAATACCTTCTCGACAATGGCTTTGAAGTGATTCTAGCAGGAGAAAACCGAACCCCTGAATCAATTGAACAAGCTCGTAAAGAACTCGGTCATTCAGACTCATCTGAATGAAGATTCATCATTGCTGGGCGTTCCTCGTGGAACTCATCTGGTAAGCCGTGGATACGTCTGTTTGTGGCTTCATGCGGAGACGTAAGTGCCGAGAGCATATTCCCCCATTCTTGTAAGAGATTAATCATTGAAATTCGATGGCCATCAACTTGGCCTACACGCTCAGCAGAAGCACTTACTCGGCCATCAATACCTAAGGTTTCGATCCGCATCTCAAGCCGCTTTGCTGCGTTTTTAACATTTGATTCGGGATCAATCATCGCTTCCATTGTCCAATCGTCATTGATTCTTTTTGCTTCTCGAAGAATAGTTCCTACCCCTCTCTGCTCAACATGCACACCTGTAATCGATACAAGATGGTTCGGGATGCTTTCCAGAATTTTCGACTCAATTCGATATGATAATTCAGCAGAAAGATCAAGGATATGCTCTAATCGCATCTTAGGGAAACCAACTCTTCCAACAAGGAGTGTGAATCCATCAAGTGGTGGTGGGATAAATCGAGCACGTTCAGGCGAACCCCGTTGGAGCCCAAGAGTATGACGCCTTGTCCTTGATGTGAGAAGATTATATTGGGAACGCTTCACAACATACCCATCTATTTCACCCTCTATTCTGAGGTTCTCCATAGCCTCGATTTCTTCCCGACTTCCAGCCTCACAATCTCCGAGATTGATTTCAACCGATGATTGTAGCACAATATCTCGTCGCAGCCTCAATAGTTGGCGGCGGAGAAGTTCATGATCACAGAAAATAATAGCATTTTTTACCAAATATTCGGGTTTATCTTCGCTGACCATGACCCATGTAGGCTCTCTTCGTGGTAAAAGGCCAATAAGTGAGAACTTGGAAGAACGGTGTTGATTCCAATCTGTCGGACTCATGGCCACAACATCACCTAAACCCTCGGAAAGAATGGAAAGGGCATCTTGAATAGTCGGAGTTTGTTTCAAAACCGCATCAAAGGTTCTACTTCGTTGCTCGAGTGTTTTTTCAATTTGCAGGCGTACTCCATCGCCATGCGATGTAGTGGATAGAAACACTAATCGTTCGTTTTCCAAAGTCTCACCTCGGCCGAAACATAGGTCTCAGCGTTTTATGGGCAGAGACCACTCGTTAAGAAGGACACCCTTGTGGAGGTTAATGTGCAAGCAATTAGCGAAGCGGAACTAAACCGCCTTGAAACCTTGCGTGAGCAAGTCAATCAATCGCTCGATTTAATGATTGAAAAAGAACTCCAAAACGGGGCAGGAGAGGTTGCTGAACTTGCTGGAGAGATGCTCTTGTCTGGCGGGAAAAGGCTACGCCCCTTACTTGCAATCATCGCCTATGAAGTTGCAGGTGGCAAGATGATTGACGAAATAATGAATTTGGCTCTGTCTTTCGAATTCATTCATACTGCAACGCTTGTTCATGACGACATCAATGATGCTGCAAAACAACGACGAGGAATTACAACTCTGCATGAACGCGCAGGACAAGCAAAAGCGATCATCGCTGGAGATTGGTTGTTCGTACATGGTTTCGGACTTGGTGGATTGTACACGAAATCAATTATTGATCTGGTAACAAACTGTTGTGCAAACATCGCAATCTCCGAGTTCATGCAACTTGATCACGTCCTCAACCTCTCGACGTCACCAGAAGATTACTTGCAAATCGTACGTGGTAAAACTGCAGGGCCATTTGCAGCGGGTTGCGAAGCTGCTGCAATCGTTGCAGGAGCAAATCAGGCGGATGCTGAAGCACTGGGACGTTTTGGGATGGAATTAGGAATCGCATTCCAACTGATGGATGATCTTCTTGACTTACAAGGCGATGAGCGCATGGGTAAACCACGAGGTGCTGATGTAATCGAAGGGAAGATGACGCTTCCATTGATTCACGCTTTGACACTTCTACACGGAGAGAAAAGAAAGAACCTCTCAACTATTCTTCAACAGTTTACTGATAAGAACTGGGACGAACTGATGGGCTTACTCGAAACCTCTGACTCGCTAGGTTATTCTCAACTACTGGTAAGAACCCATCTTGAACGAGCAACACTTGAACTCCAGCGATTCCCAGACTCGCTCTCTAAATCCCTTCTGATGCGGATTGTTGAACATGTCCATCAGCGACACATGTGAGGTGAAGACTTGACTGAATCGTTTGACCATGATGTGATTGTTATCGGTGGTGGACCCGCTGGAAGTACAGTTGCTCGATATGCTGCAGAAGGTGGAGCAAACGTGTTGGTCATTGATCGAAGAGACCCTATTGGAACACCACTACAATGCGGAGAATTAGTTCCTACAAATGACGAAATGAGACGACTTTGTCCTGATGTTCCTGATATGGATGATCTATTCCAAACTCCAAAGGAAGCGATATCTCGTCATTCATCAAAGATGCATTTGGTACCTCCGTCTGGCAAACCATTGAAGTTTGATTTTGATGGTTATGTCCTAAATCGTGTTGCTCACGATGAAAACCTAGTCGAATTAGCAAAACGATCCGGAGCAGATTATCTAATCGATTCAATGGTTGAGAAGGTTGAAGGAAATCAAGTTCTCCTGAAAAATGGTGATTCTTACAGTGCCAAAGTAATAGTCGATGCTGGTGGCCACAATGGTCCATTAAGAAGAGATTATTGGAATGAGAAATCAGTAAAGATACCCGTTAAGTTTGTCTTGATGGATGGGGATTTTGGAGAGGCCGTAGAACTTCACTTCGGCTCAATGGCGCCAGGGGGCTATGCTTGGATGTTCCCGAAATCAAAAGGTGCTAACATCGGACTTGGTATTCAACGAAGTTTTGCTAAAGGCCGGAATCTCAACCAATATACTGAAGATTTTGTTTCAAAATACGATGGTGAAATCTCGTTTACTGGAGCTGGTTCATTACCTATGTCTGGCACACTTAAGAAATTCGTCAAAGGGAATTACATGCTTGTGGGCGACTCTGCTGGCATGGTTTTACCTTCAAACGGAGCAGGAATAACCATTGCTATGGTCGGTGGTCGAATCGCTGGTCAAGTAATCTCAGAACATCTATCAAGTGGCATTCCTCTAGAGGAGTACGAGAAGCGTTGGAAAAAACAGATGGGGAAAGTGATGCGTAATTCAAAGCGTTCTTTCAAGATGGGAAGCTTGCTATTCAGACTTCCAGATTGGATTCTAAATTTGTTGTTTAATCGACTGACTAAGAACATTATTTGGCGAGCAGTAACTTGTCGAAGAATGCTTTGGGTGTTGTAAGAACGACATTTTGCCCCCAACCATCGGTGTGTTCAAGTCTTATCAGCGTCTGCAAAGGTCATGGCGAACCTACGCAGCGAAGAAGAGGCCGTGAGCCCCGTCATTGCTACCGTACTTCTTCTCGCCATAACCGTCATGCTCTCTGGGATGGTATTCGTCCTTATGCAAGGTGCTCTTGAAACGGGTGAAAAGGCTCCGCCACAGATGACTGTAAGCGTTCGAGCCCTCGACAATGGGTACCATGTCATCAGAATCACAACACTCGATCAAACACTTGATCCCGGTCGAATTTCATTCAGTCTATCTGAGCAAAACAATGCCAATGGAACTGAATTCACAGGCTATGTTGATGATTCTGATGTGTATTCTGTCATCGGTTCAAATGTCTCATTCCATGACCGAGATGCGAGCTATTCAATATCAGCAGGAGATTACTTTGTCATCAATTCAAGAGAGATAGGTACAGATGTAGGTGAGTGGGGCTTTACACTTCTCGACCAAGAGTTGCAGTATGTGTTAGTGCGTATTGATTTACCACCAATGCAATCTTGATCAGTCATCTTGGTCATTGAGTGTTCTAATGAAATTAAGTTGAGCGTTCTTCATTTCCAATGAATCGTTAAGAATTACAAACACTTCTTCGCAGTCTGATGAACGTAGAGCCTGTTGACGATACGCATCATCATCGAGTATTGCATGCGCAACTTGCCATAATGAAGATGAATCATATGGAAGAAACTCTTCTTCGAGAAGCAAAAGCATGTCTTCAATACTAAGCCCATCATTCCGTAGAATCAAATTGACATCCACGATGTGCTGAGCCCATGTATGGAGGAGTTCAGACCAATCTTCAGCCTTGATTTCACCTTTTATTTCCTCAACTACTCTCACGTTTGCTTGAAGGTATAATTTACCATCAGGGCTTGTTTCCTGATATTGTTCCACAAGATCATCAACGGTTGGGAAGATGTCACCAAATGGCATGGATGGCAAAGCGGCTTGTACAACATCAATGATCTCAAATCGTGAAGTTCCATTTGCAGTAAAATGAAGATTTGTCCCCTGCTCTTCCACGTTTTTCACATTACATAGAACGCCGTATGCTCCTGGTTGAGTCCAACCATCTACATCTGATACATCGATTGAATGCGTAACATACCCAAACGGCTTTTCGTCTAAGACACAATCGTCGAGCATTTGTTTGTATCTGGGTTCAAAAACACGAAGTGGTTCTTCAACAGAGGGAAAGATTCCAGCAGGTAAAACGAACAATGGTATCTTCAATGTCTTCGTCATGTATCTAATTGAAGTGTATCAGTTATTGAAGGATTGTTCATCAACCACCAATAAAAGACATCTCGATACGTTCCGAGTCTGTCCTTTCGCTACGGGTTTCAGAATATCGATCTTTTCTTTCGCTCCATATTGATGCAATGGCCTCTGAGATTTCTTTTTTACTCGCATCCATACGAAGGATTCCACGAATATCGAAACCTTTTGTTGCAAAAAGACAGGTAAAAATACTCCCATTTGCAGAGAGTCTTGCCCTTGAACAATCTCCACAAAAAGGATTCGAAATGGATTCTATAAATCCAATAATAGAGCCTGAATCTATTGTGTATTCTCTTGCCACATCACTGGGATGATCTGGCTCGATCGATTGAATCGTTCCGAATTCCTTTTCGATTATTCCACGCATCTCTTTTCCCGTCATGACGTGATCTAAATTCCAAGAGTTCGTTGCTCCAACATCCATGTATTCAATAAATCGAATAGGGACATCTCTTGAACTCATCTGTGTAATCAGAGGTATGATCTGATGTTCATTGATACCTTTTTGGACAACAGTGTTTACCTTTACAGGAATATCCATTGCCAGAGTTTTATCAATGGACTCAAGAATCATATCTGGCGTTGATGTTGTATCCCCCATCGATTGATAGACATCTACGTCAACAGCATCCAATGAAACCGTAATTCTCGAAATGCCTGCTTCTTTGAGCCGTTCAATCGAATTTGAAAGGAGATGAGCATTTGTTGTCAATGCTATGTCAAGATCTGGCGAAAGCGCTCTTAGTTGTTGGATGAGTTTGTGCAAGTCTTTGCGTATTAGAGGTTCACCTCCGGTAAGTCTTACTTTCCTAAGACCAGAAGGTAGAAGCGATTCAACGACGTGTACAATCTCCTCAAACGAAAGGATATCTGATTTAGGAAGATAGACATGATTATTGTCAAAATGTTCTCGAGGCATACAGTAACGACATCTCATGTTGCATCGATCTGTTACTGAAATCCTCAAATCGAGCAACGGACGCTTGAAAACATCCTTGAGGACCATACCCGACCCTAGTACCGTTGTATTGTGAATGTTTGCAAGCCTTCATCTGATAACAGATGTTGGCATAGGTATGGCAAAGGGTTGGACAAATCGGTGGAATCACCGAGACAAAGGGCATCGTCCAAGCCATATTGAGGCCCTTGATGTAAAAGAAAACACCAGTCTCACAGACACGGGATGGAAACTCCCCCCTTCGAAGAGCCATTTGATTCGAATGATGCATTTGTGTGCATTAAGCCAGAATGAACACACACTGTCTGGAGTAACGGCTCTCGGAGAAGATCCTGAAAGCATGGCTCGCTGTCTTGAACAACTGGGTGTCAAAATCACCAGAACTCAGGATAAATTGATAATCGAAGGTCCTGGAATCTCAGGATTTTCACGCCCCAAAAAGGTCTTAGATGCAGGAAATTCCGGAACAGCATTACGTTTTTTGATGGGGTTAGCATCCAGAACAAATTTCTCAATCATGCTCGATGGAGATGCAAGTTTACGTAATAGAGATCACCAAGATTTACTTAATTCATTAGAATCACTTGGAGTCGAATGCTCGTATGAAACCGAACATAAACGTCTTCCTGTTGTACTTCAAGGGCCTTGGAACAAACATCATATGAAAGTCGATACATCGAACTCTTCTCAACCATATTCCAGTTTATTGCTAGCGACTGAAGCAATCAAACAGCCCTGTGTCATAGAAAGAAGTTCAATTGCAGTCAGTAAGAGGCATGCTCAACTTACAATGGATTTGATGGTGGAATGTGGGGCAGTTATCGAACACGATAAAAACAAGACCATAGTTCATCCATGGCAATCAAAGCCTCCAGCGAATTGGCAAGTACCACCTGATGCTTCGATGTTGGCCTTTACCGCTCTTTCTTCTATCGTTGCAAACAGAGAAATTACTGTAGCAAATCTTCCAACCAAAGAAGATTCAATCGGTCATGAAGTCTTACTTGAGCTGTTACCTGCGATTGGGCTTATATTGAAGAAAAACATTCTGATTCCTTCTGAAACCTATTCCACAGTTGACATTGACTTGGTCGATGCAAATGACTTGCTACCGCCACTCTCTGCAATTCTTGCCTTGACTGGCGGAGGTACAATTTCAGGCGCAGCCCATGCAATGTTCAAAGAAAGCAATCGGATTACTAAAACTGCGGAGATGCTTCACCAATTTGGAATTGAATGCATCATAAAGGATGATGGGATGACAATCAGAGGAAATCAGTCGATTCAAAAACCAACCTCAATGGTTGAAACATTTGGAGATCACCGCCTTCAGATGACTGCCATTCTTTTGGCCACAAGGGTTGGAGCGACAGTAGAGGGACCCCGGCTCCACCAAGTCGCAGATCCTTCTTTCCTCAATAGACTCTCAACCGTGCCTACCGAAGTGCTTGTCAAGGGAGTCCAGAGATAAGCGCAATGCTGTCGGACGACCATGGACGCAAGCCCATGGATTTGGAACGTGACGCATATCGTCGAGTAGACGACGCATTTCTGCAATACTCAATTCATCATTTGCTTTCACAGCACCCCTGCAAGCATTGAGGAATGCCAGGTGGTCTTTTCTTCGTTCAATTGTTTCTAAAGGAGCTCCATCCTCGCTTACATCTTGTAAGAGGTCGAATAAAAACGGTTGAATTTCATCACCATCGAGGAGACGGGGGGCTTGGAGCACATGCCATTCTTCATCTGATTGATGTTCAAGGGAAAATCCGAGATCGTTCAATTTTTCCATTGATGCTTCCAATCGTGCTTGTTGAGTCAAATTGAAATGGATCGACGTAGGAACCAAACGGGGTTGGGGCTCCCAAATCGTTGGATCATGACGAAGTCGTTCGTATCGAATACGCTCGTGTAAAGCGTGCTGGTCAATCAGAAGAAGTTCCTCTCCCGCTTGAGCAAGAATGTAGGAATCAGCAAATTGCGACAATGGTTCCATCTTTGGTATATCGTTCCCACTTAACTTCAGTGGAGATTCCTGGCTTGGAAGAATACTTCCTCCAAGTCCTGCGTGCCTATGCAATGCTCGCTCTTCTTTAGAAAGAGCTGGAGCTATTGGAGATGAATCCATTCCAGGTAACAATTTTTGAGCAGATGCTGCTGTTGATTGAGGTCGTAACTTCTCATCGGTGTCCATTGATTCTTCAGCCACTTTCCCAACGAGATTGAGTTGCGTCCCTGCGGCGAGTGCCCATGCTGGTGGAGCGGGAGTTTCCTGAGGGTTTTCCTCTTCGGCTTTGGGAACTAGAAGTTCTTGTATTGGCTTTTCTATAGACTGTTGCGAAAGACCTTCGAGCCCTTGAAGTTCACCACTTGAATCAGGTTGTGTTGGGGAGGAAGCAAGTGTATGTGCGATGGCTCGTTCAAGACGCTCGAGCACACGCCAAGAATGACGCAAACGTACTTCTCGTTTCGTAGGATGGACGTTTACATCCACCTCATTCGCAGGAACTTCGAGGTGAAGAACTGTTACAGGGT
>QXYA01000166.1 GCA_009887135.1 Candidatus Poseidoniales archaeon
TCCGAAACAGCTCATCCCTATGGATAGGGGATCGTATCTCCTTCCACATAGCAATGTCTGAACGCATGAACTCAACATCAGAGATTTCTCCAGCAATAAAGCGAGAGAGATTCTTACTGTTGTCTGTGCCAAAGCCATCATGGAGTGTTTTCCATGAACTTACCGAGTCAACCAGAACGCCATCACAATCAAAGACTACACAAAGACATTCATCGCTCATGTACAGACCACAGACTGCTTCCTTGAAAGCATTCGCCTACCAGCAGAAGATTGGGCCAGTGGCACGAAGCCACTGACCCATCAACTGTCGTCTCGTTTTTCAACTTCAGACCTTGTTGTACTCTAGGTCGCTGTAGGTCTTGATGACCGATCCTTCACCAGGTCCTGGTTGGTATGTGATACGGATTGTTCCATCCGTAATCGCAGTACCGTCAGGTGCATGGGTTCGAACCATAATTTGATCACCAATACCGAAGGTTGATTCCTTGTAGGTTCCTTCGTCTTCTACCTTATCGAAGAAGGTAATGAATGAATCACTGTTCGCTGGACTAAATCCATACACATCACTTGTGTTAGCAAGAGATGTAGCATAGGATGTTCGTGTTCCAGTTGAATCTGTGTACAGAACTGTCACGATGACAGACTGAGTTGAAAGTTCAGCTTCAGTCTGATCAACACTGATTGCCCAGTATCCATCTGCAGCACCGAGGTTTTCATTCACTTTATCGAAGGTAACTCGAGGAGTACCTAACTTACCAGTCTCTGCAAGAGAAGATGCCCAAACATAGATGACACCGGAGAGAACGACTGTGATAGCAACCATCAAGATAGTTGCGATAACAGGGCTCACTGCCATTTCGTCATCAACGATTCTGGTGTCTTCTTCCACGTCTTCTTCATCTCTGCGGCTTGACATAGCAAGGGCAGTAACGAAGAATCCTGCGAGAGCAACTACAACGAGGCTTGGAGCGAACGATGGAACTGATCCGAGTCCGCCACCGAGCGAAACAACACTTGGTATTCGTCCAGTGTTGTTTGCTGCAAGGAAAGTGCTTGCAGGTTGGTTAGCATGGTTGCATACAGGTGCAGTAGCAGTAGAGTACATCACGTTGTTACACCAATCGCTGTCTTCGAGGAGAGGACGGCGTTCGGATGTCTTGGTTGCATCGCTACCATATTGACCTGGCTTGGACCAATCGTCACCTTGTTGTCCACCAGAGTTAGCTCTGTGGGATGTAGGGTCGTCGGTCTGGAAGCGGTCAGCAGGAGCCTTGCTCAAGTCACATTCTTCGTCCAAACAGGTTAGAACATCCATCTCAACATAGATTTCTCCAGAGGAGTTAACGATGTACACGTATTCCTGAATGATCATAGTGTCTCCGTATGCAGGTACTGGATAGTATCTGACATTCTCGGACTCACCATGTCCACCATCTGTGTGGAATGTTACAGCCAACATGTGGTCGTATGTGAACGGTCCAACATCTCCACCAGCACCAATTGTTACCTCAACAGGTACGTATGTACCTGAGAGAACGTTATTGATTCCGAGGAAGTCAAAGCCGATTGCATCATCGAAGTAGTAGTCTCCAACCAATTCACGAACGTTTTCAACACGAACACCAATTTCCTGAGTAGCAACACCTTGGGTGTAGCTGGCAATTGACATTACTGCTGGATCGTAGTTAGGTACGTAACTTGGTGCAGTAGCAGTATCCTTCAGTACAAGACGGATTTGACAGAAGTCAGAACCGCTCGGTCCGATTTGGTGGATACCGTTATCGTTCAAGTAATCAATTTCCCAAGCGTTAGCGTTGGTCGTTGCATCTGGAACCAATTCGAAGACGAGGTTGTCGTCCTGGATGGTTGCAGTGAAGTAGTTCTGGTATGTACATTGGTCAGTTGGTTCAACAGTCCATGCCAAGTCAGCAGCGTTATGATCAACGTCATACTTGACTGCAGACAAGTCATAGGTCAAGTTCTGTACGCTTGTGTCATCTTCCATGAGGGAGATGGACCAAGGAGCAACTGGTGTAGATCCGTTAGCGGATGTTACAACAGCACCAGTAGTAACGTCCCAGTCGAGAACAACTGGAGCATCGTTAACTGGGCTGACTGAGAAGTCAACAACTACATTGTCTGCAGCTGTGTTCTCTGCACCGTCATCACTCAGAGTGAGTGTAACAGGACATGTACCACCGAGTTCGTTACCAGTGTTTTCAGTCATGGTTAGTTCGTTAGCGACAACATCGACACTGAAAGCAATACAGTCAGTAGGTACGGTTGCACCCCATGTGTAGACTTGACGGGTCGGGTTTTGCTCGTTGTCCATATCACGGACGTATGACTTGCTTGCATTGGAAATATCTCCAAGGAACTTGGAAACACTACCGAATCCTTCAGGAACAATGTTCGTGTAAGAACCGTCATCTACGAAGACTGGCATACAATCGATACGCTCTGTGTTACAGATGACTGGCTTGTCGTTAATGTTGTTAACAGTCAACGTCATGTTCTTGGTATCAGTCAATCCGTGGCTGTCTGTTACAACAAACTCGAATTCGATTGTACCGAACTGGTCATCGAGAGGTGTGATCGATACTGTGTGTCCGTTCTTGTTCCAGTCAACCAATACATTGCTGTGAGCAACAGTTGTTCCTTCAGTAGCAGTCCAAGTCAATGTAGCTTCATCGTCTTGTACGTCATCTGCGAGGTTTGTGAGAGACATGGTGTAAACACCGCTGTCTTCATCAACTGCATCATCTGCAAGTGTGGCTTGGATTTCAGGACATGCACGCTTGATATCAACGGTCAATTGTTGGTTCGTTGCCATAGAGACAGCGTCAACAGTTGCCCAGTCGTAAGCACAATCAGCTTGTGTCTTAATCATGACATCGTAATCCTTAGCAGCGCCAGCAGTGGTTGAACCCTTGTAGGTTCGGTAAACCAATACTTCATCACTGATGCTTCCAGTCTCAAGATCTTCGTGAGTTGTCTCGATGGAGATGTACTCACTTAGAGTTTGAGCGCCAGTAGTTACAGTCTGGGATGGGTGAACGTTTTGGATGTTCGCCGAACCATCTTGTACGATAGCAACGATGTTTACTGCATCAGGAGTACCACCAAGGCGGCTGAACGGAATTGCGATTTCGAAGAAACCAGCAGTTGTTGTTCCCAAGTCTGCAACAACAGCATCTGTCGACATTGAACTTGTTCCCCAGCCAAGGAATCCATTAGAGTATAGATCCATGTTGGTATCACTTGTTGCCCAGAACAGATAATCTGCTTGGACAGGCAAGGTATGGGCTGCGTTCAAGTTGTAGCCAGTGTTTGAACCACCAGCAACGACGTCGAGGTAAATCAACAGGTCGTTGGTTGCAAGATCTTCACCGGTCATACCGATGTAGAGTGCATCCCCTTCGCTGTATGTTACAAGGAGGTCATTGATTCCGTCTCCAGATACCATACCTGGCATAGCGTCGTCAGATGGGTTGAGTTCTGTACCGCCAATCCAATCAGAGGTGTCACCGTCAACAGCCATGATGTCAGGCTGGAAAGCAGGTGATACGTATGCAGCACGAGTTCCATCAGTTGATAGAAGAGACATACCAACAGCAGATGCAGTGCCTGCTAGGTGAGTTGCATCGAGGCTGAACAAGTTCGCTTCGTCAATGGTTGCTGATGCAACGATGCTAATCGCATTGGAATCGAGTGTGTTACCAATACTGGTTACGTATGCATTCGATCCTGCATTAATTTGCGTTGTTGAAGCAGACCATGTGAGGTTCTCGACAGATCCTACAGATTCAACTGCGTGAAGAGCTGTTGTTGCAGTAGAGATACCGCCGTCCCAACGGAACTCAGTATTCTCTGCGTAAACACCAACGTCTCCAGCAGCATCAAGTGGGTATATCCACGAGTAGTCACCGTCAACCATGTACAATCCAGTACCTGTTGCACCACCATCGACTGAAGCGTCGATAGCAGTTACAGTTGCATCCTCAGCATAGACACCAGCAGTTGATCCTGCAACGGATGCAGCACCTGTTAGTGTTAGCGTAGCGTCTTCGATAGAGACACCGTATGCATATCCGCTGATGTCTGTTCCAGAGAGGGTAATGTCATCTCCCGAGTTGAGAGAAGACATACCAATACTGCCAGAGATACCTGTTCCAACAATGTTGGAATCGACATCACTGATGTCGCAGCCATCGGTGACGACAGCGTTGTCGCCCATGTTGATGGTGTTCAATTGGCTCTGAATAGTTACAGAGTTACAGTCGACGAGATCAAGACCGATTGCGTTAGGAGCAACACGACCAGGACTGAGTCCGATTGTGTTGTTCTCAACAACTGGTCCAGAGTATCCACCGGTACTTGTACCATAGTAGACTGCGATGTTTGTTCCACCGTCACCCCAGGAGTCAAGCACCTTGAGGGTGTACGATCCAGCAACGCTGTAGGATGTGTAACGAGCATATGCTGTGTTCGAACTGAAAGTTCCGTATGCCCATGTGTCCGTGGTACCGTCAGGCTTGGTAATTTCAAGCCCAACTTCGCCGCCCCAGCTATCGGTTTCTAGATCGACGTATGCTGTAGCACCAGAAGGTATGGTGAACGTACATGTCGAAGTAGTCCTGTAGGAGTTTCCAGCAATCGTACATAGGGATGTCGAAGGTGCAGGAGGTGCTTCAGCCGAATCAATTCGGATACCACCGTCTGCGTCCAATAGAGTGTTATTGGAAACATCACCATATCCACCGTTGATGGTGATACCAGGCTTGCTGGCATCACTTACACCGGTGATAGAGTTGCCGTCCAATAGATAACCATTGGTGTTAATCAATTGAACCGCAGTTTCTGGTCCATCGAATGTGTTGTCAGTAACTGTCAAGCGCTTGGTCGTTTGATCGTATGCTCGAACACCATATTTAGCGGTGGAACTGCTGAAGGTGTTATCCTTGACAACAGTATCATCGGCATATGAGTTCGTATAGAACCAAACATCGGCAATTTCTCCACCATCAAGGAAGGTGTTTCCTTCAATGGTAGTGTTATCTGCACCAAACTCGTTAGCATTGTGCCCATAAGAGTATCCAGATCGTTGGAAGAAAATTCCAGCGCCACAGTCTGACAATGTACTATCAATGATGTATGAATTATCTGAACCATAGAGGTTAACACAAACGTCTGTTGATGAGATAGCATTGTTCAGAGGCGTATAGCCCTTGTAGTGCGTCATCGAAACGTTATCAATTCGCAACCATTCAGAAACATAGTCATTGCTGGACCAAGTAGATGCGTATGCCATACCACTTGTAACCGATGCAATTGGATTCAGTGTTGAATTCTTAATCGAGATATCCATTGCTTGGTATAGGTAACCAATTTCAACACCGGTTTGTTGACCAGATGTTGGGTTCACTGCAAGACCGTATACTTCAGAATCGTGAAGATACAATTCTGGTGCATCGGATCCACCCTGAGCATACCATCGTTGAGTGTCACCAAAGGTGTACGAACCTGTAACCAAAACCTTGGTGTTGTTCCAATTGTGTTCTTCATTGTTATCGAAGTACATGAATGGAACGTCAACCATAATTGTCTTACCAGACATGTCTTCAGGAGTTGCTCCGTAGTAACCATACTCCATGTAGGATCCACCATCACCGTCAGTCAAGGATCGAGAAGAACCAGTTCCGAGGTATCGTGAACCGCTGCATCCAGCAACCATAACGTATGATGAACTGCTGTATGTGTAACAGACACGTGCTTCAATACGCTCGGTCAAGTCGATAGTTCCTGTGTTTCCACTAGCATCTGATAGACTTAGGCCTTCAAATGCGTATCTGAAGTCACCCTTGCTGGATGTGTATTCAATCATAGCAACAGTAGCTGCTTGATATCCTGCAAGATTGTCGGATGTTGTACCTGAAGAGTCAACACGGACAGTTCTGAATAGTACTCCAAAAGCATCGCCATTGGCATCAGTTGTACCTGTTCCAGTAATCTTCTTGTCAGCATTCATCAGAACAACGTTTGTTCCTTGAACACCAGACCCATCAGCTTCAATTGTCATTTCCAATTCACGCATTCGTTCGAAATCACCGGTTCCAGTAACTGATACCTTAGAAGTATCAACAGTACCTTCAATGAAGTCAACCTTGCTTGAACCTGTTACAACAATGTCGTTTGTCGTACTCGCAAAGGCAGAGTCAGTTATCGTGAACTCCTGGCTTCCCGCGGTTTCGAGACCAACATCGTTTCCTGCTAGAGTAATACCGTCAAATACGACATTCTTACTTGTAAGTGGGCCGTACTTGTATGCAGCTCCAGCACTGTTGGTGATACTACCTGAAAGATCTCCACCGAAGTTCTTGACGTAGTAAATACCAGCAGTGTTCTGAGCATCAAAGTCCATGTTTGTCAAATCGATTGAACCTGAACCTGAAGAAGATACGAGCATTCCGTAGTCTCCACCGTTAACTTCAATGTCGTCCATTGCAGCGGATACAGCGCCAGTTACTTCAACACCAGAATCGGTTGGTGAAGTAATGTCGATAGATTCGAATGTTCCAGCGGCAAAGTTACCACCAATTTCGATTCCGTTATCGGCTCCAGTGATGACTCCGTTCTTGAAAGAAGCAGTACCGCTGTCTCTGAGATAGTCTCCGAGATCGCTTGGATCATTACCAGCACGAGCGACAAGGTCAAGTCGGTCTTGGTAATTGTCTGCACGGTTGTGGAGAACATCGACATACATAGTAACCTTAGAGATTGAACTATCGGAAATATCTACGACTGGGAAAGACATACGAGCGCCTTGTCCTGGATTCATGTAATATGAATACGCATAATCAAGACAGACGTTGTATGATCCACCAACGTATCCTTCAACAGGCTTGTAGGCCCCTTGTCCACCGTGGTAGGATGTGTAGTAGTAACCCCAGTAGTGGTATGGATAATATCCGCTGTTTGGTGTTGTGTCAGCATCAATTTCAGACCATCGGAATCCGAATTGGTCTGGGTAGTAGTAGTAACCAGGGTAGGATGGGAAGGTCTGAGGGCCTTGAGGCCAATAGCGCCATAGGTAGTACATGTAACCGTCAAAGTCACTTGTAGCGGATGGCCCATAGCTGTAACCGTATTGGTTACAATGCCATGATGCAACTCCACCTTCACCACCAGCGTATGTGGCAGCACCGTTTCCAGACTTAGGATCGCTAGAGCCCCATGGGTAGTATCCCATCTTGTCTGGTGTGGTAATGTTCTCAGAAACTTCTCCGCTTCCATCATCGTAGGTAACTTCGATGTTCCATCGGTCAGTAATCATGTAGTACTTGCTTGTAGCATAGTTGTAGGTTGGGTGAGCATTTCCACCACCATAGATAGAGTTAGCACCAACTTGCAGATAATCTGAGCTTCCAATGAAGGAGGATAGATCTACTGCGTATGTTGTCCATCCAGTCGATTGTCCTGACAATGAAGTAGAACGGTAAATGGTTGGAAGGCTCATTCCACCGTAGACATCGACACCAACAGTATTGTCAGTTGATGTGAATCCATCGATTTGTGGAGCACCGTTGTATGCTTGTATACCAACAGCAGCGTTAGAGACTGCGAGGTTGGTGTATGAACCACCTGCTTGTTCAACCCAAAGGGCTGTACCAGTGTTAGCTACGTTGATGATGCTGGAGGAAGCTATGTCAGCTGATCCACCATCAATCTTGACGGTTGCCATCTCAGTAGAACTTGCAGAGGAACCGTAAACAGTACCTGAGTTCTTCATGATTAGCGTAGCACCATCTCCAACGTACAGAGCAGACCCTGTAGTTGCATCTTGAGCTACATCACGGACAATACCGCCATCGATTTCAAGAATACCATCTTGGATATCCAATGTAAGAGGGTATGTTGATGAAACCGCCTTCAATGCACCAGTGGCTACTGAAGAAGTTCCTACGAGCAACTTACCGCCATTCGATAGTGTGAGTACAGGAGTACTTGTTGCAGTCGACTTGACTGCTAGAACAGCACCCATGAGTTTAATGACACAACCATTTAGATTGAGGTCTTCAGTCAAAGTCATTGGTGTTCCGTCAAATTCGTAAATGGTTGCTCCAGACGCGGTTACACCGTTTGTAGGTAGACCCGCTCCAGTGTCAGCATCAGTCCATGCTGCCAACCAAGAACAGTCCATGTTGGTTCCATTGAAATCAACAGGGGCTGGCTCAAGAAGAAGGGCATATGAACTGCCAATGGTAAATCCACTGGTCAAATCGCTTGCATACCAGGCGTCAGTCGAGAGAGTCTCGTTCTGTCCAGCAGGCCCGAATGCACGGAGGTTGTGATTGCTGTATGTGTTTCCTGCACTGTCTCCAGTGATGACCCACACAGATGCTTCACCGTTTGCATCAGTAATGTGAGATCCGACTTCAAAGAGTTCGGCTCCCGCAGCTGATACAACACTTGCACTCACAACGTGTCCACTCTTGTTTACTTCTTCGATAACTGAGTTATTAGCTTCGAGTCGGTATGCACGCAGAGTTGCAGTACCACCGTAGTAAATCAATGCAGAGGATGATGTGTATACATCACAATCTGACGTAGCACCGTTCGAGTCAGCACAATCATCAGTGTTCTGTGAAACATCGATAAGACGTACTTCAGCGTTTGAACTTGCATAAGCAAGGTAAACACCGCTTCCAGCATTGGAGCTGGTAATATCAACGTCACCAACAGTCATCTTCGAGTTACGAGCGTACAGAGCGTGGTCTGTGCTTGATGTGTGGGAAAGAGTTCCCCCATCGACGACAAAGTTGTTTGGTGCAGCGCTGCTTGAACAGCTGCTGTATACTCTGTCGGAATCGATGGTTGTTACATCAATCTTCCATCCACATCCTGCTACACCAAATCGACCTGAGTCAAGATTTGAAACAGACATAACATCAGTCGAGATAGCGTTCCCTGAGATATCAATGTGTCCAGCGGTTACGTCATTAAACATCGAAGGTTGAATTCGAGTCATTGATATGTCGCCAGAATCGATGTTGTGGAAGATAGCGAAATCTCCAGATGGTCCGTTAGCTGTGCTTGAAGAGCCACCAGGAGTGATGGATAGCGAAGCTGTTCCAATATCGACGTCAGTCATGTTGATTGAACCAAGAGCATTAATTGAGACACTTGAGTATCCTGGAGCATCAAGGTTGAAGATGTTTACTTCGCTTGATGCGCCGTATGCTGAATCCAATGCAACTCCAGTTTGAGCAGCACCACTTGTTGTGAAAGAAGCACTAACGTTTGAGATTGTTACATGTTGCAAATCTGTATCGATGAGGTTCTTGTATGCATTCTCAATGGTTACGTTCTCAACGTGGAGCATTCCACCAGTAGAACCTGGATAGTTGACGATAGCGCCGCCCCATGATTCGCCGTCAGAGTTACAATTCGACATCGTTCCTTCCATGATCATAGCGTTTGCGCTGCTTGGCAGGTTAATACAAGCCTTGTCAGCCCCACTAATAGCGAAGTTCATCATCGTAATTCCAGTTCCTTGTCCACTGCCGTGACTGATTGCAGTCTCGACGTTGGTGAATGTAACTTGACTTAGTGTGAAGTTACCGACGTTAGCGTTGGAGTAACATGGTCGTGTACCACCGTTGCTGTCAGCACAGTATGCGTTGTAGTCTTGGTGTCGTGAACCAGCAGTGATTGCAGCAGTACTGGTGTTGTTGAAGTCAACGTAACTGAATACGTGTCTGTCATCAGTACCAGTGATTGTAGTACAATCGTCTGTGAAAGAGAGACCCTTCCATTCTGCACCTGCAGCACCCTCGAAGAGGATATGATCGGTGGAGTTTCCGATAGCCTTGACTGAATCGCAAGCACCATCGATGGAAATTCCCTTACCTTGTTCAACTTGTATGACTGTTCCTGGCTGGATTGTTAGATCTCCACCAGATACAGAGAGATAGTCGCTGCTAGGGCTGATTCGGTATGGTGAACCTTCATTGTCCCAGATACATTCTACATTGTTTCCTGAACAGTCGAGGTCGTTGTCGACATCTGTACCCTTGCCTTCGAATGGCATTGTACGGACATAGACACCACAATCGTATGCTGTGTTATCATAGCAGTAGTAGCTGCTGTAATAGCCCCACCATGGTGCAATTGTACCAGGTCGAGCTGCAGAGTTACTAGAGTATGGCAAATCAGGCATGCTTGTACCCCATGTAGTAATACCACGTTCAAGGGATGTAGAGCCACTGTCAATCATGTAGAGGTAACCGTTACGACCAATTTGAAGTCGGTCGTTACTGTCATCACCATCGAAAGATTTCTGGAAGTAATCGAAAGAAAATCCAGATGGCAGATCGATGTTTGCGTTACATCCAGTCTTGTATTGGTTCCAGTAGTAACTGTAAGAACAGTAGTAACCAGTTGGCGTACCACCTGATGAACCAGAGATAACCTGTGCAGCGTTGGTTACAGGCTTGATACCTGTTGAGAACGCTTCGTATCCATGGTCATTTCCATCAGTTGAAATTCTGTAGTTGGATGAATGCGGGTTGTTACCTGCCATGTATCCAGCACCAGGGTTTCGCATGGAGTCACCCTTTGTTCGAGTGTGATCCATGTAACCAACAGTAGCGTAATCGTAGTAAGCAGCACAACCTGAGTCGTACTTGAATTCGATTTCGTTAGTTACGTCATAGAAGATAACTTGGTAATCACAAAGGTATTGTGTATTGTATCCCATATCTCTCCATTCAACGATGAGCATCATGTTAGGATCGCCAACTTCGAAGGTATTCGAGGTTGTAGTTTCTGTGTTTACGCCTGCTGAGACAGTAGATTCGTCTACAGATGTAGCGTAGTATTCAACATAATCCCCACGTTCGAAGGTGTTTACAGTAGCAGCCCAGTCACAGGTACCTGCAGCACATTCAGAACGTGTCTTGCCTACAGGAGACAAGAGAATTGATGTTGTGCTTCCATTGTTTACTGAGTAATGCAATGTTGGTCCTTCGTTCAATGTTTGATTCACATTCAATCCAGATGGTGGATCTCCTGCATCAGCGATAGTGTATGTGAACGTTCGACTCTTACTGTGAGAATCACGCAAGACTGAATGCTCCATATCAGGTGAACTGGTATCAGGCGTAGGCGCAACCTTTCCAACCTTGTATGTGATTGAACCAGAAGTTGCCATTCGTCCGTAATATCCAGCACTTAGAGCAACACCAGACCACTTGTAAGAAGAGGTTTGGTATGCATAGTAGTAACCAGTGTTACAACGAGCGTTCGAGGAACTGGAACGGTAGAAGTAATAGAAACCGTTTGTTCCAACACAGAGCCAGTTAGCCTTGGAAGTACTGTATCCTGTGCCGTTCCAAGTAATCTTACCGAAAGTTCCGGTAATGTCTCCTGGAATAGGGACGTTGTAAGCAGCTGTGTATCCGTACGTGGATACAGAGGATGCTTGGCTTCCTCCAGCGAGTGCGCCTGTTTCGATCTCAGGTGTTGAATCACCGATACCGACCATACCCCATGCGTTATCGCCGGAGTCATAGTGGAAAATCAGGTTCATCTGAGGTCCATTCTTTGCGCTGATTGCGAGGTATCCGCCGTCGCCTTGATGGAGTTCATCAAGACCGGATTGTGTACCACCGTATCCGTTGTATCCACCGCTAGGTGTTGTGGTCCACTGTATCTTCCACTGAGAGTAGAAGTAATACGAGGAAGAGTAGAAACATGAGTAACTACCTGTACCACAGTTAGAGACGTCCCACTCGTAGAGGTATTCATCGGAGTGGTCGTAATAGGTCATCTGCCTGTCGTGGTATCCTTGCGGGGAGTAGTAACTTCCCGAGTGGACATCCGTTGTCAGAACAGTGAATTTCTTAGCATTTCCAGCATTGGTGATATCGTCAACGAAGAAGTAGTGAGCATTGCTCTCTACCCATGTACCTGGTGCTGAATTGCTTGCCGGAGGTGCAGGATCGTATCCTACGTTAGCCCCACCAGCAGTGTTTAGGTCTTGGAACTTCCAGTAGTACTCGACGTAATCGCCTGCGCTGATATCTGAAGTTGTGGCCTTGAATCGGCATTCACTTGCAGTAGATGTGCAGGTTTGGATTGTCGTTGCACTGACAGAGGTCCATGAACCGTTGTTGACGCTGTAGGACATTGTTACACCGTTAGTCGATGTTGTGTCAACTCCCGAGAGGTCAGTTAGTGTTGTGAAGAATGTTCTCTCTCCTTCAACATATGAAGTCAATCCGCTGTAAGGAACGTGACTGGAGGTTGGGGCATCCGAGTCAGAACCACCGGAGTAAATTACTTCCAGATAGCTGTTCGATCCACCACTGTTGTAAGCGTATGTGTAGACGTATATGCTTGAAGTCATATCAGCACCCATTCCGACGGTGCCGGAGTTGGATTGTGCGTTGATAATGTAGTTGTGAGAACCTGTGCTTGAGGAACAAGCAGTACCAGCAGAGTTCGAGTTGTCACAGAGTTCAGATGTCTTCCAACCTGTTCCTTGAGCGTATGTACCTACAGCAGCAGAGTTACCAATTGAAGAAATCAATTTTCTCTCGTTTGTGTTAGTGTTCGATCCAGACAAAAGGTTAGCTGAAATTCCTCCAGAACATGTTGCTGAGGTGATACCGTAGTTGTATCGAACGTCAGTACCACAGGATTCCAAAACTCTGGATGTGATGCTTGTAGAAGAAGAACTTCCGTATGCGTATGATACATATTGCTTCCAGTTCACTTCTTCAACAGTTGCGCCAGATGGTAGGGCTGAACTTGATGTGAAGGTGTACTTGTGCCATGGGACATAGTAGTAAGATGAATAGTAGCGGTACAGGTAGGAGTATGTGTTATCGTAACAATATCCATAGTAGACGTAGCAGTATCCACGGCTTCCACTTGTGACCTTGATGGTTGGGTCAAGAGCGAGTGGGAACACTCGGTCTTCGGACATCAACCAATCTGTGTCGACTGCTGTGGTAAGGAGAACCATTGGGCCGTATACTTGCACGAAGTATGTGCCGATGTACGGTTCATTGCTGGATTCTTCCATAACAACTGGCTCAGGGATGGTGGCCAGAAGTTCACCGGTATCTGTCGAACGGATTTCGAGTTCACCTTGTGTTGTGGTGATTTCCTCGCCAAGAGGTGCTCCGTCTAAGTAAAGAGCATAGCCCATTGGAAGACGGATTGTTTCAGTCATACCAAAGTATGCTGCAACTTCGTCAAGGACTGGACGCTCTTCAATGATCAGGTTTTGCTTGACTTGGTTTGTTTCAACCGAGTAGTCAATAGCAAATCCTTCAGCAAGAGGGTATCGAATTACGTTACCGCCGACTTCAACATCGCCCATAGCAGGAGCAGCCTGGTATGGCATAGGAGCCGTTCCAGTGATGTCGATAGTCATGAGGATAGGGTTCAGACCAGTGATGATTGGATCAACGAACTGGTTAGGCTGGACACTTACACCTTCTGAAAGTTCAGCACCAAAGGTGGTTGTGAAGGTATTCTCCTTTACTTCCCATCCATTTGGTGTCGCCATAATGTTGAGGTTAATGTCCTCAAAGGCGCCACTATCAGCAAGGTAATGCACAGGCTCATCACTTGTGAGTTGTGCTATTTTTCCATCCTCAGTAAGGAAGGCCTTTGTGTTCGCTTGCCTCATTCCCAGTAATTCCTGGGTGGCGTCGTACTCATAGGTCGTTTGTTCGATGGCGGCTGGGAGCTTGAAGAAATCATCAATATCATTTGAGATTTCTGCAACACTCACAGTATCGGTCGTTGTGTTATCTACTAGGCTTGTCATTGGCATAAATGCCATCAAAGCACATAGTAGAACGGCAATACCGATTCCACCAATTGCGGTTTTCTTTTTATTATTCTTGTTTCCCAACATAGTCATTCACTCTACACGGACTGTATGCAAGTGCAACCACGTCCTCCGCTACTTATAGGAATTGGGGTACAAAATCTTTGAATCAATTGTTTCAAAGTGTAAAATAAACAGGATACTGCGTAACATTTCGCCACCTCAGTAGTACAAACAATTTGTAAAAAGAACAATCTATTTAATTGTGTTTTTACGATTTAACAAATCACCGATCTATAACGGATTTCAAGGGGCCACTTAGGGCATCAAAATAAAAAAAGGCCGGAGAGGGCGCCAGAACGCCCTCCCCGGCGGCTTCTGCACACATCGAGTGCACAGATTACGACGGTGGATCACAGAGTGTTACTCAGTAATCCCAGTCTTTGTCTTCGCCTTCGTTTCCGCCTCGTGAGAGGATGAAAGCACCGGCGATGAATGCTATGACGACTACGCCACCAATAGCACCCCAGGTCCAGCCGGGGAGTTCTCCACTTTCTTTGTCATCTCCATCAGTGGTGTTTGTATCGGTGGTACCACCAGCATTCTCCTTGAAGAAAGGTGCATCAGCACCAGAAGCCGAGTTCGAGGCAGCATATGCCTTGTTTCCAAGAGCGTCAACTGGTACAACAACGAAGTAAACGGTGTATTGCCCAGGGCTCGTACT
This sequence comes from Candidatus Poseidoniales archaeon, assembly GCA_009887135.1. GTDB lineage: Archaea > Thermoplasmatota > Poseidoniia > Poseidoniales > Poseidoniaceae > MGIIa-L2. The sequence goes on from QXYA01000166.1 coordinate 14,571, forward strand.
CATCATGACATCAGCAGTAGTGGTTCCAGCATCTGCAGTTGGAACACAGTTTGTTGGCATCTCAGCTGCAGTGAATGATTCACGGTTCTGAGAACAAACGTGCCATACTGCTACATCAGAGAGGTCATCACCAGTAGCGTCCCAATTGAGAGTCCACATATCGCCAGCTACAGTAACTGATACGTTTGCTGCTGCTGCACCGCCGTCGACTGCCTTATCGGCAACGACAGTTGCAGTTCCAACAGGAGTGCTGCAGAGCCCATCGTTGTTACAGATAGCGATGTCTATGGTGTAGGATACGCCATGTGTTGTGTCGCTGTAACTGAACTGGAATTCGTTAGAAGGCAAATCAGTTTCGAAGACATCTGAATTAGCATCGTTTGAGACACTGATTGAGAACTTCTCATCAGAAAGCATTGTACCAGTTGTACCCCAGTTCATTGAGATTCCACCGTTGTATTCTGCGTTAGCACTGAATCCACTGATCGATGCACTTGGCGCGTCCTTTGATTGCAAAGGAGCGTCAATGAGCAAGAATTGTCCAGCCGGTAATACAGGTCCAGATAAGACAGCAGATAGAACCGACATGGTTGAATCTTCTTCACTGTTTGTTGCACCATCTGCAAGGAGTTGAGTCAGTGTTGCGCTCTTACAGTTTGTAGTGAACCAAAGAGACGATGCTCCAAGGCCAGAATCAAACATGATGTCCATGCTGTGAGCAAGGACGTCATTGGCTGCATAGGTCGTGACTGGGTTGTAGTCAATAACTGCAACTGGGGTGTAAACACCGGAGAGTTCGCCACCTGTTGCATCAGGAAGAGTAATTCCTTCGCATGTTGTGGTATCGCCATCTTCTACATCGATTGAGAAGACTGCCTTGCTGAAGTATGTGATCGAGTAATCCATCGTGACTCCAGCAGTTGTCGTATCGGATGCGACTGCATCGTTCCAGATTTCAATGATGAGTTCTTCTGTTACTGAACCACCATGAGCGTCAGCGACTGTTACCTTCACAGGGAAGGTGGTAACGAAATCTTGGATGACTGGAGTCGAACATGTTCGTCCAATGCCACCTAGACCACCACATCCTGCGAGTGGGGTGCTTGAAGCTCCACCAACCCATGTGTAGGTCAATCCTTCACCTGTAACGTCATCTGCATCGAAGACGGAAACTTCGAACTCAAGCATGTTTTCCATACCAAGCATGAGATCGCCTTGTGTAACAAGGTCGAGTGAGGAAACAACAGGGAGGTTGTTGCGAACTTCCTTCTGCATCGAAACTTGATTGTTCGAGAGTTTCTGATCAGTCGTCTTTTCTTCCATTACAAGGTTGGCTTCGATTGTGTATGTACCAACATCGAATTCGATCATCATACATGCATGACCTTGATTGAATGCCATTGCTCCAGTTCCGAGCAAAGCGTGGTTGTATGAAGGCTCTACACCTTGGATACATTCATTCACCATTTCAGTGATTACTTCGGTCGTATCGAGATTTGTGATTGTGAAGGTAACGTTCCAATCATACAATTCAGTTACTGATGAACCACGGTGTTCAACAGATGCGTCGATGTAAGAGGTACCAACTGAAAGGTCTCCTGGTTCACCGGAGCCTACAGTATATGTTGCGATTCCAGTTCCATCGGAGTTGTATCCTTGGTTGACAGTTAGCATCGAAATACGAATGTCATGGAAGGTTTGCAAAGCACCTGTGATTTCGTCAGCGTTATTGTTTGTGATATCATCTCGAAGGAATGATTCTTCACAAAAGTGACTGTAAGTGACGGTGGTGGAAACATCGTTTCCATCTCCATCGGTTTCATTCTGTACGACAACTTCCTGACATGATTCGAATTGTCCGTAGAGAGAGTATCCACCGAGTTCAACATCGATGGAATATGCTGCATCATCGCTTGTATCCGGCAGAACAGATCCTTTGTATTCCCAAACACCATTGTTGATGTTGTTGGACATAACAGAGCGAATTTCAGTTATCTTATCGGTAGGGTCGGTTTCGTTTTGGTAAACATCAACAGCCTGGCCAGTACCTACGTTAACTGAATGAACAAGCGAACCGAGGGAAGAAAGAAGCAAATCCGTTCCATCTTCTGCAGTTGCGCTTGCCAAGTCTCCGTTCACGTCAATAAGCATGGAGAGGTTGTGGGTAATGAAGTCTGAAGATCCGTTGAGTTCTACTGTTATTGTGAATGACTTTGTGCCTTCGCCAGTTGCGACGGTTGCGCCATCATCCCAGGTGATGTCAACATCGATGTCGAGGTAATCGCGTACTTCGACATACACTTGCTGAACATCGTTTGTTGCTTCAACATCTTGGTCAGAGTAGACTTCGATTTGAACAACATAAATACCTGCTGTAGGACTCCAAGTGGCATCGCCACCTCCATATTGAATCATTGTCTTGCCACCTTTGAAGACATCTCCTGATGCAAGTGATTGATCATCGCACACGGTTGTGTCATCGCAAATAACGTCTGGATTGTCCCATTCGAGATCTGCCCCTGTGCTATCCTTAGCAAGGTTTAGTGGGTTTCCGTTTCCATCAGCATTCCAAACCTGTGCTGTGTAGCCAAGTTCGGTAATTGCAGTATCGCCAGCATTCTGAATGAATACTTCGAAGGTCGTATCTTGACCTACGAACAGTTCATTGCGGCATGTTGGTTCGCAAATGGTTTCTTTCGGTGAAGTAATTGCAACGAGTTCTGCGTCAGCACCTGAACGGGCTCCCGTGTCCTCTATTTCTTCGGTTGTTTCTAGCTGTGTGATGTCGATGTTTGCCATTAGGCTAGCAACCAACAAAAGCACAAGCATTACAGGGGTAATTTTTCTCATGTCATATCCTCCAATGGGGCGGTATCCCTCCCTACGATAAACGCCGTATATATACTATGGGTGCGATATTTATTGAGGAATTTTATTAAAATAATACGCCACATGAGGCCCTTGGTTGAGGCTCAGTCTAGGGTTTAGGATTTTAAGAACTAGAACGTAAGGCTTCCGAAGGTGGAATTTTGGATGCTGCTCGTACAGGACCAAGAGTGGCCAAGAAAACAAGAATCCACCCCCCTAGGAACATAACAATAGCAGTGGTCCAAGGTAGTACCAGCGATGCCCCTTCTTTTTCCCATACAGCGGAATGCAATCCTATATGGAAAAGCAAACCGACCACTATCCCGTTAAGAATTCCTAACAATGCGACCCATGTGACCTCAACGACATGGATTCTCATGACCATTCCTTGAGTGTAACCTATAGCGCGTAACATCCCGATATGCTTCCTTCTCTCCGATACGGAACGATACGTTACAACACCAATCCCTGCAATACCGATCACCAAACCGATAGAGAGATATCCCTCGAACAGAGCGAGAATGGACAAAACGAGGGATTGGATGAGTGCGACTTCTTCTGCGATCAGTGATACTTGAATTCCTTCCTTTTCTAGATCTAAACTCAATTGTTCGCTAAGTTCTGCTGCTGCTTCTCGTTCCCCTTCTGACTTACCAGCGGCCTCATAGTAAGATACGCCCGTATTATCGAACGATGAACTCGCCTCACTATCTGGAGAAACGGACACATAGACTCGAGTTAGATCCCCATCGTATTGCTCAATCACTGGTTCTGACGGCATCCAAACACCTGCAGAAAACAAATAGGATGATTGTTCAAGGATGCCGCCAACTGTCACAACACGGCGGTGACTCGGTTGTTTTGAATCAATGATGGTGATGTTTTCACCAACTTTCACAGGGAAGATGCCAATAGAGGCTCCATCAAGAGAGGACTCCAGACCAAACGAAGCATCAACGAAAACTACATCTGTTCTTTGATGCATGGACTTCCAAGCTTCTTCTGAGGAATCCCCAAGCCCTTCATCCCAAATGTACAGTGAAATACCACCGTGATTTACAAAGTCCTGATCAACACCTCGAAGGATGTAGGGCGAACGTGTCTCTTCATCGTTCTCGAGGAATGCCTGGGCCCTATACACCCGCCCTACTGCATCGATTTGCTCGATATTGGAATTCTCTAATCCCCATTCCTCAACAGATCCTTCGAGTTGCAAAGGTCGTGATCTTGAAGATGAGAGCATTAATTCAAATTCGCCTTCTGATTCTTCGACAAACGAACTCGAATAATTATCAAATTGTAACGTATAACCACTTAGGACGATAACAGAAAATACCGTTATTGAGAACATGCCCATCACGACAGCAGTTCGAAGAGGTTTCTGAAGCGGATAGGACAACGCTACTGGTAGAACTGGTCCACTGGATAGTTTTGGCAGACGTAACAATCCTCGTATCATCGTTGGAGCAAGCGCAGCTAAGACAAACACACCAGCAAAGACTTGTACAAGTCCAATCAGAATAAACGACAATTCATTTGGAGTCAAATCATTACGGATAGGATCAAGAGAAGATGGAAGCCCGGTCCAAACCAATAGAGCGACACCACTCCAGCCAATCGTCCTACGAGGAGCCTCTCTGAATACAGGTAATGTACCGTCAATTTTCCTACGGGCTCGAAGAACGGGAATGACCCAAAACAGAATCGGCATCGTGAAGAGAAGAGCACTACAGCCAAACAAAATCCACATTGAGTGAGCAACACCTTGGCCTCCAATAAAGAACAATCCAATACTTCCCAATGCCGCACCTGCCATAACGATCAGGAAGATGTATATCCCCCATGGGACGTGTTTTGGAATTCGTTGAGGGACACTCTTTAGCGCATGAACAATAATCAAACGAGACGACCAAAGAGCCGAAAAGAACAATGTCAGTATGGAGAGATGGAATCCCCAGAACCAGCCTGAAGCAAGGGAGGATGAATCGACGTGGAACGTAAACACATCCGTACCAGCATTGGCAAAGACACTTGAAAATCCGATTCCAATAAACCAAGCAAGCCCCATACCAAGTAACGAACCGATTCCGCATCCAAAGAACGCTGCAATTGATCCTTCGATCATGGTCATGTATCGTAAATCAGATCGTGTGAATCCAAGTGCTCTAACGGTTGCATACTCCTTTTGTCGAACATCTACCAACATCATCACGATAGTCACGACAAGAAGGACCCCTGCTGCTATTGTAAAGGATCCAAACACAAGGAACATTGCCGACAATACCCCCGATGATGCTTCGGCTTGTTCCATCGCATCGAGTTTTACTGTTCGAATCGAAATGGACATCTCCTCAAATCCAACGAGTTCATTGAGATGGTTTTCAATCGCCATCCGCTCTTCGAGCGATACAGAACCAAACACGAGCATAGAGCGTTCGTCTTCTTCAGCAGCTGCCAATGTTTCACCGTCGTGGATGTTGATCAGACCAAGGACGACCGATTCAAGTTCGGATAATTGCGAGAGTTGATCGTTTTCTGTGAACGAACCATTGATCATGAGTTGTTGTGAATCATCGGAGCCAAATGCGAATTGGAAGAGGCCTGAGGCGTTTAGGGAACCATTTGCAACACCAGAGATCATTTGCAATCGATCCCCAATCATCAATTCAGTTTCAGTAACATTCAATGAGGGAACGTCACCATCAATAGCGAAAAACATCTGAGGCAGGGTTCCAAATCCTCCTGCTTCTGAAAGGATAGGAAGGCGAATGGAGCGTATCGAACCATCCTCAACAGAACGAACAATAATTCCTGGAGATTCTATACACCATGCTTCTTGACTGCTTACAATGGACCCTTTTCCAGACGTACATACAGAGGGAGCATTCGAAGATGAAACAGGCCATTCCGCTTCGGAAATCTCGACGAAAATCGATTCTTCCGCATTCCATGCTCGTTTGTAATAATCAACAGAGAGAAGGCCTTCAACTTTCAAATATAGGTCGCCTGAGTGATGTTCTAAGTCCCAATTCAAAACTGTTGAAGGTGCGTTTATATCCAGAATGTAAGGTGTTTCTGAATCGTTTAAGAGATCTCCAAACCATAATGTTCGATTCAGACCTTCTTCAAGAGCAAACCATGTACCCTCATGGAGTTCAATTGCAACCATGTCCTTGTCTTTCAAGAGACGAATGGTCGAATCTTCATCAGAACTATTCCCAAGAATAAGTCCCTCCTCGTATGCTGCAAAACCATACCCATCGTCGATGCTAACATCGGTGATAATCGAGCCTGAAGGAACTCGCCAAACCCATGATTCGTCATCATTGCGTTCATATCCAAAACCACCAGGTCCCCAATGCCAAATCGCTTCTTCTTCTGAAACGACATGATTCACATCGCCATCAGCAAGGGTTAGTAATTCTGAACCATTTGCTTCCAAACTGATCAAAGGTACTTGCAACACTTCCAAGAGAGAAGAGTCTTCCATCAAATCACTTTGATTTTGTTTAATGGAGCGAACAAGAGAAGCCTGTATCCGTCCCAATCCCTGTGAAGAGGCAATGGTGAATGAATCACTTCCATCATCGGTCAAGAACTGCAAGCCAGAATCTTCTGCATCAATCGTTTGATTCAGCGCAAGTTCCAACTGCTCAATTAAGGGCGAATATCCATTTCTTGTTTCTTCAAGACCCTTGATCGACAAACGGATTGTTGTTACATTTTGGCCGGCTTGTTGCAATGTCTGAGCCGTTTGTAAGTCAGTAAATATTGCGGGAGCTGTCGTTCCAGCAAGTTGTCCTTGATTGGCCATAGAAACGACATCATGGATCAAAAAGAATTGTTTGGTACGCTCAATGCCTTCATCCGAGCGAACAAACCAACCGAGTTCGATTTCATCTCCTTCATCGAGTTCGAGTTCGTCAGCAAGGGCCTGATTAATGACCACAACCGATTGATTTGAGAACCGGCTTGCCTCTTCGAGTTCAAACCATGTCAAACCATTTGATTTAGAACCAATTCGAGCATCTTCTTGATGCTCTAACGCAAACCAAGGGACGTTGGGTTCAGCAATTCCTTCTGTTGTTTCAACTGAGGCAGTAGTGATTCTACCTGCTTGGATGGAATGAACTGCATCAACATCCTGAGTTCGTAGATCCTCAACAATGGATGAAGGAATCTCAACAACTTGTCCTATTGTGGCATCATATCCTGAGATGACGATATCAGTAGACCCCCAAGCTGCTTCAACTTCTTTTCGCACTGTCTCATCTAAAGAATCACCAACGATGAGCGAGGAACTTATTATCGCTGAACCGATCATCAATCCGGCCATGAGAAGGGCTGCTTGTCGTTGACGACGGCGTAGTTGCTGCCAAGCGAGTTTGAACACGAGAAGTCTTCTTGGGCTGAGTAAGGCTTGTACTCCGAGGAGGCTCAATATCCCAAACATGGCACTTCCAACAAAGACTGTAGATGGTCCAAGGCCAAGCCATTCAAGAACAAAATAAGACAAGATGGAATCTAAGAATGGAACGATTATGATAATCATACGCCTCTTGAGAGAACAATCATGGCGAAGCCCAATTGCTGCTATGGTCGCCAAAAGTGCTATGACGAAACACAAAAGCAGCAGAGCTATCAACGTCATTCCTCCTCAGATGCTTGACGAAATTTACCATCTGCCATCTGAAGAATGCGGTCGCATTGTTCTGCAATCGAGTGATCGTGAGTTACAATGAGAAATGTCGTATTGCCGACCTTACACAAGGTTCGTAACAATCCAAGTATTGATTCCGATGTTTCAGTATCAAGATTCCCAGTTGGTTCATCACAGAGGACAATCGCTGGGCGATGTACCACGGCACGTGCTACAGCAACACGTTGCTGTTGACCTCCCGACAACTCTGCTGGGCGATGATGTAAACGATCGCCTAAACCCACTGCAGTAAGCGCTTTTGACGCTTCTTCTCTTGCATCAAGTGAGGTTTTACCTTGGAGGAGAAGAGGTAACTCAACGTTCTCTAAGGCAGTCATTACAGGTAAGAGATTGAATTCTTGAAAGATGAAACCCATGTTTGAACCACGAACACGTGTTCGGACATCATCATTGGAACCATACAGGTTCTGTCCGTTGATTGAAACTGACCCAGAAGAGGGTTCATCGATTCCTGAAAGAACATTGAGCAAAGTTGTTTTTCCACAACCTGAAGGCCCCATAATAGCCACCATAGTACCCTGTTCAACCTCGAGTGAGACATCCTCAACAGCCTTAATGACCGATTCACCAGATTCATAGAGTTTCCACAAGCCTTCCGCCTTCAGTGCTAACGCCATGCAAAACGATACGGCTGCGTATTGATAAACTACCGCATGAATCCTGATGCATGACCGAAGTCGCAGGGTATGTACGCGTATTGGCGTTTGGCCCGATTGCTGAAGCCATTGGTTCAAGAACTTCAAAAGTCGAGTGGCATCACGGAATGAGTATCGAAGATATTGTTCATTCACTGGATATGCAACATTGGATTGGACAAGGTCTTGCTGTGGCTTTGAATGGAGAGAGATGCCCATTGGATATTCATCCACAACAAGGCGATGAAGTCGCTCTTCTCCCTCCTGTCTCCGGTGGCTGAACGATACAATTCGCCCTTAAGCGATGGTAAGCCTTGAAAGCAAGAACCTACAGGACCGTATAGGGAATACAATGGCATTTAGTCCAGGACCACTCGAAATCGTCATTCTTTTGGCTATCTTCTTTATTCTGTTTGGTGCTGAACGCTTACCAAAAATGGCAAATGCTCTCGGCCGTTCTAAGGGCGAGTTTAACAAAGGTCTTTCAGAAGCAACAACTGCTGCTACAATCGCCGATTTAGAAGCAGGTGGGAAGACTCCTGACCAGGTCCTCATGGACCGTGCAAAAGCCGTTGGAATTGACCCCGAAGGAATGCCTGTGGAGGAGTTAGAAAAGAAAGTCAAGGCCCTCGAAACTCTCAGCGATGAAGAGTGATTAGCCTCGCTTCAATTTCATCGGCGAACCACATCGATCACAAAGTTGAACATCGTCTTTTTTGGATTGTTTCGCATCTGCCGGCACATCTTCTTCCGCCCTGCAACCAATGCATCGTAAAATCCATTTCCACTGCTTTTTGCCACCCTTTGTCAAAACACCTTCAACTGGGATGCCTGCCTTGCGAGCAACATTCTTCATCCGATAATCATCTGTAATCAAAGGAAGATTTAGATCGATAGCCAATGCGAGGATATCGAGATCAACTGGTGAGAGACGTGGCAAGTCCCCTGTTTCTGAAGCGATTTGCTTCGCTCGTTCAAGAGCTGATGCGAGCGGTACTTGCCAATCGAGTGATGCAGTTTCCATTAACATCGAGCGCTGTTCATCAACTCTGAGTAACTCTTCTTGTTGAGATACTGCAACGATCCCACCTCGACATCTCTCAACTGGCCAATGGAGGAGGGCAGCAGTATCGAGGACGCGCATTGTATTTTGCTAGGGAATCGATGTAAAGAAGGCACCGATGACCCATATGCTCAAGAAGCAACATCAACAGCAAGAACTATGATTGGCGAAGAAGTCATACTCGACTTCTTTGAATCGTTTGGGCCATTAGCGTTGGCTCTCCTCTCCTTCACAGAAGCAATAATCCAGCCAATACCACCCGACGTGCTGTTTTTACCAATGGCCTATGACGCAAGAGACAATGAAACCTTACTCATCTGGCTTTGGTTAGTTGTCACAGTATCGTCCGTTTTTGGTGCTATAATTGGCCACGCACTTGGGAAAAGATATGGAAGCAAATTGGTCGATAAGTTTGGCAAGCCCCATCACCGCCAACAACTCGAGAAGATGTTTGAGCGATATGGGACGCTTGGTATGTTCATCGCTGCAGTTTCACCGTTACCCTACAAGGTCTTTGGATGGATAGCTGGGGCAAGTGACATGAAATTGAGACCGTTTATCATAGCCGGAATTTTTGGAAGAGGGCTTCGATTTGGACTTGAAGCACTGTTCATATTCATGTATGGAGAGTCTGCAATTAAGGCCGTCGAATGGGTATTGGAGCGTGAATTACTGATGGGAATTATCCTTGTTCTTACTCTCGCTGCCGTTGTTTGGTGGCTCATGAGAACAAATACTTCACCAGTTCACCAAGAATAAAACTTTCAGAAATGAGTTCACTTGCGTTAGTTTCTTCCTTGATTGAACCAAGCATTGATGATCAACGATTCAGCGATTTGAAGATGTTCTGCAACTGTACCTTGCTTGAGGCCAATAGAATCTGCGATGTCTCTTTGACGACATTTACGAGGTGCATTGTAGTAACCCATTTCGATGGCAGTTTCAAGAACCTCTTTTCGCCTTCGAGGAAGTCCTGGAGCCGTATCCCACTGACCCTGGAAATTATTGTTTACACTGATCTTGAATACATCTCCGAAAAGATCTAGCAGTTTTTTCCGAGCATTTGCTAATCCTAATGAATTTCCTTGAAGCGTAAGTGTAAGTTTCTCTGAATCAAATATTGTGGGTGAAATCGGCCAAACATCTTCGAACATAGACATGATTTGAGGTATTGGACCAGTCATCTTCGCAGAAAATATAGCATAAACATCGCTGGACTCATACACTTTGATAACTTCAAGAGATTCATTCTTTGAAAATTTTTGGAATTGCTTTAATGATTTCAGTGTACCTTTCAACAAATAAACGGGATGGTGCTTATCGACTTTCAATTGCTTTAGAAATTCAATCGAATGAAACAACTCCAACAATTTAAAACCTGGTAGCGGAGTGTTTTTACTCACATCATTTGAAATCTTTACTTGCATAACACCTAACATACAAACCCGCTCATGATAGGTTTGCCATATATAACACAGGTATAAACCTCTTGGTTCCTATGAACGAAGTTCATCTTTGGTGCTCGTGCCGGGATTCGAACCCGGGTCGGCGGGATGAAAACCCACTATGAT
>QXYA01000167.1:0-1977 GCA_009887135.1 Candidatus Poseidoniales archaeon
ATTCCAATGATGAGGAATGCTAAACCGCCACAATATCCCGAAAACATCGACTCTGAGGTGTATATTGACACTTGATCGGATTCTCCACATTCCTCGTAAAATTCATCACTGCAATTTTCATTGTACCAGTCATCATAATCATTCCAGCTCTCAGTCGAAAGATTTGCTGTATGAATCAACACTCCTATCAATGCAATAAGGCATAACGGCATCACAAACCACCAAACTTTGACAAGTAAATTTAGAATTGAAATGAACATAATAAAAACGAGTATACCGAGGGCGATATAGTTGAATTCTTGAACTTCTTCGTAATCAGCAGCGTAATCAGGCATGTAATCTTCCTCAAAGATTTCAATCTGCATTTCAGTCAAAGGGACGACGAAGAAAAACGTGTACGATAGAAGGACAAGGGCCATCAGAACGCCAATGACGCCTGGCAGAGCTCCTAAATCCGGGCGAAGGCGTTGTTTCTTGAGTTTGATTTTAACCCCATCATCGTCATCCTCATCATCATCGTCTTCCTCTTCCCAAGAAAATTTGATTCCCTGTGACTTTGGTTGTTCTCTTACGACCTTCTCTTCTTCATCGACCCAGACTTCGTAGCCTTGGTCTGTAGAACACCAATGCTTGCCATCGTCTGCAAGGTACCAATGTGTACCGTATTCATCGGTTTCCAACCAATCCCCAGGGGGGAGATCTTCCCATCGTTCGACGAAATTTCTTGAAGAACTATCTCGTCTGTTGATGAGAGCCACCAGTTATCCTAATCTTTTACTACTTATAATTCTAAGACCCGTATAGTATTAGAGATGGGTAAAATCCTTCAGCAGCATCCGTGGTCACGGAGCGGAGCAGGAACGAAGCTTACTCGATCCACATCTTGAGTGGTCTGTAATTGTTGCATCACAGACCTTAGATTACCAGCAGTTCCGAATGCTTGCATAGTATCTACGCATGAATTACTAAACAAACTTGTGTGGCTGTAGGATGTAACTTCAATTTTTCCTGAATGGCGAATATCGTGTAGCTTTTGTTCGATTCCATGTTGGAAGAATACGATGAGGATACCTTCAATTTTGGTTTCAGTATCCATGGTTTCGATGCTTCCACGTTGCAACTCTTCTGCAAAATGAAGGGAGGCGTCTCTCAAAAAACGGCTTCGGTTGGCATAGCCTGAAGTTTCGACTAAATTCTCCAATTCATCTGCAAATTTATTATCGACACTGAAAGAAACTACTCTACTCATATTTCTCCCACCACGTCCAAGATAATAATATTTGTCAAATGGATAATTATTAACTTGTATTAAATATGTAATAACATTCGGAGGTTCCATGCGTAAGAGCACAATGCAAGTAATTTTGACCGCAAGTATCCTGATTTTCTCAAGTCTAGCAGGATGTCTTGGCACAGAAGATGAAGATAGCGATACAGCGACAATCATGACCTCGACTTACCACGTCGGACAACTGGTTTCTGCAATCGTTGGAGACACAATGAATGTCGAGGTCCTCTCACCTTCGAACGTACCAGTACACGATTACGAACCATCCGCAACGGATCTTGTTCGATTGAAGGATTCTGAGATGTTCTTCTATCACGGTCTAGGACTCGAAACTTGGGTTGATGCAACTCTTGACAGCCTAGGCGACGACAAACCTACTTCATTCTCAACACACACATTGCCAACAGGCGAAACTGCACTCGATTACGAAGGAATATTGTTGAGGGAACTTTGTGAGCACCTCGCAGAAGGACCATACGAAGTAGCTAACCTTTCCGAGGAAGAAGGACATGCTGACGATGTTGAACTCCACGCTGAGCACGTCACACATACACTATCATTCCCTGCTCATGATGAGCATGACGACCATGCTGATGATGACCATGCTGATGGGGATCATGATGAGCACGATGACCATGATGAGCACGATGACCATGATGAGCACAATCACGCAGAAGCAATGGAAAAAA
>QXYA01000167.1:2077-17417 GCA_009887135.1 Candidatus Poseidoniales archaeon
CATGATGAGCACGATGACCATGATGAGCACAATCACGCAGAAGCAATGGAAAAAATCGAACAAATCACAGGATGCCCTGAAGACACAGTAGTCTACATCTACGAACTTGAAGGAGGCGAATACGTTCTTGAATTCGAAACAGAAGAGGAGGATCACTCCACATTCGACATGGTTGCCCTAAAGATGGGTGGAGCACACGCTCACCATGACCACGGCGAACATGATGACCATGCTGACGATGACCATGACGACCATGCTGATGACGACCACGGTGATGACCATGACGACCATGGTGATGACCATGACGAGGAGATGACTCCAGAAATGGCACTTGAAATGTTCGATATGAACAATGATAGCATGCTCTCCTGGGATGAATTCATGGACTCTATGGATGACGACCATGATGATCATGAATCCGATATGGTTTGCTATGACATGTCAACACACACAGTCGATATGACCTACACAAACCAAACTGATTGTGAAGCTGCTGGATTGATGTGGACTGAATCAAGTGGACATGATGACCATGATGAAGAAGAAATCTATCAAGCAATATGGAACGAATCCGATACTGACATGGACGGTAACCTCTCCGTAACTGAACTCGAACACTTCATCCACGAAATGGAAGAATTGGATAGAGAAGAAGGCGTTGGATACGCTGTTATTCACATCGAAGCGGAAGGCCAATATGGATTCGCAATTCCACACGACGTTGAGATGTTTATTCTCTCAGAAGGCGATGGACACGAAGGTCATGATGACCATGGTGATGACCATGACGATCACGCTGGTGATGACCATGACGATCACGCTGGTGATGACCATGCTGGTGACGACCATGCTGGTGATGACCATGACGATCATGACGACCACGCTGGTGATGACCATGACGACCACGGTGATGAAGAAGCACTTGCGTATGACCCACACAGCTGGCTCGACCCTGTTGCATTCAAGGCACAAGCCAGTTTCGTACTAGAAGAACTCAAGAAGGCTTATCCAGACCTTGCTGACACTTTCCAGTCCAATGCGGATGCATTCATGATGAGTCTCGACAAGATCGATACTGAATACAAGGCTGCTTTCGGTGATGGTGGAACATGCGCCAAGAACTCTGTTGCTGCTAACCACAACGCATACGCCTACATCGCATACCGCTATGATATCGAATTCGTGACAGTTCACGGACTTGATCCTGAAGGCGAGCCAAGTGCTGCTGATATCGCAAAGGTTGTTGAGAAGATTGGAAGTGATGAAATTACCGTCCTCTTCGTAGAAGAATACACTGACGTTACTGCAGTAAACAGCATTATGGATCAAACCAAGTCATCAACAATGCCTGATGGCGTTTCGGTCTTGACACTGTACACAATGGAACTTCCACCTAAGGATTCAAATGAGGATTATTTGTCCTTAATGCAGAAGAATCTTGACAATCTAAAGACTGGATTGAGCTGTTAAACAGAATCTGAAAATAAGGAGTTGGACCAATGCACGTAGTGGACACTATACCAATCATCTTTGTTTCTGTTGTTTTCCTCTTCATAGGGGTTAAGTTGATGACGGGGACACGAAGAGTCCGTAATACCTGAGCACGTTTGTGGGTGTTTTAGTCTACCAACTGCTCTGAGGTGATTACTTGAGCGATTCGACCCCGAGCCCAAAGAAGATTTGGAACCCTACAGTGGTTTCCATTGAAGGGCTCTATGTTACTCGATCAGGGAAACGTGTATTGGAGAATATTGATCTCGAAATCGCCAAAGGAGAGTTCGTTGGTATCGTAGGACCGAACGGTGGTGGAAAAACTACTCTTCTGATGACGATTCTAGGTATCTTAAATTCAACAAAAGGAAAGATTGAGGTCTTTGGAGTCAATCCTTATCCAACTAATTTTCGTGGGGAAGTAGGATGGGTCTCCCAGACTGCAGCCAACATTCCAACAAAGATGCGTATGACGGTCAGGGAACTGATTTCCATGGGAACTGTCTCTCGAATCGAATTGTTTCCTTCCCGCTCAAAGAAAAAGCGAGAACGAATAGAGAAGGCGATGGAATTAACAGGAATTTCACATCTTGCAGACAAAGACATAGCTCGATTGTCTGGTGGAGAACGCCAGAGGGCAGTCATTGGTCGCGCTCTTGCGTCCGATGCTGAAGTGCTTATTTTTGATGAACCTCTTGTAAACGTTGATCGTAATGCACGAAATGGAATTTTGAAATTACTCGACACACTTTGTCATGAACAAGAGAAAACCTTGCTCCTGGTCTCACACGACATGGCAGCAATTCGACAATCTGCTCACCGTGTCGTTTACCTTGATGGGAGCATTCAATACGATGGGCATCCCGATTATCTTCCTGATTTGATTGATCTCGCAGGCTTACGAGGGATTAAACACGTCCATCAAACAGATGACCAGGAGGAAGAATGATGGCGATCAGTGAACCATTGGTTGAATTCCTCGGCTTTTTCCTTGAACTACTTGCACCGATTATGCCAGGGGATACATTCCCTGCATTCTTTGAAATGGAAATGTTTCAACGTGCCCTCATTGCTGCATTCCTTGTCACTATCGTTGCAGGATTCTATGGCTCATTTTTGCTGATGAGAAATCTTGCTCTTATGGGAGATGGTCTCGCTCACGTTTCTTTTGGTGGTGTTGCAATCGGTATCGTTCTAGGTGCAGCCGCTCCCCTTTGGTATGCTCTTGTGTTCAGTATTATAGCAGCGATTATGATTCATGAATTACAGGAACGTGATTTGCTTACAGGTGATGCCTCGATTGCGATTTTCCTTACGGGGATGCTTGCTCTTGGTCTCGTCGTGCTTCGCATTTGGGGCGGTGGAGTTACTTCAGACATCGAAGGATACCTCTTTGGAAATCTCTTGCTTATCGACTATGATGATCTCGACCTCATCCTCATTGTCTGTGTCCTAAGCCTTGGTTCACTGTTCGTATTACACGATGCCCTTCTTGCTACAACAATCGATGCCGTTGCTGCACGTGTCCAAGGCCTCCCAGTTCGTTGGATTGGTCTTTGGTTTAGCGTAACAATAGCGGCGATCGTTGTGTCAATGGTGCAGGTGATTGGAACATTACTCGTTACTGCACTTCTCGTCACCCCTGCTGCAACCGCTCAACTGATTGGTAAGAGTTACAGAAGTTGCATCATATGGACACAGATTTTTGGACTTTCTTCTGTCATCTTAGGTATCTACTTTTCATCTGAATTGGAAACAGGTAGCGGATCAATGATTGCGCTGGTTTCTGCTATCATCTTCGCATTTGTACTCATTGGTCGTTCCATTTACAATCAATCCATGAATAATCTCAACCCCTGAAGCCATTCACTTGTAATGGAAGGTTGATGAACCCAATCGGCTGTATTGGAATTATGAACCCTCTTGTTACATCTTTGCTTGAATTTAATGAAGCCTTTGAAATCCCGAAACTCGATGCACCAGGTCTTGGTCCTGACGAATTAATCGAGTTGAGAATTAAACTCCTGATGGAAGAAGTCCAAGAGTACGCAGAAGCTGCTCGAGCAGGCGATCTTGTCGAAGTCCTGGATGCTTTAGCAGATATCGGCTATATTCTTGCTGGAACCATCATCAATCATGGTATGCAAGACATCTATGATGATGCCTTTAACGAAGTACATCGAAGCAATATGGCGAAACTCGTCGATGGTAAAGTCATACGAAGAGAAGATGGGAAGGTGCTCAAGCCAGAAGGATGGCAGCCACCTCAACTTGCACAGTTTTTGCAATGAATTCATCAATACCTTCCGTGTGGGGATAGTATGACCTCTCGTCCAGTTGCCCTCGTAACAGGCGGAGGAAGGGGTATTGGAGCCGCTATTAGCCATCGATTGGCTGCTGATGGCTATGATGTTCTTCTCACCTACAATACGTCCTCTAAACCAGCGGAAATGGTCGTTGATGAAATCCGTAACTCCGGTGGAGATGCATTAGCAGTCAAGGTTGACTGTTCCGATGATGGTGAAGTTGGCCTTTTGGGAATCCATCCATGGATGCATCGGACCATTGAAGCATTGATTCTCAACCATGGGACATACGATCGTGTTCCTGCCCAAGAAATGACAATGGAACAACTGAGACATACGATGAAAGCGAACTTCGAGGGTGCAGTCAATGTTTGGAAAGTGGTCCAACCACACCTAGCGCCTCAAGCCAGCATGGTCGTGGTCAGTTCTCAACTTGCAACCCGTGGTTCACCACATGGTGCTGATTATGCTGCTTCAAAGGCTGCTCTAAGCACATGGGCACGTTCTCTTGCTCTTGCTGTAGGCCCGGAAGGAAAGCGAGTCAACGTTCTTGCTCCTGGCTATGTCGATACGGATATTCTCGCTGGCGATTCCGATGAGAAACGAAATCAACGTATCCAAGAAGTGCCATTGAAACGAATCGGAACAGGTGAAGACATGGCTTCTATCGTCTCTTTCTTACTGAGTAATGATGCTGCATACATCACTGGTTCTGTCCTCCATGCCAATGGTGGATTGTATCTTCCTTAGACGCATGTTCTTGAAGGGTTGCCATCAAGGACAACCATGACCGAGACGTGGGATGACGATGGTGCCTTCGAGCACATCGCAGACCAAGAAATCTCAGAAATCGACTTACAGGAGCGTGACCCTTTTGATTTATCTAAAGCATTGGAAGGTGCTGCCCTGGAACATCTCCACCCTTCAGTAAAGCGATTTAATCTTCACAGTGAATTCGAACCTTCTGGAGATCAACCGAAAGCCATTGAAATGCTTATGGATCAACTCGAAAATGGACAAGAGCGTTGTATCATGCTCGGTGTTACAGGAAGCGGGAAGACCTTCGCTATGGCAAATCTGATCGAACGATTGAACATTCCAACACTCATTCTCAGTCACAACAAGACACTTGCTCGACAATTGTATCATGAAGTTGCAGGCTACTTCCCAGAGAATGCTGTTGAATACTTCGTTTCTCACTACGATTACTATCAACCTGAAGCATACCTTGCCAAGAGGGATTTATACATTGACAAAGAGATGTCAATCAATGAACGAATTGAACAAGAACGCTTTGCAGCAGTTGCAAGTTTAGTCAGTCGTCCAGACTGTGTCATCGTCTCCTCCGTATCGTGTATTTATGGTCTAAATCCACCTGAAACATTTCTTGAACATCACGTTCGTGTTCATCGAGGACAACAGATTGAACCAACTGATTTGATTCGAGAATTGGTTGGATTACAATACACTCGAACAACGACTGACCTTTCCAGAGGCGAATGTCGACTTCGTGGAGAAGTCCTCGATGTATGGATGCCTTCCCGTGATGATCCTTTGCGAATTCGTTTCGATTTAGATGGAGTCACTGATGTCCATGTATGCGATCCTGTTTCTTGGGAGATTTTAGACACCCTCGATGAGGCTTGGATTCATCCGAAGGAATTCTTCATGACCAGTGAAGATCGTTTCGAAAGTGCCCTTGAGAGTATTGAAACAGAAATGGAATTGCGCTTGACTGAGTTTGCAATGGCTGGACGCACTCTTGAGCAACATCGACTTGAACAGCGTACTAAGTACGACCTTGAGATGCTGCGTGAGATTGGACATTGTCAAGCAATTGAGAACTATTCCTTGCATTTTGATGGTCGTGAGCCTGGTGAACGGCCGTATTGTTTACTCGATTTCTTTTCGGCATGTGCTCGCCAGTTCCATGGGGATCCGAAGAAATTCCTTGTTATCATGGATGAATCTCACGTAACGCTTCCACAAGTTGGTGGCATGTATTTTGGTGATAAATCAAGGAAGGACAGCCTGATTGAGCACGGATTCCGCTTACCAACAGCTGCGGACAACCGTCCACTGAAGATGCCTGAATTCCAACATCTTGTTCCACAAATGGTCTACGTCTCTGCGACTCCTGGTGAACGTGAACTACGACACTTGTGTGAGATTACTGGCCAAAAGGTTCCACTTGGGCTTGAACACGTTGCCTCAGCAGGTGGGGCAAAACCAGCTCATGCAAAGGCCAAGAAGCATCCTGATGCAGAAACGATGTACGATTTACTTCTCAACATCCAAGGCATTGCTAAAATGGAATTGCGACCAACCGGCTTACTTGATCCGAACATCGAAGTTCGCCCAACAGAAGGGCAAATCGCTGATCTTCTTTCTGAAATAAACCTTCGAATCGAACGCAAAGAGCGGACACTGGTCACAGTATTGACCATCAAATTTGCAGAAGAAGTTGCGGAATATCTGAATCGAATGGGCGTTAAAGCACATCATTTGCACTCTGAAATCGATACCATCGAGCGTACTGAAATTCTCAATGCCTTACGTATTGGACACATCGATGTTGTTGTTGGAATCAATCTTCTACGAGAAGGATTAGATATTCCTGAAGTAAGTCTCGTAGCTATCTTTGATGCTGATCGTCAAGGATTCCTACGAAATGAACGATCATTGCTGCAAACCATTGGACGTGCAGCACGAAATGAAAATGGGCGTGTGCTCCTGTATGCGAATGGAATGAGTCCTGCTATGGAAGCGAGTATTCGTCAGACGCTTGAGCGAAGAGTACGACAAAATGCCCATAATGAGAAGCATGGAATCACTCCTAAGACCATCATCAAGGCCTTACCGCAAATGGGTTCTGAATCTGAAGATCTTATTGCTGGGACATCCACAACATCGGATGGAAAACGTCGATTGGTCGCTAAGAAAGGTGGTCGAAAGGATGGGGATTGGGCTTCGAAACTGAATTTAGGTGCTGGGGCTTGGGCTCATAGCGAAACAAAAACTCCAATTGAAAATTCAAAAATTCAATTGACTTATGATGAGCCAGATGATGTCAAATCATCGCTCACACCTGAGCAACGAATGGATTTGCTTGCAGAATTGAAATCTGCAATGAAAGAGGCTGCAAAACAACTCGATTTCGAAGAAGCTGCACGTTTGCGTGATCGTATTTACGAACTTGAACAATCGATGTAATCAGTTTGCTAAACGATTCGCTGCTTCTTCAAGGGATTCATCAGTTCCTTTCAACGAACGTATGTAGCGAGGGATTGTTTCGTTTGAACGGCTCAGGTCGAGATGATCACCAATCCATTCAAGTGGTTCAGTAAGGACATGTTCACATCCACACTCAAAGGTTCTCCATATCGAGCACTCACTGCCGTCGAGCGATGTTGATTGCAGATACCACTTTTGTTCTTCTATCGAGTTATTGCAGTGTATATCTCCATCTCGAACGGTGACAACCCAACACCGTCCAATGCTGTGCCCGATGTTAGCAGACTCAAGGAATTCAACCACATCATCTCTTTCAGCCCCTGGTTGGAGCCAGATGAAAGGAATGGTTCGTCCTTCGAGTAGCCATGAACGCAATTGGCCCATTACACGCTCTGGAGAAAGAAATAGAACGAAGAGTTCAGGTTCTTCGTCAATCCAAGGATGTGGGCGAATTGGACGCCCTAGGAGTGTGTTCCCAGCATCTTTTGGATGAACTGGTACCATTCGATATCCGAGATGGCCTGCATCGTGAAAGGCTTGGTGGGCAGGTCTGTCTTGGCGCAAGCCTGCCCCGATAATGTGGACGGATTGAACGTCTGCTAACCAAGCATCTTCTCCCACCATGAACAAACCTCAATGTCTCGGGTTTTCAAGGGATGTTTTTCTCGTGGCTGAAAACTGCGGTTCAAAAGGCAACCCTCTGTCTTTGAAGCATGAACTACCTCATAATTGGCGGAAACAGCGACATTGCCCTGAATGTAATCACACGACTGCTCGACGATGGACATCATGTGCATTGTCTTATTCGAAATGCAGAACAGGAAGATGCCCTTACTTCTCGAGGGATCACCGTAACGGTTGGTGATGCTACAAGCGAAGACGACATGAAGCAATGCATTGCTGATGCGAAAGAACATGGTGAGATAAACGGCTTACTGCATTGTGTTGGTTCAATTGTTATCCGTCCTCCACATGCTCTAAACAAAGATGCTTTTGAGGAAGTGATCACAACAAATCTGACCTCTGCGTTCCTTGCGCTATCCATTGCAGGTAAGGCAATGCTTCGACAAGGAAGCGGCCGAATGGTCTTCTCTTCAAGCGTAGCTGGATCTCTCGGACTTGTCAATCATGAAGCGATTGCTGCTGCTAAGGGTGGTATTGAGGCAATGGTTCGTGCATCTGCTGCAACCTATGCCCGTCGTGGATTGAGAATCAACGCTGTTGCGCCGGGACTTACTGATACGAAGATGGCGAGCAAGATTCTCTCAAGCGATGCTATGCGAGAAACAGCTGCTCAGAAGATACCAACACAGCGAATCAACAAGAAAGAAGAGGCTGCTTCAGCCATGTACTGGTTGCTCACCGATGCTCCTGACAACCTGACAGGTCAAGTCCTACACCTTGATGGTGGAATGGCCAACGTCCTAGCCTGAGGGAAGGACGTGAGAGCGGTTGTTGTTGGCGCAGGTCTTGCTGGAATAGCAGCGACGTGGGCTCTTGAGCAACACGGATACGATTGTGTTCTCCTCGAGTCATCAGACCGTATTGGTGGCCGGATGAAGACGACAACACTGGGTAAACATAACGTCGATGAGGGGTTCCATGTCTTACATACAGCCTATCCATCGCTTCAACGATGGCTTGATATTGAACGATTGGAACTCAAACCAATGGATCCTGCTACGAGTCTCATCACCCCTTCCAGTGGCCGTTTACAGACGCTTGGAGACCCTCTGCGGGCTCCTTTGTTGATGCTTCCCTCCCTGTTCACTGCAGGCCCATGGAATGCTCTACGGATGCTTCGATGGCGATTGAAATCAAAGAAGAACGATATCGAATATGCAATGGACCATCCAACACAATCCATCGACAATGGGTTTGAATTAATGCGCTTTAGCCCATCGTTTAGGGACTCCTTCTTACATCCACTTTTTACTGGGATTACGCTCGATAATGAGCGTAGAGAACGGACATCATTTGCTTCCTTCACCTGGGCTGCGATGTCGCATGGAAGCATGACAATGCCAAAAGATGGAATTCAAGCAGTTCCTAAGCAACTTGCTTCTCATCTGAATGAGAACACGATTCGCTACAATACCAACGTTCGTTCAGTCTCTTCATCTGGAGTTGTCCTTGACAATGGAGAGAAGATGGATGCTGATCTTGTTGTCGTAGCTGTACCTCAACATGTTGCGAACACTTGGCTCGACAATCCTCAAGAAATCCTGCGTAAACAAACTGCTACGTTCGTTTTTGAGGCAGAACAATCACCCCTCGATAAACCTCGATTACTGCTCAATCGTGAATATGAACAGGAAGGGCAGAACATCCTGCACGTCCACGTACCAACACTGTTGCATGCTTCAACCAAGCACCTTGTTGTTGCAACAGTGGTCGGTGAAATGGCTAGTGACCATAAGAAAAAGTCTGTTCACAAAGCCATTCATGAGGAATTACGACAGTGGTTTGGTCAAGATACATCCTCATGGAAACTCCTAGGAACAACACATGTGGATTATGCACTTCCATCGGGTTCTGTTACTGGAAAAGGCAGAGAACGTCTGGAATTGGTTCATGATGGCGTCTATTACATTGGCGACCATACCATCCATCCTTCAGTCCATGGCACCTTACGTTCCGTTGAGCGTTTACTCGAGCGTTTGGAGATTCCATTACCTCTCCGTTCATCATGAAAGGTTGATGAAGGGAAACGCAGGCGACAAGGTATGGCGATTGACCCCGACGAATTCGATATCCCCGTTCAGGATTACGATTTTTCCAAAGCAACTCAAACTACGTCTCTCATCGACCAGATGGCACAAGCAGGCGGTTTTACTGCCACAAAACTCGCTACTGCTCGTGATATTCTTCTTGATATGAAGAAACAATCTGATGCCGTTGATGGGGATTTGAGCAAAGTAACCAATTGGCTTTCATTCCCTGCATGTCTGTGCGCTACTGGTACACGTTCGTTCTTTGTTGAGGCTGTTAAGACCAAGATGTTCAATGTCCTTTCAACCACATGTGGAACGCTTGATCACGATATCGCTCGTTCCTACAAGGACTATTATCACGGAGCTTTCGAACTCGATGATATTGAACTTGGAGAACATTCCTTGATGCGTCTGGGTAACGTCATTGTTCCAAATTCATCTTATGGAGAAATCATCGAAGCGGTTGTTATGCCAGCACTCGAAGAAATCTATCAGGACCGACTGAAGGAAACCGGCAAGACAGGTGCTGATGCATGGATTGGCTTTGGTTCGATTCATCTTGTATGGGAACTCGGAAAGCGAATTGGAACACCAAACTCTCTCATCTATTGGGCTTGGAAGAATCAAATTCCAGTCTGTATACCAGGCATTACCGACGGATCAATCGGCGCACAATTGTTCATGTTACGTCAACGCCATCGTGATTTCCACATCGATACACTTGCAGATGAGCAAGTCATGTCTGACCTTACGTGGGATGTTGAAACATCAAATGCACTCATGGTCGGCGGAGGCATCTCAAAGCATCACGTCATTTGGTGGAATCAATACAGAGGTGGACTTGACTCCGCTGTCTACATTACAACTGCTCCTGAGCATGATGGAAGTCTCTCTGGTGCTCGACTTCGCGAAGCAATCAGTTGGGGTAAAATGCGTCCAGAAGCACCAAACATGTGTGTTGAAGGTGATGCAAGTGTTCTACTTCCACTTCTTGGAAGCGACATCTTCAATCGTTGATTCGACCAGCTAAGTACAGCATTAATCCAGTTCGCAATGGGCTGGTTGGTTGCCATCCTTGCTCATCACATTCCATCAATACATCATGCAGTGGCCCAAGCGGAGGGCGTTGTTGTTCTACAACATCTTGAATGGGAACGACGCTTATCTTCGGCGAAGGTGGTTGATCGAGTAGCGAAGCGGTGAATGTTCCTGTTGAACCTGCTTGTGTTCGCTGCCAAAGCATAGAGAATTCATCGATGGTTTGCTGAGCAAGCCATCCTCTACGCCCTGCAATATCGACAATATCTGGTAATGTTGGGGAATGAAGGGCAATACGAACCAATGCTTCAACAACATCTGATTCTGAAACCCAGTAATGCGTACCTGTGGCTTGATGTGAGGATTCCTTTTGATTCCAGAGTTGTTCGAGAAAGAGATTGTTCAGACCAGGGTTCGAACCTGTGGGAAGAACATCATGCAATCGTATTTGAGAGGTTAAGCCTTCAGATTCAACTGCTACAATGTTTTCTTGATCAAAGAAAGAGAAACAAATATCCGCATCGATTGATGCTTCGATAGAAGAAAGACCTATCGTAAGAATCGCTGCATAGCGCTCTGAGTAGGATTCAACAAGGGAAGCATCAATGCAAACGGTACATTCGAACATTAACAATCGTTCAGCAAAGGATTGTGCAACAGAACCTTCCAGATGTTGAATCTGTATTCGTCGCATTGTTCTCACTCAAAGGAATGCTTCGATCGCTTGTCGTGTGAGGTCAACAACCAGATCGACTTCCTCAGAGGTAATGGCGAAATTCGGCGTGTAGCGAAGTGCATTAACGCCACCGTGAATGACTCCAAGACCGTGCTTTCTGCACCATACTTCGACCATATCAAATCCAACGACTTGGAAGCGTTCAGGGTCAAGTTCTGCACATACGAGTAACCCCGTTCCTTGAACTTCAAGGATTTCATCCGGGTATTGTTCTTGCAGTGCCTTGAGTTTCTCAACCATTTCAGCACCACGATCACGGATGTTGTCACGGAGTTCAGGAGTAATGTGGTCAAGAACTGCAACTGCTGTTTCCAGTGCACGTGGATTAGTTGTCATAGTGTTTCCATATATTCCAACGACGTAGAGTTCACTTGCCCGCTTGTTCATGCCAAGGACAGACAATGGGTATTGTCCTGCGTTGAGTGCTTTTGACCATGCTTCAAGATCAGGTGCTTCTGCATCTTCAAATCCTTGATAGTCAACGACAGACAGGCATCCTTGTCCTCTCAATCCTGCTTGAACTGAATCGACCATGAGCATGGAGCCGTGTTCATTTGTAAGTCTTCGAGCTTCATCATAGAACGCTCTGTCAACACACCTGCCCGGACTTCCTTCACCTTGTACAGGTTCAAGCGCCATCATTTCAATAAAGAAGCCTTCATCATCTGCACGCTTGAACATCGCTTGCAATGCAGGAATATCGTTTGCAGGCACCAACAGTAAATTATCCATGTCTCTGAAACTTGCAAGATTCTTCTTGTAACTGGTCATACAAGAGTGAGAGATTTGAGCAGGTCGGCCTGTTCTTCCGTGGAAGGCACGCTCAACTGCAAGGAGTTTGATTGGTTTTCCTTCATGTCTGCCACCAGGGTCAGTCATGCTCTTGGCGTTAACATCAGCAATACGAAGGCTGACTGTTACGGATTCAGAACCGCTGTTCATACAGATAAAACGGTCAAAAGGACAGTGCCCACGAGTATGGCCAAGTTCCTTACGTAGACGTTCACCAAGCCGCTTTTGAGAGAAAGAAGGAGTCATGACATTGGCCATAACCCAATTCTGGGACATTGCCTTGATGATGGAATCAGGGCCGTGTCCGCTTCCAAGCATACCATATCCACCATTATCGTGAAGTACAGCTCCGCTAGAGGTTACCAACCAAGGTCCACGTCCTGCAATTGGAATGTATGGGTTTACTGTAGCAGGTGCATAGAAGTTTACGTAGTCTTGTTGCAGATGAGGGATGAGTTCTGATTCTGGAAGGGCCATAACATCCATTCCGAATTCTTTAACCAATGCGTGATGAGCTTCCCCTGCTTCGTTGATCGCCTGGACGAGTTGGGTATCAGTAGCACAGAATCGAGCGATAATTTCATCGCCGAGTCCCACGGTTTCCTGAGCCCCGCTTATGTCTCGAAGGTGCTGAAGTATGGTGAGAGGATTATCCGCCATGGTAAGAGGGTGTCAAAGACCTCCTTTGAACATAGCCCTGTAGCCAGTTTCAACACCTCCATATTGCAGGTATGCATTCGCCTTCAGTAGTTAAAAGTATGAAAATTCAATTGGAATTTAGTCTATTTTACATTATTTGGCCCCTAATATCCTCAGATCTGAATCACAAATATTGTTAAACTGAATCCAATTGAAATTGGAAAGTATCGTAAATGAAATTACAGTATATTTTGAGAATTATACGACATTCAAAAATCAAAAAAAAATCGCTCTCCCAATTGAGTTGAACGTTCTATAAATCAAAATTCCAATTGGAAATTCCATTTTTGTAGTCGAAGAGTATAATAGGCGGGTCGGATGAACAGAAGATAACCGGGCAAGTCCCGAGGAGATGGGAAAATATGGCAGATAAAGAATACAACATCCAGGAATTAGTACACCGGGATGTCTATGTGAACGACAAAAAAGTAGGAACAATTGTTGGTGAACGACACCATCCTAACGAGGCTCGCGTCCAATCGATGCGGATCCAAGTTGAGACAGAAGTCGCTGACGAATACATGCGTAAGCCTGCAGAACTAGCACCTTTACCTAAGGAACTAGTTCACAGCATTCAAAACGATGGTACAGTAAAGTTGTCAAAGTCAATGCGCGAACTACAACGAAGATGGAGAAACACCATCCGTGTTGATGAGAAACTCTACGCACCTGACGAAATGCTTGACCGAGCTGTCCTCGATAACCAAGGACGAGAAGTTGGCGTTATTGTTGACATGGTCAAAGTAAAGCGTACATACAAGGGATTCACAGTTCGAACCCGACTCCATGCTCAGAAGCAATATGGAATCGGCGCAGAAATCAAAATTCCAATCACGGCGTTTGCAAGAACCCGTGAGCGCCTCGACGAGATTGTTCTTTCACGAACCTTCGATCGCGTCTTGCAGTTGCCTTCATACATCGCAATTAACGATCCAGATTTCAACGAAGAGTGATTTGCAAACGACCGTCATTCTTATGACAGGGTTGTAGGTCGCAGAGTTGCCCTTGCGCGGGTGGCTTAGTCGGTTAGAGCACCCGGCTGATAACCGGGAGGTCGCAGGTTCAAGTCCTGCCTCGCGCACCAACCCTCAACTTTTGGCTGTCGAAAGACTCGCAAAGCACATGAACGGGCGGCGTTCAGCACGTATTGAGGGAAAGCCATGGTCGTTGTCTCAGGAAGTAATGCACAACAGGTAGCAGAACAACTTGCACTTGCGCTGAATTGGGATCATGTACAACTTGAAGCCCGACGTTTCCCTGATACTGAAGGATACATTCGAATTCCTGAAGAACAAATCGAAGCCATTCGCAAGGAACCTGTCGTTGTTGTATCCAACACATTTCCAGATGCTGGGATTGTTGAAACGCTCCTCATGCTCAAAGCAATTTCAGATGTTCGAAAAGGTTCCTTGGAAAACCTTCGAGGAATAGAACCTCAAAGAATGGAGAATATCGGCCCCGGGGTATACCTCGCGGTACCATATTTCGGATATTCTCGACAAGACAAGCGTTTCAAGCCTGGAGAAGTCATCTCCGCTCGGGCAATCGCTGATATGCTTGCAACACAGTGTGATGGCTTGACGGTACTCGATTTACACGCCCCTCAAGTCCTCGAAAACCTCGATATTCCAGTCGCATTTACCTCGGCAATGCCAGAATTAGCGAACCATCTTCAATCTGAAGTCAAGCCAGATTTCATTCTCTCTCCAGACAAAGGTGCAATCGATCGTGCAAGTCAAGTTGCACAATTGATTGATTGTGAATTCTCCTATCTGGAGAAAACTCGTATTGATGCACATACAATTATCCACAAAGCGAAGGATTTGGATGTCAAAGGAAAGGTTGTGGCGATTGTCGATGATATGATTGCAACTGGCGGAACCATCTGTCGCGCTGCTGATGCTTTGAGAAGTCAAGGTGCCACAGAAGTTCACGCAGCTTGTTCCCACGGCCTCTTCACGGGTGGAGCAATTCGACGGCTTACACAATTTGTTGATGGCGTTCACGCTACAGGCAGTTTAGCAAATCCACGCTCAGTCATCGATGCGGGCGAAGCATTAGCACGTTGAGTTCGGGAACTTCTCAACAACTGACCGCCTTACTGTGTTCAATTTCCCGTCCAATGCGTTTATATGGACCGGTCACAGCGGAAGGATTACCACACGAGGTTATACCAATGAGTGTACATGTAAGATTTGAAACCCCAAGCGACGTCGCCGACAAGATTTATGAGCTCATTAGAGCAAATTCCGGTGGCCGAATTAAGAAAGGAAGTAACGAAGTAACCAAGTCCGCAGAACGCGGTACTGCACAGTTCGTCGTCCTTGCAG
>QXYA01000168.1 GCA_009887135.1 Candidatus Poseidoniales archaeon
ACATTGTCAGATGGACCGCTACACCTGGCGGGTTACCATCTATCCCTTGAGTGACAAAGCGACGAAGCCAAGCCATTGGACTCTTGATATGCTTGATTTCCATGTCTCCACCGAATCGTTGATTGACTGAGGAGATGTTTTCTTGCATCTTCTTGTCTTCATCCCCTGAAAAGAGGAAACTTTGAGCCCCGAGGGCACGAGCAACTAAAGCAAGATGCGTCGTAATTCGTGGATCCCTTCCAAGACGATAACCGAGACGTAGAATTGTAACACCATGTTCGGACATAAAGCGGCCTTGCAGACATCATTGATGAATGGTGAGGTTCAATCATCCAATACAAGAGGTTGGCTTGGTTCAGATGAACGGTTTGGAGGCGTCAGTTCAATGTCCTCATGCGCTTCAAGGAATCGTCGCAACCAAAGAAGAAGAGAAGCATCAACAATCAGATGGCCACCATAGATAACCCCAAGCGAAACGAGAGATAAGCGACCAGTCCTCCATAGTCCTGTTTCAAGAGTCAAAGTATCTGAAAGGAGAGCAGTGACAATTGGTTCACCGACATACAAGGCTACGAAGATGATCATGACACCCGAAATGATCGACGGTACGAGTGAACCAAGTTCACGGCTGAAATCTCCAAATACTGAATAGAGGAATGCTAACGCCATGACCAACAATGCGACTTCATTGAAATCGAGACCAAGGAACTTAGAGACGCCATCGTCCAAATTATCTGATCCTGAATTAATCAATAGCCACCAGAAGAGTAGAGATACAGTGATAATTCCGGCACCCCACTTAGCTCGGCTTGAAAGCATATTGAAGATTGAAGGTTTGTCGAAGATGTTTAATCGGAGCGCAAGTCGTTCAGCCAACTCAATATGAGCTTCACTGATGTTTGAGTCCTCCCTGACAACATCATGTCCACTCAATGGAGGGTTGTTCTCTAACTCGGACATGCAAATCCCTTGAGCATGAGCCCTTATGAATCCATCCGTCATCGGATGTCCAATGGCCAAAACCTCTCGACCCTTTTCTCTCCGCCGAGAAGTTCAAACTCCTGGAATAATGGGCATTCTCAATGTCACTCCAGATTCATTCCATAGCCCTTCAAGACAAGCATCTCTAGAGGAAGCAATTTCCAATGGAATATCGATGATTGAAAACGGTGCTGATATCATTGACATCGGAGGCGAGAGCACGCGTCCAGGTTCAGAACCAGTTACCATAAAGGAGGAAATTCAAAGAGTTGTTCCCCTCATAGAAGGCCTTTGTGAGCGAATAGATAATCCTCATATTTCCATTGATACAAGAAACGTAGAAGTTGCAAGAAAAGCAATTCAAGCAGGTGCAACGATGATCAATGATGTTTCTGGATTAAGAGATGATGCAATGAAGAATCTCGTGCTTGATACTGGAGTCCCTGTTTGTATTATGCATATGCTCGGAGATCCCAAAACGATGCAAGCAAACCCTGTTTACTCGGATGTTGTTCAAGAGGTATGCAGTGAACTCAATCAAAAAGCTACGGAACTTATCGATGCTGGCCATCCAGCAGAACTCATTTGTCTTGACCCTGGCATCGGTTTTGGAAAAACGCTCGAACATAATCTCCAGTTACTCAAATCCCATGAGACCCTGCGAGGAGAGCATGATTTGGCAATACTTTGGGGCGTATCTCGAAAGTCCATGATCGGCCAAATTACCGGACATGAACAATCAGAAGATCGCTTGTATGGAACATTAGGCGTCGCCGCTTATGCACAGCAGCAAAACATCGATTGGCTTCGAGTTCATGATGTGCAAGCACATACTGACTTACTATCCGTAGTTCGTAAACTGGATTAGTTTACGCCGCCACCAATAAATCCAGCAGCAGCAAACCAAGCCCCGAGCATACTACCAAGATTCGTCAAAGCGGTAACCAACAGAACACGTCCAGCCGGATTACTCCAGAACCCACCAATCGACGTACCTTTGAGGAATTGTTGGAGATCTTCTGCAGTTGGTTCGGCTATCTTCAGTTGAACATAACCTGCGAACCAGCCTGCTGCTAAGGCAGGGTTGAGTGATGTGATTGGACTCGCCAATGCTGCTGTAAGTATTGCAAGAGGGTGTCCTCGAGCGATAATACAACCAATGGCTGCAAAGACGGCATTGAATAATGTCCAGATAGTCAACATCTTAACAACATCAATCGAATCGTTATTCCACAGGGAAAAACCAACCAGACCCATCACGATAAGAGGTATAGCAAACGGAAGGACTTTCCCCACCATACCCCTTTTTGGAACGGTCGATAATTCAGTCATTTCAACCTCATTGAGTGGAACGTATTCTTCCAGAGTACGAGCAATTCCTTTCAAATGTCCAGCGCCAACGACAACCAACATCTTCCCATCGGTTTTCGATTTCATTATCTTTTCAGCAATGTATCGGTCTCGTTCATCGATGAGCACTTCTCCAGCACCCGGTGAAAATTCTTTCAACTCGTCCATCATCGAAGAAAGAAGATCTGAATCCGAAAGCATTTCTTCAAGATTCACGTCATCATCAAGTTCTTCATCCTCTCCAAATAGAGAGAATAAAAGTCTGAAACGCTCCCCCCATCTCATTTTTTTCCAAGCACGCTTCATCGTAACTTGTATGTCTCTATCGACAAGTGCGACCTCAATGTTCGCAGCCTTGGCTGTTTCAACCGCTGCCAAAAGTTCAGCCCCTGGTTCTTGGCCTTCATTCAGACCCATTCTCCTTTGTTCTGCACTCAACATTGCTTGCATCAGAACCATAGGAGCTTTACCTTCTTTGATGACTCTAAGCAAGCCTTCCTTGTCGAGTCGGCGTCCTTCAACCAAAGCATCATGTCTTGATTTGCACAGTTCGACACCAACCACTTCTGGTTGATATTCCGATATTTGTGATTTCACAGCCTCAACAGATGCAGTAGCAACGTGAGCTGTCCCCAGTAATCTCAAAGTGGGGGACACATCGATGTATGGAGTGGAAGAAGTCATGGCAAATCCTCCTGTGAGAAGATGCTCCTAAGACGCTCAGCCATAGCGTGAAGTATTTCATTTCCATTGGATTCAGCATCAGAAAACTCCTCAAAACCAAGAGATTCGAACAGAACCTGACCACCTGCAAGTCCTTTATGTCCTCCTGCTTGTCCGTCAGGGAAGTGTTTGGATAAGGATAAGCCCAGATGGACATTTTCTCTCCGGCTCCGTGCAGAAAGCAACACTTTGTTTCGTTGAATGCCGTATACAACCACAACTTCAGTATCTTTAGTAGCGAACAAGAAGTCAGCTACTTGGGAAAGATCATCTCGACTCTTGAGGTTGGAAATGGGTGCCAGAATGAGGGTTCCTTCATGCTCCTTATTCGTCAAAGCTTGTGTAAATGTTTCAAGAGTGTATTGATTCTTTAGAGGTGCTTCTATAGAAGTTAGGAGTTCAGAATCCACCCACGTATTTAACCACATCAATGCACGCAAATCCACTGGATTGAAGGAACGTGTGAATGAGAGCGTATCTGTACGGATACCGAAGGAGAGAGCAGTTGCTAAGCGAGGTGTCATATCAACACTCATATTCATCAAAAGATTCGCAATTAAGGACGATGTTGCTGAATATTCTGGGCGTAGAAAAGCAACATCGGCTGAAACAGGCTTATCCGAACTATGATGATCAATGATGATATGAGGGACACATTCCTCTGGCAGAACATTGTTTGCACCTGGTTGATGGAAATCAACAGTTACGATACAATCGGCTTCATTGAGAACATCATCGAGTTCCCAATCGAGAATAATACGGCGAAGAGGAATGTCGAGGAGACGAACCATGGCTTGATTTTGTTGATGTTCAATCTGGCCCCCGTGGTAAATTGTTGGATTATGACCAATTGAGGCACAGACCGCCTCCATTGCAAGAGCTGATGCTAAAGCATCGGGATCAGGATTGTCATGACAAAAGATTGCAACTTTGGATTCTTTCGGTAAGCCTTTGAGATACGTTTCGAGAACCTTGGCTCCAGCATGACGTTCCCAAGCACGAATCTTTTCACGATAAGCAGCAGCAATAATTTCAGTTGTATCGATACCATCTACTGAATCATCAATGCCTTCTGCTTCAGTCGTAAGAAGAGGCACATCTGGCCATCGACTTCTAAGGGCCAGCAAAGGTACTGAATCGCTCAACACATTAGCATCGACAAGAATGACTGCGGTTGGATGATGCCCACTATCTGGTAATTCAGAAGCAAGCATTGGGGAAGGAAGAGGAAGAACTTCGCAGTCACCCACATCTTCAACAATACCCATCTTGGATGCAAGTCCAACAATTCTCGTAAGTCGTCTCTTCGAACACCAACGAGCCAACTCTATGGCAAGGGAACTGTGACCAATTACAAGGAACATCAACGACTCTCCATATAATCAACTCGAGTTGATTTGTTGAATCCTTGTACTCAGAAAGAGATTTTGACGTTCTCTCGCTCGATTCCTTTCACTTCGAAAAGGTCTCTGCGTACGCATCCTTTCATTCCAGCAACGATGTTTGTAGGAATCATCTGAATAGCAGCATTGAAGTTTGTAGCAGATGCATTGTAGAATTCTCTTCGATCAGCAACTTGGTTTTCAAGAGCGACAAGTTGTCTCTGAAGATCAAGGAAGTTTTCATTTGCTTTCAAGTCAGGATATTGCTCAGCAACCATGTTGATTCTCGGGATAAGCCCAGCAAGTGTGCTTTCTGCAGCACCAACGCCTTTGACGTCACCTTGCGCCAATGCGCCAGCAGCTGCTTGACGTGCTACTGCAAAGGCATCGAAGATTTCTTTTTCATGTGCTGCATATCCTTTAACAGTTGCAAGAAGGTTAGGAATCATGTCATATCGTTGCTTGAGCAATACATCGATATCAGCCCATGATTTGTTGACATTTTCTTCAAGACGTACTAATCGATTCCATGTTGAAAAGAACCAAATCACAAACACAAGAAGGACAAATCCTCCAACAACTAAACCGATTATCATTGCAGACATGGTCTTTGCACAGGCGCAAACCATATCAAAGTATAGCAAAACTCCGCTGATATGATATGCCGAAACACTATCCAATAAGCATGGACGCCATGACGATAGCCCTTGTCTTGCTTGGCAGTGCGTCTATTGGGTTCTTATTCGCTCCACTTGGATTGGGTGGGGGGTTACTTTTTGCCCCGCTTCTTCATTACGGTGCTGGATGGGAAATCGATGGAGCCTTATTGATCGTTTCACTCGGTCTATCGGGAACTGTAGCCTATGGTTCAGGTTTGCGTCATCGAAAAGAGGGTTATTATTCCGACCTTCGCCTCAAAGAAGGACTACTAGGGGCCGTTCCAGGCGCGATATTAGGTGTCGTCATAGTTGCATCATTAAGTGGCTCATTTGACGTCCTATTCAAGACTCTAAGCCTGATTTTTGTCTCATGGGCAATCATCAAAACACTACGTTCTCGGAGCAAAAAGGATTCAACAGAAGAGAATCCCTCAACAATACCCTTGCGTATTGGTGTTGGAATAGGAGGGATGTTATCATCCGTTCTCGCAATAGGAGCGGGTGCAATCTACGTTCCAGTACTCAGAGCATACGGTTCTCTTCCATCACGAATAGCCATTGGAACCAGTCTCCACTTCATGATGTGCGTAATTCCTCTTTCAATCATCGCTCATTTATTGGCTTTGGAACAGGGCCAATGGGATGTCCTGGAATCAAACATCCTTCTTATCCTCATGTTACCATTTGTGGTCATGATTGCGGCTAATATTGGAGCAAGAGTAGGAATCGCTAAGATTTCAGAACAGCGTATTATGCAAGTCTTTGTTGCAATTCTTTTCGTCATCGGTATACGGTATGCAGTCGATCTCACAGAGCGATTATTCTAGGGAAAAACACGACCTGTTCAAGCGAATATGGACTGATTGATTTCATCAAGAGTGACGGAACAATACTCTCCCTCATCAAGGTTAAAATCATCCAACTGCATACCTTCGGTACCAAGACGATGTAACTGAGTCACATGATTGTCAAGTGAAGTAAACATCCTTCGAATCTGACGTTTCTTACCTTCATCGATGGTGAGTATTGCACATGATTTGTGCTCTAATTCAATAATTGCAGGACGAGTTCTAAACTCTTCGCGTGAACCGTACTCTACCACTGAAACGGATACACCTTTTCGTATCGATTCGAGTTGACGTTCAGTAATTTTTGATTCGGTTTCAACACGATACGTTTTCCTTATTTTCTTATCGGGATCTGTAATCGAATGGACTAATTTCCCATCAGTTGTAACCAAAAGAAACCCTGTTGTCTCTTCGTCAAGCCTTCCAACGGTCACCAAGGTCTCATAGACAGAGGGCTCCACTGCATTTCGAAAGAGTTCATACACAGAAGTCTTGTTGAGTTCAAGTTCTTGTGAATTTAATCGTGAACAGATATATCCTGCAGGTTTATTGAGAAGGAAATACAAATCATTGGAAGGGAGAAATAATTCAGTTCCTCTGTATTTTACAGAACGTTTAGCAGGGTTGAATTCGTAAGCAATATTCTTGACGACTGAATCATTGACTGTCACATCTCCATCCCAAATCGCATTTTTGACATCCCCTTTGGATGAAAACTCCCCGCATTTTGACAGGAATTGATGGAGTCTAATCTTCATAAACAGCCGTGAACAACCTTTGTTCATAGCAGTTCCTCTACGAAAGAGGAGTATGTTCTCTCCATCGGCTCTTAACTTGAACAAGATAACATCGAGCAGCCTATTTTATGACGAGCCCATTCTGGTCGCTTTTGGAACCACTTCTCTTCAAACTCGACCTGTTCCTCGTATGGATTTTTGAGCAACGTATAGAGTTCCTCAGAAATGGAAACATCTCCTGATTCCGCTGCATCGATAGCTAACTGAGCCATCCAATTTCTCAGAACATACTTCGGATTGGAAGAGAGCATCGCATCTCTATCAGGTTCCGAATTGACTCGCTCCCACCATACTGAAAGCCACGCATTCCATTCATCAGTTGGAATAGTGCTCATATCATAAAATGCATCAGATAAAGAGAGAACTGATGGTTCTTGAATTGATGAGAGCAATCGGAAAAACAACGTCATATCTGTTTCGACACGTTGAAGCAATTCATTGAGATCTCTAACCAATGTTTCATCATCACTTCTAAATTCATCTAAACCAAGTTTTGATGCCCACATTTCATTTTGGAACGTAGAATATGCATCAGTATACCCCTCGAGTACATCATGCAATAATTCTGGTTCATCCATGAGGGGAACCATGGCTTCGAGTAAACGAGCCACATTCCAAGCTCCGATTTGTGGTTGTTGTCCGTATCGATAGCGCCGAGTACGCAAATCCGTTGTATTTGGCGTCCAACCTGGATTATAATCTTCCAGCCAACCATATGGGCCATAATCGATTGTAAGGCCATGAATTGACATGTTGTCCGTATTCATGACTCCGTGGACAAATCCTACCCGCATCCAATGAGAGATCATCAAAGCGGTTTGTTCTGCAACATGACTCAACCATTTCACTCGCCCCGCATCATTCGCCACATCATGGCCAGGGAAATGATGGTTCACAGTATGCTCAAGCAAGGACTTGAGCGTAGGTATGTCACCCATAGCGGAATGGATCTGGAAACTTCCAAAACGAATGAAACTTGGAGCGACTCTGCAAACAACTGCACCCGGTTCGTGAGCTTGATTACCGTCATACATCATATCTCGCAAAACCATTTCACCTGTTGAAACCAATGAGAGTGCACGTGTTGTTGGGACACCAAGGTGGTGCATTGCTTCGCTGCATAAGAATTCTCGAATCGAGGAACGTAAGACTGCTTTTCCATCTGCAAATCGAGAATATGGAGTCGATCCTGCTCCTTTCAATTGTAATTCAAGAACTTCATTGGGTAATTGAACTTCACCAAGAGTAATTGCTCTCCCATCACCAAGTTGCCCAGCCCAATTACCGAATTGGTGGCCCCCGTATCGTTGGGCATAAGGGTCCATTCCAGCAGTTACTTCCCCTCCTCCGAGTACAATCGCATCCAACGTATCAAGACCTAATCGAGTTGTCATTTCAGACGAGGAAAGTAAGAGTTCAGGGTTCGGAGATGGAGTAGGCTCTACTCGAGACCAGCATGCTTGTGGGACTTGACGTGCTCTTCCACCAACTTCAGAATCACCTGGTGTTTCATCGAGAAAACGACGAATCCAAGTAAGTGATTCAAGGGTGCCCATGGCCAACTGACCGACGGCCAAGACTTGAATGTGTCACTCCATCCAGAAGAATCATCCTTGGAATCCAGGGAAATACTGTGCAGTATAACTTGCTGCAGATTCAGAAGGATAGCCTTGAGCAATTAATCCGTTGTAGTATTCTCTTGCAGGATCTGGTTGAGGCACTGGTGGTGCGACTGCAGCCTGCGCATAGGTTTGAGTTGGAGTCGGTTGAACATATGGATTCTGTTGGACTGCCGGCATAACCACTTGTTGTTGCATTGGTTGATGCATAGCAACATTTGGAATTTGTTTTGCGACATCTGCGCCATCTCCCTTCCGAGTCATCATGAAACCTAGTCCAGCGAGAACAAGAACTACAAGACCATACACGACGAGCATGATTGGACTTGCAAAGAAATTCTCTTCGTCAGATTCTACTGGTTCAGGTTCAACGAATATGTGTGTAAACGGATCATCTACGTACGCATCTGCTCCATCGGCAAGTGTCCAGTTTGCATCTGGGTCTGAATAGCCATC
>QXYA01000169.1 GCA_009887135.1 Candidatus Poseidoniales archaeon
AAAATCCGTGCAATCAAGCCTCTGTTTTCCAAAAACTCAATCCGCTGTTCAAGAGTTGAAACCTTGCTTGCCATTTCTGACGAATGTTTCTCCTCGATCACCTCGAGGGCCGCAGCCAGATTGTCGATCTCTAGTTCTGCTGCCTCAATGGCAGTACTCACTGCTTCTCCCAAAAGATCCTCGTGATCGAGATAGTTTAGACGCCCCCACTGGATTCCAAGTGGAATGTGGCGATCAGTGATGCCTTTGACACGTCGTATCGATTCAATCTCATCTTCTAGATCACGAGCACTGCATTTGTGAGAGGACATCAGACGACGTGCGATTTCATCAGTCAGGTATCCCTCTGAAAGACTTGAAATCATGTCCCTTTGAAGGGGAGTAAGTTCTTCTGGAAGGGGAGTTTCAATGGATTCGTTTAACCTCGCAATCATTTCTTCATCGTTGAGTCCGCGGATTAAGCCCTTCATGTACTCAGATTTTTCAGGCCCGTGTTTGGATGCTATGCTGGTTGCCAGCGTCCCTTTTTTGTCATTGTAAAAAACATGAGCTTTGTCAATGATCGAATTCATGTGACATAGGCAATAAAGCAATGCAATGAGCATCTTAGCTTCCCGAGGTGCCGCTGGTTTTGGAAGTGTCTTGTGATCTTTCCCTGATGCGTTTACGAGTGTCAACTTTGGATGTTTACCCCAAACACCTTTCCGATTGTAGGTGGCAGAGGCACCGGCAATTTCGAAACCTTCCTCGAGGATTATTTGGTTCACTTCGAGCGCTCTTTTGATGACCATTTCGATATTTTCGGGATTGTACCCCACTGTTCTGAAGACTTTATTCCACATTCCAGTTCACTCTCCCCTATTCTAAATCCCCCCACTCATAATTCAAATCTTTGGTCGATGAATTCGAAAACTAAATTCAACAAAGTCGCAGGAAAGAAACAAGGAAGATATTGCAATGCACGAATACGACGTCGGAGATGAAAACTTTGAGAGAAGGGTGACTGCGTACTTGGAAATGAATCCAGTAATCATGGTTGCTGCACTGAATGAACACGCCCATGCCATGAATCACGGAGCGTTCAATCAAACCATTTTCTTTGATTTGAGGTGCCTTACCGAGGCACTCACTCGTTCAGAATTGGACATCTCCGGACTGGAAATCGTCAACCACAAAATATCACTGCAAGGCCAAATAAAGCCGTGCTATTTTTCGCTTGTCGGAAGAAATAGAATTGAGTTGATCCATGAAGCAACATTTGTGTCGAGGTATGGGGTTCGGATGGGCGTCAGTTAGAGGCTTCGATAATGTTCTGAACACCATCATTACAATGAACAATAATGATAAATCTACTGAAGTACCTTAGTTCAAATGGAAGAAGAGCTATTCATTGGATTAGCATCAGGTGCCATTTGTCTCCCAGTAATTTTTGCGGTAGTCTATGCGTTGAAACTACTTGTTGAATGGATGTTCCTAGGAAAGGAACTCGAAACCAAAACCAAACATCTGTTAATTGGGCTTGGTGTTCCAGTTTTATCAATTCCTGTAGCTTTCATCATTCCTGGAGTTTTGAATTTTTGTAAATTTGATTTTGGCAGTGGCTGCAATGTTGTTAGTGATGGCGTATTTTCTTTCTTTTTCTTTCTACCTTTCTTGTTTTCTTTAACCATGATTATTTATTCAATTCGTATCGAGGAAAATCGTTTAAAAAATGGGCGAAAATATCCACAATATTTACTTTCATGTATGGTGCAGCAATGGAGTTTCTGATGCTAGTCGCCCTTCAAACGATCTAAATATCTCATTTGAATTCCTCTTTCAAAAGGCTTTCAGTGCGTCCTTTGATTGCAACCTTGACCGATACAATCAGACATTGTCATTCTAATTTCTTGTGTTTCGATGAAGAAATCCAATATCGCTTCAAAAAGCGATCCGAGTCTTCAGACAATGCTGTTCTACCGTGGAAAATTCTCTTGTTGTTGATGA
The DNA here is from genome assembly GCA_009887135.1 of Candidatus Poseidoniales archaeon. Taxonomy (GTDB): domain Archaea; phylum Thermoplasmatota; class Poseidoniia; order Poseidoniales; family Poseidoniaceae; genus MGIIa-L2. The sequence continues at coordinate 1,987 of QXYA01000169.1, forward strand.
CCAAACACCAATATTGAGGTAATTTGAATCTTTCTGGCTCAGTTTCCATTACAGATTTGGTAAATCTATCAAATGCATTTCTTTGCAATTCAGATAATCCTTCAGCCATCCAGAATGAATAGTATAACGAGAGATTATCACGCTCTTCAGACACCATAGGATGTTGAGTCAAATCCCCTTCAAAGACACAATGCTCCATCAAGTGAATCGATTTCAAAATATCCTTATCGGCCTGACTTTGACGATCAAAAACTTCTATCCCATCAACAAGAATTGAATCACCCCCAGCCACATCTTGTTCATGACAATACCAGAGTATGTACTCAACGAGATGATGATCTGTATGCGGGGGTAAGGCTTTGTTTGAACGAACTAAAGACCTACTCCCAACATCAATCGAGACATCGTTTTCCATAATGATGTGTCCAAGATTTTCGATTACAATCTCTGGGAGGACAACAGTTGAATCAAAAACTGCCCATCCATCCTGATTGAGGCAACCCATCACAGATTCAAGGTCCATGATTGAAGTAAAGTAAATAAGCTAATTTATCTTTTTTAATATTGATGACACCAGTTAGCGTAGATCTTCGAGACCGTGCAGAACGTTCAGAGTCTTTTCCAAAAGAATGGACTTCCGAGAAATTAACTCGTTCGATAGAACGATATGAAAAATTCTTGAAATTAGCTGCAAAAAACCCAACATTATCCATCGCTCCAACAAGCGACATAGACGAAATTTGGCACCTTCACATGCTTAGTCCTGTTTCATATTACAACGACTGTATGGCGTTGATGGGAACAATTCTTGATCATGATGGAGGATTTGGTGCTAAGCCCGAAGAAATACCTGAACTAGCATTCACATTCAACAAAACCGCCAAACTTTGGGAGGATGAATACGGAGAACCGTATGTTGACGACCCGGAAGGACAACTGACTGATCACCTTGTAAAGTGCTGGCACGACTGTCAAGGTCGATGTTGGAATGCCTGCAAATCATAGGGCCCCATCTGAACTAAGGGAGCACGTTGCCTCCCTCATTTTGAAGCACTTCCAAAGCAAACCAATTCTATTCCATGTTGAAAAACCTTCACGGTGACTCAACCGCATGGCACAGCAACGCGTGGTGGTCTTGACCGGCGCAGGGATTTCTGCTGAATCGGGCGTACGTACCTTTCGAGATGGCGATGGTCTGTGGGAGGAGCATCGCCTCGAAGACGTTGCTACACCTCAAGCATGGATCAACGATCCTGTTCTTGTGTGGCGGTTCTATCAGGCAAGACGGCGGCAATTGATCGAGGTTGAGCCTAATCCTGCGCACGAAGCGCTTGCTACTTTTGCAGACAAGAGAGAGCACATCACCCTCATCACTCAAAATGTCGATGATCTGCACGAACGTGCAGGAAATACGAACACCATCCATATGCACGGGCGGTTGAAGACACTTCGCTGCGAACAAAGTGGTCGCAATGAGGTGCGAATGGCGGAATCTGATTTGGCCGATGATTTTGTTGTCTGCCAGTGCTGTGCAACACCACAACGTCTGCGGCCAGATATCGTTTGGTTTGGAGAAATGCCAATGCAAATGGAAGAGATTTACGCAGCTGTTGAACAAGCCGATCTGTTCATTGTCGTTGGTAGTTCTGGGCACGTCTATCCAGCAGCAGGGCTCGTCAATGTCGCTCATCAAGCAGGTGCCAAGACCGTGTTAGTGAATCTTGAAGCTCCGCTGAACGCAGATGCGTTTGATGAAGTCCATCTTGGAAAGGCCGGGGAACTTCTGCCGGGGCTCCTCGAAGCCTTGAACTGATGAAGCATCCTTTCAATACGAGAAATACCATCACTGAACCTGCTCGTCGGATTCAGCGCTATGCACTGGTTTTGCCAATCACTCGCTGGACGATCCGTCCAACAGAACCTGGAATTCCTTGGTTGCCAGAA
>QXYA01000017.1 GCA_009887135.1 Candidatus Poseidoniales archaeon
TTCATCAGCGTCCACAGAATCTTGACTCTATGGACTATTGGGGTACGAACAGTCCAACGGAATCAGACAACGTAGTCGGCTCTCCAGATGGATTGTTTGCTTGGTCGACCGGTCCTGTCATGAGTGTTGATGGATTTGATTTTTCAGCTTCAACTCAATATGTCATAACATCTGTTGATGTTCTCGTAGCATTCAAGATTACAGATTCATTGAGCATTGATTCCGTTCGACTTTCTATGGATTGGTCCAATGGAACTGATCTCATGCGTACATGGTCCAATACGAACGGAGCAGTTGATCACATCAATAACTCTGCATATCGATTGAGCATAACTTCTGTCGATGACTGGTCTTGGTCTATGCTCTCGTCGATTGGCCTTACTATGGATTATGTTTCAGTAGGTCAGACCGATGATGCTCGTTTAGAATTAGATGCCATAGGTCTCGAAGTGACGATGGAAACAGCATGGTACGGTGGAGAAGTGGCCCAAGCAGTTTCAACAGCTTCTGGGCACGACATGCCAGTTCAAGAAATCGATATGAGCCAAGGTGAATACAATGGCATGTCGCTTTCCGTCTGTGGCTTGGAATCAACCGATACAAGTACCATTGGCTCTTGGACAAGCGCAGCTCTTCAACGTCCAGCAGAGCAGTATTTTGGACGCATTCACTTCGATGTGAATGAATCTGGGACTGAAGGAAACGTAAGCGTTCAATACGCAACATCTACTGATGGTGAATCTTTTTCTGATTTTGCAATGCATAACACGGATGCTTTGCCAATGACTGAATATCTCAAGGTGCGTGTGCTCACAGATACATCCTGCGTCACTTCAGTTCGAGTCGATGTTAATGATCCGACATTGAGTATTGCAGGAAGAATCTACGGAGATGGTTCTGGAATTGATGGAAACTATTCCAGATGGACTCTATCTGTAGGTGGAACGACAGTAGCAAATCTCCCAGTATCAGTCGGTCTATTCAATCATGAGATTCCAATCGGTGCTTACATGAGTCCTGGACAAACTGAACTCAGTATCATGGTCAAAACATGGTTTACATGGGATTCAGATGGTAGTGCGAGTACAACTGCATTGGAAGTGAATTCTATAGATGTGAGTGGTGGATACGATATTTTCTATGATGAAGACCCAGTATGCCAACTTGTTGGAGATCAGCAACTTTCAGAAGATGGTGGTGGAATATTCGTTCCATTACTGACTCGTTGTACTGATGACAGAACAGACCCAACACTGCTAACTGTAGAATTTGAAAACTCCCAACCTGATTTGGTTGATGTAAGTCTGAACCAAGGTGAAGTTCGAGTATCTCTTCTTTCAGAACAATCAGGTTCTGCTCAGATTTTGATGACCGTTTCTGATGAAGCAGGGAACAGTCATGTGGAATCGTTCAACATTATCGTAGATTCGATCGATGATGCACCTGTACTGAATGAATTCCCTTCATTAGTTCGAGTTGAACATGCTGTTGCTACACCACTGAGTTTCATCTGGTCCGATGTTGATACAATACCTGCAGATCTCACAATCTCTAGTAATAAGACGTGGGTTGAAGTCGATTTGATCAACAGTTCTCTCCTCATTACAGCTCCAACACCTGGGTATACATCTGTTGAATTGACACTTTGTGATCAAACAACATGTGTTGACAGAGTATTGGACTTGGACGTGCGTTCCCTCCCTGACTTACGGATTGAATCCGTTGTTGTAGGGGAAGGTTCTGCTGATGGAACCTTTGTGGAACTCACTGAAGTCGAACTTGGCTCTTATGTAACAACCCGAGTTTATGTGGCAAATGATGGCTTCATCAATGCTGAAATGGTTACGATTCGCTGTACGGTAAATGGAATGGTGGGTGATATTGCAACGATAACAACGCTTGAGCCAGGAGCAATGTCAATTGCTACATGTGAATTCCAAGTACCATATGAAGGCCAACTTCTTCGAATTGAAGCAATTGTTGATGGTGGTGAAATCATCGATGAGGGTGACGAAACCAACAATGAGGGGTCCGTGAATCTCGTACTGATTGAACCAACTGTTATCGATGATGTAAGTACAGATGAAGGTATGTCGACTACAACCATTTGGATCATCAGCATCCTTGTGCTTGCCGCTATCATCGGTGGATTCACTTTCCTTGCTCCAGCTAAGATACGAAAGTATGAGTGATGAAATGTCGAATCCGATACTCTACAGTTTCCGTCGATGCCCTTACGCAATGCGAGCAAGAATGTCCTTACTTGAATCCGATGTGGAAGTTGAACTTCGAGAAGTCATCCTTCGAGATCGTCCTGAACACATGATGGATATATCTCCAAAGGGAACTGTACCCATTCTTCTCTTACCAGATGGAACCGTTATCGAAGAGAGTCTCGACATCATGCTCTGGAGTTTAAGTGAAGCCTGGCTTGTTGGTGATTGGAAAGATCTTATCGATGTCAATGATGGAGACTTCAAATATCATCTGGATCGATACAAGTACAACAATCGTTACGAGAATGTCCTCTCTTCTGAGGAACACAGAGAACATGCAGTATCGATTCTAAAGACGTATGATGAGCGATTGTCCAAGCAAGCATACCTCTGCGGAGATACAATCAGTTTAGCAGACCTCGCTCTTTCGCCATTTGTTCGACAATTTGCAAATACAGATCGAGCATGGTTCGACCAACTTCCTTTACCACAGCTTCTCAAGTGGCTCGAAGGGATCCTTGAGAGTGATTTGTTCAAAGCATGCATGATTAAACATAAACAATGGCAAGATGGTGATGAACCAATTTCTTTCCCTTAGATCGAACTTTTATTCTATTTCAAGACTGATTATTACTACGTCAGACCTCAATTGAAACCAATATCCGCTTGTCGGATAATCCCAAAATACACGTGAATCTTCATAATGGAGATGCCAAAGGGGCGATTATTCCAAGACTGTGGGGGTCGTTCAGTTTGACTGATGGAATGGGTGTGGGGACATGTCAGAATTAAAAATACGAATAGAAACAGAAGAATACATCTACGAAGAGTACTACGAAGCTTGAATCACCAGCGTCGGGGATAGACATTATCTCCGATCAATACCGCTGATGGTCGTGCAATTTCGCCCTTTTCCATAGTTGAGATATCCTTACTGTTGAAATTAACTTTAACGAAGCAGACTGCTTCGCCTTTGATGCTTGTTACAAGGACATTTTGTCCAACTGAAAGATCACCTGGAATCGATACTAATCCGGGTCGAAGCAATGGAGCACCATGCGCTAATGCCGCAACAGCACTGTCTTTGACAATGATTCTTGGCAGATGGGTCATCAACTTTTCAATAGGATGGAGCATTCTTGAGAGTGCTTCTGGTTCATTGCATTCCTTCCACAACCAAACTGCATCAGCAATATCGTGGAGTTGGACACAGTCTTTGAGGTCAAAGTTTCCTGAATCTTCTCTTCGAAGTTCTCTCAATGTGATTGGTTGATCCAATAACAAGCCCATGTCTTTAGCCATTGTCCGAATATAGGTTCCAGCTTCACATCGAATACGGGTAACAATATGCTTTTCATTACGGTCGAGAACTGTGAACTCATGGATTCTTCGTGTTCGAACTTGAACACGAACTGCTGAAACTTCCGGAGGTACGTTGTAAATCCGTCCTGTCAGTTGTTGAATGACATCATCCATACGATCTTCATCGACTGGAGTCTTCATTTGGAAGATTGCGATATAGGTCTTATCATGCTCAAGAATCTGTTTTGTTAAGCGCATGGACTTACCTGCCATGAGTGGAAGTACACCTGTTGCGAATGGATCGAGGGTTCCTCCATGACCCAGACGTGTTAATCCGAGTAGATCACGAACCCATGCGGAGACTTGGTGAGAGGTAGGACCTGCTCCTTTGTCGAGGAGAAAGAATCCCCCTTCGAGACGCTGCTCGATGGTTTTTTGATCAGGATAGGTTCCTAAAGCCTCATCAGTTGAAGCTTTTTCATCTAATATCATAGTTGCAGAACTCATTATTATTCCTCCAATATGTCAAGAACCGAGGCCAGCACTTCTTGAGGGTTTAGGTCAGAGGCATTGATGATGTGGGTGTACGGTTCTGTTTGTTGAGGAAGCAAACCATACAATTCATCGAATCGTTGCTCATCAACTTTCGAGCGTTGTTTGTTTGCTTCAACAATGGAATTCAAATCTCCTCCTTCTCGTGCTTGAACGCGCTTTGCTCGTTCAAGATCATCGACTTCCAACCAAATACGGGGTGTAGAAAGCCCAAGTTTGTATGCCCACCATCCAGAGAGGCGACTTTCAACAATAGAGGGCGCTTCATCATCAGTTCGCATCATTTCTTCCTTTAGGAGTGCATCGAGTTGTCGATCCACTTCGAGATCTTCCTTGCAGAGTTGACCAAAGTCAGAGAGACTCATATTACGTCGCTTCGCTTCTTGACGAAACAATTCTCCACCATTGAGGGATGTCCATCCCTTCGCTTCACAAAGTAAGGATACAAGCGTACTTGTGCCACTTCCTGGATGCCCAGAGATGGTCATCTGGAGCATTGTTCACACCCATTCATGGTAGCAAACATTGCATCGTAGGGACCGAGGTCCTTTCTTTTCAACATCTTCACTCATACACTCAGGACAGACATGTTCCGATGAAGATTTCTTGGTTTCAGATTTCGCTTCCGTCTTAACAGCCTCTTTCTGTTGCTTCTTAGGACCGTTTTTACGAGACTTACTTCGTCGGTTCTTCGCTTGTTTCGATTCTGATTCCTCGGATACAACAAGATGAAGCAATGGTTCGCTCAACTTTTCGTTAGCCAGAACTACTGGATGCTTTCTGTAGCGGACTAATTTGATATGACGGTCAACAATTCTACCTAGGGGTGCGCTCATACAGATGTAGGCGCAAATCCATGCAGGGAAGAAGAGAAACTTATCATCGAGTAAATCCCAACGAGGAGTCCATGGAAGGGATACGTAATCAACTCTGAATGTTTCAACAGCAGTTGTTAACCATGCGAAAATACCGATGATGAAAATCATTGTAAACATCATTGGACGCATTGCCCCCATTTGTACTTTCAACTGTTCAGGCATCATCTGTTCACGAAGTGTGTTGGCCTTTTCCATTAAGATTGGGTCACGACTCATTCGACCATCGTTCATCATTCGACGAACTTGGCCTTGTCGGTGAGCAATGTGAGCTTGTGCAATTGGATCCATGAAGAGATTCCGAAGTACAGTATTCATCGTCATTGAGAAGGTTCCTAAGATAAGGACTGTAAGTACGAAGAATTCAGTTTCTGGCAGCACTGGAGCAAGAATTGGGTCAGCCATGTTTCCTAGTGAATTACGGATATTTGGATTGATAATGAGGAAACTCATCAGAATCATGACGAGCAACATTGTGAGCATCGAACCATTCGGTGGAGGGGGTGGTGGGGGTGATGGTCGGCTCGCCATGGAACAACTGTGAAGCATGAAGGTCATGAAGGTTGGTCTTCCGTTGAATTCAAACGATAGGATGTAGTCCTCTATACATGCGCCGGAAAGAACCACTCGATGTGACCACTACATGGCAGCACCCAGTTCCTATGCCAATGCCAGGAAGACCCGTTTGCTGCACTGAATTTGAAGCGCTTGAACAATTGGAAAAGATTCAGATGACTGAACGTGTTATCCTTTGGACAGACAGCGAGCGTCGTACCGTTTCAGATTGGTCCTTTTTAGCAAGTGTACGTCAAGGCGTACCTCCAAAAGGAATTGAGGCTGAGCTTGAAGCATGTCTCAAGCAATACCCAACCGCATGGCTCGCTGTGGACCTACGAGATGGAGTCATTCCACCTTCAACACATAGATCTCTCAATGAAGTGCTTCAAAACACAGGACGAAACATCATCGTTCTCGTGAGCAGTTCCTCAGATCATGAGGAATGGCCACAATGGAATTTACCGTTTTGAATCATTCAAACGTGTAGCCACATGCAGTGCATGTATCTGCATGTGCATCATTCGATGTCGAACAGATAGGACATGTTTTTGATTCTGAGACTTCTTCAACCTCTGATTCAGCATCTTCTACAGTTGATTCTTCTTCTGATGAATCTCCTGCAGTGAATGCTTCAGCAGCAGCAACAAATTCAGCCTTCTTGAGATATCCATTGTCATCGAGATCAAAGTTCATTGAGTGTTCAAGGAAAGCATCTCGGTCTTCGATTCCGAACTCTTCCATGACTCTTATCATAATGTCTTCTCTGAATTTGATGGCTGGTTCTTCTTCTACAGATTCTTCTTCAGCAGTTTCTTCTTCAGCAGTTTCTTCTTCAACAACTTCTTCTTCAGCAGCAGGTGCTTCTTCAGTTGTTTCTTCAGAGGCTTCTTCTGAAACTTCAGCCGGTGTATCATCTTCTGCAGATTCAAGTTCGTCTCCGAAATGAGCGCCATGGAATCTGTTGAGTGCTTCAGCATCGATCTCGCCTTCACCCTTGATTTCAAAGGATACATCGAGACGCTCGCCCTTGCCAACAACTGGAAGTTTCCATGTAATTTGGATTCCGTCTTCAGTTTCGTTTGTTGTCATGTCAACGTCAGTACGCTTTTCTCCACCTGCGCCTCGAACATGCCAATCCTTGATTTCAAAGTTGGATGGGATGACGTCTTTGATGAAAACATCCTGTAGTGCAGTGTCGCCATTGTTCTCAAAGAGAATGAGAACTTCGTAGCGACCCTTTCCACCCATTGGAATTGCTTGCTTTCCTGCTGAGAAGTTTCTCCTCAGGTGGCTAACACGAACAGATGGTGCGTCTGGAACATCTCGAAGACATACTGGTCCGAATTGTTCTGAACTGAACTGGAAGCGAGCAGGAGCATCGACTCTCTCGTTAGCAGGTGATGGGTCAGGTGCATTGAGTTTGTACTTGACTTCCATTGTCTTGCCAGGTTTGAGACCGATTGGTCCTTTCGTGCCTACAGTGAGAGTCATTGTGTGCCCTTCGCCATCTGGTGAACGATGTTCCTTTTCCAGTGTGATTCCAGCAGAAAGTTCTCCCTTCCATTGGTCTACAGGTAATTCCTTTCCATCAATGATGATGGCCATTGCATCCATGTCTGGAGCTTGGAATAATCCAGGAATGTCGTCTGTGATACGCATGAGATTTATTGTCGCAGATCCAGTATTCTTTACCTTGAGTGAAGCAGAGACATGTTGTTGTCTGAACGACTTGAGTGTGTCAGTCGAATAATTCTTAGAAATATCAGCGTCAACGACAGTTAGACTGCTCTCTTCAAGTGTGATTGTACCTTCTGTCTTCTGAACAGCTCTTGGTAGTACTGTGTAGGATAGATCGTATGTGAAATCAGGCTCAGCGGTTGCCATGACATTTCGCTCTTCACTTTCCCACTTACCTTGTGGATGTACATCTTGCTTTACGTCATTGACGTCAAACAAGAGATCGTCGCTACCCTTCATTCTAACCTGTAACTTGACAAGGTCGACTGCAAAGGATGAACGGTTTTCGAAGATGGTCTGACAAATCCAGTTGTCTGGGCGCTCGTCTTCTCGAACTCTCATGTAGGTGAATCCTCGGCAGAATGCATCAAGATCACGGAATGATAGGTTCGAAAGTGTTGCATCTGCTTTGTATGTTGCTTGAGCAGATCCAGCCTTGATTGTCTTGGATGATGTGACCGTAATGTGGCCTTCGATGGAGAGGACTTGCTTTTCACCAGGGTGTAAAGCACCAACTTCCCAAGTCATTGTGTTTCCTTCAACAGTTGCTCCAGCAGTGTGGTTGAATTGGACACTATCAGGTAAGTTACGTGTTACAACAATGTCTCGTAGAGCAACGGGTGATACGTTTTCTACTTCCATTTCAAGAGCAATTGTTCCAGGTTCTTCAGAAAGTGCAATACTTAGCGAACGCTCGTTGTTACGAGCAGGATTTGTATCAAGTTTCTCTCTTAGTACAAGCATTTGTGCGTCAGAAACAGAGTACTTCTTCACGTAATTCTTACCGGCTTCGAGTTCATCAACAGAGATTTGGTCTCCGCCGATATCTGTTGAGTCCGCATTGTCGAGAAGAACGTCGATGTCGTAAATACGATCATCAGCAGATGGGTTGTTTACAGTTAGTGTTCCTTTAATCGATTGCTTTACAATTGTACCTTCTGCAGTAAGTGTGGATTTCTCAATTTCATGAAGTGTTCCTTCAAGTTTGTCTCCAGGAACTTCGTCAACTTCAACACTTGAGCGGATTGTGGCTCCAGCGATTTCTCCAGCAGCAACTGGGTTTTCATCTGTTGGAGTCAAAGTATCCATTGCAGCGAGTGGATCTGGTGTCGCCGGTGGGGTTAGAAGTGCATCTGCTGGTGAATCTACAATCTCTTCAGCAGGTGTTAGAGGTGAAAGCAAATCCATGCTTGGAGGTGCAGGAGGAGCGTCCTCTGATTCAGCAGGTGCTACTGGAGCCAACAAATCCAGACCAAGAGGTGCTTGTGGCATTTCCGGAGGTGCAGGAGCTAGCAGGTCGAGACCAGGTGGTGCTTCTGGCATAGCAGGAGGTGCAGGAGCTAGAAGATCGAGACCAGGAGGTGCTTCCGGCATTGGTGGCATCTCTGGAGGAGCCGGTGGTGCTTCTGGCATTTCCGGAGGTGCAGGTGGTGCTTCTGGCATAGCAGGAGGTGCAGGTGCTAGAAGATCAAGGCCAGGAGGTGCTTCTGGCATTGGTGGCATCTCTGGAGGTGCAGGTGCTAGAAGGTCGAGGCCAGGAGGTGCTTCTGGCATTGGAGGCATGGCAGGCATTTCAGGAGGCGCAGGAGGTGCTTCCGGCATTGGAGGCATGGCAGGCATTTCAGGAGGCGCAGGTGGTGCTTCCGGCATTGGAGGCATAGCAGGCATACCCGGTGGTGCAGGAGGTGCTTCCGGCATTGGCGGCATAGCCGGCATACCAGGTGGTGCTTCCGGCATTGGCGGCATAGCCGGCATACCAGGTGGTGCAGGTGGAGCTTCCGGCATAGGCGGCATAGCCGGCATACCAGGTGGTGCAGGTGGAGCTTCAGGCATAGGTGGCATAGGTGGCATGGCAGGCATACCTGGTGGCGCAGGTGGCGCTTCAGGCATAGGTGGCATAGGCGGTAGGCCCGGTGGTGCTTCAGGTTGATTTGTTTCTTCGTCAGACATTTTATCTCCTCCGTGCAGGAATCTGCATCCTTGCCATTGTTGTCTAGCACATAACCGTTCTGCTGGTTAGTTTTGGAAATCAAGGCTAATTTTGCGCTTAGTTCATGTATGTTGGGCAGGAGGCACAGACATGGTCGGACTCGATAGTGGAACACCTCCAGTACTGTTTGTTGTTGGAACTGCAGGAGCAGGTAAATCATCGCTAGTAACTTCTTTTCAACGTTGGTCCCGATTTTTGGAAACAGATGTTATCGCAGTCAATCTCGATCCAGGGGCAGAACGTGTCCATTATGATGCTGAATTCGACGTTAGAGATTTAATTTCCTTGACCGAGGTTATGACCGAATACGATCTTGGTCCAAATGGTGCTCAAATTCTTGCAGCGGATTTACTTGCATCCCAAGCAGGTGATGTTGCTGAGCAACTTCACTCATTGACAGGAGAGATGATGATTGTCGATACTCCTGGTCAAGTTGAATTATTTGCTTTCCGAGAAGCCAGTAATCACTTGATTGAAGTTATAGGTAGGGAACAGTCTGCAATCATTTACTTGTTTGACCCAATGCTCTCTCGTTCTCCTTCTGGATTCGTTTCCCAAATGCTATTGTCGTCAATTGTCGAATTCCGTTTGGGATTACCAACCAAGAATTTCCTCTCAAAGAGCGACCTTCTCGATCCTGATGAACTTGAGAAAATTCTGGAATGGTCCGAACGTCTTGAGATTCTTGAGTTAGCCTTGTATGACGAAGCAGGTGGTCAGCGAACAGAGTTTGCAATTAACCAACTTCGATTGATGCAACAATTCGCACAAAGTCCCGGATTAACACCTCTCTCAAGCGAACTTGAGGAAGGTCTTGCTGATATCCTTACCTTTGCACAAGCCTTGTTTGGTGGTATGAGTGATGCCCGTGACGGCTTTGCGAGTGACATTGAACACGAGAAAGATCAGGACGATTTCGTTTGAAAAACATTGTAACCTTCTTTACCGAGCGTAACGCATGGTAGAGCACCTTCTTGCAATCGATGACGTAAAAGATGACCTTGAACAAATTCTCAAATGGGGAATTGAATTCAAACGTTTGTGGAAGCAAGGGGACGAAGTTGCTCTGAACTTTATGCCTCTTGATACAATGACTATTGGTTCCATTTACGAAAAACCTTCCACAAGAACTCGAGTATCTTTCGAAGTAGGTATTGACAGATTGGGTGGAAACGCCCTAACACTTCTCAAGAACGATATCCAACTTGGTAAATCTGAAACGATTGGAGACACATCTCAAGTTCTTTCTCGTTACCTAGGCGGTATGACCTACAGATGCTTTGGCCACGAAGATGTAACCGAACTTGCAAAGCATGCTACTGTACCTGTACTCAATGCCCTTTCATACAAACACCATCCATGTCAAGCAGCTGCTGACTTGATGACCATCATGGAAAATTTCGATAACCGTGAGAACCTCATTGTAACATGGGTTGGAGACGGAAATAACGTTCTCCATGATTTGATGCTCGCCTGTACAATGCTCGGCATTGATTTCAGATATGCAGTTCCCGAAGGATATGAGCCGGATGAAGATGTCGTAGAACGATCAACAGCATATGCTGCTGAGAACAAATCGGAATTATTGCGAACTGTCGATCCCAAAGAAGCCACAGACGGAGCGCATGTTGTGTATACTGACGTCTTCATCTCGATGGGTGAAGAACACATGGAAGACAAAATGAAATCATTTGAAGGCTATCAAGTCAATGAGGAAATGGTATCGAACATGGACAAGGGATGGAGATTCATGCATTGTTTACCTGCTCATCGTGGAGATGAAGTAACTGATTGGGTTATGGACCACGAACAATCAATTGTCTTTGACCAAGCAGAGAACAGAATGTGGGCTCAAATGTCCCTTTTGTGCTACTTTATTTCACCAGATGCTTGGAGTGCAATGGGTGAATTCATGGGACTTGTCTAAACAACAAGTGTCAGGATAAATCCGAGTAAACCAAGGAGCATAGCAATTCGTAGCCGTGTGGCTGCAACATAGTCATCTCCTTTCCACATAGGTCCGTTGAGCGTAATCAAGACCAACATTGCTGGTGCTTGGAACAATAATTGTCCGAATTCAAAAGGTCCCTGCCAGTAGGGGATATACAACATCACGATACCAAACAGTGTGAGTACATAGGCCACCATTCGACTATTTTCTAATCCTATCTTCATGGGTAATGTAACACGTGTTTCAGAATCAGCATCTAGATCTTGACAATCTTTGATGATCTCTCGTGCTAGATTTACAAAGAAAACCACACCTGAAACATACCAAATGAGCGGATTTGTCAATTCACCCACTGAAGATGCGCCATACAATGTTACGGCTGCTACGAGAAGTGAGATACTAACATTTCCGACTAATCCTTTATTTTTCAATTCCAAAAAAGAATCGTATGAAAGCATGAGGAGTGCAACAATACCGTAAATGGATAGTGTATACGATCTTTCATCATCCATCATTAAACAACATGCTACGAGGGAGCCAAGGCTTAGGAGGGCTAAAGAAATCGTGAGTCTTTTAGCCTCTTTTTCCGACAAGGCCTCTCTCGCCAATGGGCGATTTGGATGTGCAACACGATCGATTTCAATATCTCTCAAATCATTCATTGCATTTCCTGCACCCATGAAGAAGAGAACAGAAGTTGTAGCGAAAAGGACTTCAGGATATTCCTTAATTGAAGTCAAATCACCCAAGGCAAGCAAAGCCCCTACTGGAGTTGCAACGCTGGCAAGCAAGATATTCTTCATTCGCATCAATTCAAATGATGCGAGAATCTTGTTGGCCATACAGTGGCCAGTAGGATTGCAGTTTTTGTCTCTTCTATCTCAAGCAGCGACTCTTGCCCAAACACAGACTCTCATGCGGAAACCACCGATGTCGGTGTTTTCATCGAATCCAACTTTGATAAATCGACGATCACGAGCGAGAACATTTCCTAATTGGTTCATGGTTGCACCCCACCTAAATCGCTGGTTAACATGGTCGAGGATATCTGTTGTGTTGGCAGCATCCACAGCTTCGAGATACTCATCAATAGCATCTCGCAATCTCTTTGTGCGTGACATCAAGCTTCACCTCGGAGAGATGCTCTTCGTAGAAGGTGAGTCAATGATGTGGTAACTGGAATCTTTGTAGGCTGTCCTGGTTGATGCCATGATTCCCATGTCATATCTGCCATGCGAAGTGGAAGTCTTCCACTCTGATCAGCGAAATGCGTTGTTGTTCGGTGATTCCACAATGGTTCAGTGGCATCGGTATGCGAGGCTGTCAAGGCAGCAAAAGATGTTGGGATTTGGTTGTCCATGAGGCAAATTCACTGGCGGCCGTATATCAATCAACGAACGAGAGGTAAACGAAAAGTGAAAGTGCACATGTCTCTCTAGACGCCGTTTAGATGATTATTTAGAAACGAAAAGTGAAACTATCAGTCTCATCTAAGGACGCCATTTCTAAATAGATGACGTTGCAGGAACGAATACCACGCTCGTATAGTGTAGTGGCCCATCATAAAGGACTCTCATTCCTTTGACCCGGGTTCAAATCCCGGTACGAGCACTTTTCTATAGGAATTAAAACACTCTGCTGGCACCCATCATCTAACAAACTCTATTTGCTGGACCCACTGGTGTGCGGGCATGAAGAAAGCGTATGTTGTCTTTTTTTCCCTTATGATGGTCACCATTTCCCTGTCAGGTTGCTTAGGCGG
>QXYA01000170.1 GCA_009887135.1 Candidatus Poseidoniales archaeon
GATGACGTTGATTATGTCCTTGCTTTCACTACAGCATTCCTCTTCAAATCCATTGGAAAAGGGATGGAAGCGACGCGTTAGTGTAACGAATCCAAATCGATGGATGTGGGATGGTAATAATCAATATGCAGATTCAGTTGAAACGATGGCATTAACGCATCTTGCACTTGCTGGAGAGGTGACGAACTGGCAGCGCATGGGTCTTGAAGGAGAGCCGAATTTGATGCTTATTCGATGTCAGTTGAATGGTTCCGATGTCAGTCTTGGAATTCGGAATAGTGGTACTCAAGCCAAAACCAGCGTCTCTCTACGATTTGCACAAGCAGATCCAGGCTTTGATGCAATGCTGATGTTGCGTTCAATTCAGAATTTCCTTTTGCGAACATTCAATCCAGTTGCTCATTGACGAGCGAGCAATTCATCTCTTGATTGAGTCAAGTAGGTAATCACTGCAAGCAGTACGGCTGTTACCAGTAAGAGTACAAATCCAGAGATTGGTGTCATACCTTGGTAGATGAGAACGCCTGCAACAATCCATGCCACGATCAAGTTGAGGAATCCAACGATTCTCCATCCGCGCCGTAATGTGAGGACACCAATGACCCATGATGTAATCGACATAGCCAACAGTTCGAGCACGAATATGAGGAGATCAGGAGCAATGACTCCACTGATGATGAACAAGACCTGTGAAGCCCACAGGACTGCAGAAATCCACAGTCCTCGGTTCGTTGCCGTTGCTAGTGCTGCTGCGATAAGGTTCAGAGCCCCAAAGACAAGTGATGACACCCAGATGTCAAGAATTGCAACATCGAATTCAACTTCAATCCACCAAAGTAAACTGTTCAGGGCAAACGGTAAGACCATCATTCCAAGCATGAGAACTGCAGGTTGTTTCCAAACCCATCCCTTGTTGAACATCAATCCAAGGGCGATAAGCCCAGCTGGTCCGAATGAGAGTATCAGAACTGAGAATCCGAATGAGACGCGACCAAGAGCGCCTCGATGGTCTTGAAGGCCTCGAATGCGACGTTGACGCTCAACCCAATCCCAGAGTAAGGCTGCGGTGATGAGAACGATCTCGATACTGAATACAGGAATTGTCCATGAGAGAGCCTCGAATTCAAACGGATTGGTTAACATTGGAAGTGGGAGTTCTCCACCTGCGAGGATTCCAAACACACGGTCGAGGACAAGGAGTCCAACGACCATATCCAATACGTTTGGAATACGTACGCCGAGATCGCTTCGATTAAGGAGACTAAATCCTCCAAGGAGAATCAGACTGGCCATTAAGACCAGTAAATCAAATTGTTCTTCTAGGAAAACTGTTCCTTGACTTGCTCGTCCAGCGAGATGAACCAGGACAAGTCCACCCATGGTCACAGCAATTGGGATTTCAACTCCGAGAATGTCGACTAATCGCAACTTTAGTGATTCAGCACGGACACGTGCTAAACTGATGAAGAGAATTGAAATGCTTGCACAGAGAATGATTGCTGTTGTTTGGTCACCCCCAAGGAAGGCGAACATAACTGAAGCGAGAATGGAAACGCCAAGGAAGGAGAGAACGATGGTTGGTCGGTGTTGAATGTCTCCAACTTCAAGATCATCAGGTTGGGAAATGCTGGAGCGTTTTGATCGCTTCTTTTGCTTTTCAGCCAACTCGATAAGTTTCGGATCGATAAGCGTCACACCAGTTTCTTTGGAAGACTGATTGAGATATGCTTGTGTGTTTTGTTTGGATTGTAATTCCTGTAATCGTTCTTCCTTTTGAGCAACTGAACGCATACCAGAACGCCATTCACCTTGAATCGCGAGATAGGCTCCAGCGCCAACGAAACTGAGAATTGCAAAGGTTGTGATCAGATTTGCTTCCAGTGCAACACCCGTATACAACATGGTCGAAATCATTGCTACGGTTGCTAATGTTGGTGGAAGCAATTTGTCCATCAACAAGACTCGGCGTAAGAAGTGGTAGAGTGTCCCCAGAGAGAGTATTGCCATGAAGGTTGCATCTTCAACACCTGTTGGGAACCAATCCGAATTGGTTAACTCCAATGCATCAGCTTCCCGTAAAGCAGGCATTGCAAGTAAACCGCTCATGATAAGAAGTTGTAACGTAACGATGCTGTTTGATTGATTCTTTTTCGCCTCATCATCATCTTCGAACAGTTTGTCTGAATGAACAAGGAGGAGAGAACATCCTGCAACAAGACTTGCTGCGTAGAGCGAAGTATGGCCGAACTTCCACCCAAAGAAAAGGGCGAAAACGCTCCAAGCAACGAGCATGGTACGCGGTTGACCGCGATGCTGCTCAAGAGCAACGAGGGTTCCATGGAAGATGAGAATAGATCCCATCACAGCGATTAATCCCCAAGCAGGGAGTCCATCCACACGAGCAATACTCCACACGGCAACGAGCGAGACGATGAATGAAAGGTTCCACAATTGGAGCAATCCAGAATCACGTGCTCGAGCGCTGAGTTCACTCAATCCAGCAAGTCGTCCGGCGAGGTTTAGCGTTGATTCGCCTTGACTGAGGTTTACATACAGTTGTTGCAGAATGAGAATAAGCATCCACGCGGCTACATGTTGTTCATTCAAAACGACAGGAATGAAATCATTTGAGAACATTCGAGATTCGATATCGGTTGCAAACATCAACAACCATATCCAAGGAGCGAGAACAGCAACGCCAGAGATTGAAGGAGACTTTCGCTGGACGGCAAGCCATGCAAGGCCAATCCAAACAGATCCTTGTGCAACCAATAAGCGCCATCCTTCGACTTCACCGGGTATGAGTAGTGTCAACAAGATGACGATGACGATTCCACCCATCCAGAGAACATGGTCAGATACGGCTTGCTGATTGCTCAGTAAGGTGATGGATGTGAACAGAGCAGTAAGGATTGCATAGAGGCTGTATCCATTCAAGTCAGCAACTGGTATCGAAAATACGCCAGTGCTCATTAGGATGACGAGAGCCAATAAGAACGGCGCTGGGATGAGGATAAACGGGGCTAATCGCTTCCAGTCGACACCACGTACAGTAAGGTATGATGCGCCAAATGCACTGAGTAGGAGCAGTAATTGGGCTAATGCATAGCCTGTTTCAGTCCTATTAGCAGCGATGGCAAGAAGCGCACCGATCATTCCCAAACCGACAGAGATGGCCCAGAGTCCAGGTTTTCCCAGCCCCAAGGCTTTGGCAGCCTCTGAGAACCAGTTGTCCGCTTTGTGGAATTGTGTTGCGATGACCGCATTGGTTGCAGTTACTGCAAACATAAGCATGAAGAGGAGAAGTTCATCATCAAAGGAGACGATTTCTATCCCTGCGATGTTCCATCCTTGGGAAAAGGAGTGGAGTCCAATCCAGAGATATGACACTGCGATTCCAAGACTTGCTAGATTTCCTGACTTTCTGAAGACAGCTAAGCCGTGCATAGAAAGCGTACCTAACAAGATCATGGTCGCAACACCAATTTCGTCATAGAGTGCTCCAGTAGCACTTCCAAGAGCGAGCAAGACCAATGTTGCCTGAGCAGCAATCGCATCGTCATTATGACGTTGAGCAACGTATACATTGAATCCAATCAACGAAAGAAGGGAGACTCCAAGAGTTTCATCAGCACCTAACGGTGAGGCATCAAACCAACCCCAGTGATGTGCATCGAGTGCAAAACCATAGAGGATTTTCATGGAGATAATGACCCATGTTACACCGAGGAGGTGCATTCTTGGTATCGGAATCCATTTCTCTCCAGCCCAGAGTCCAGATAAACCCATCAGAATGAGAAGTGGACCTCCAAGCATTGGTGGTAATGCAGTTCCAACAACCCAACCAAGAACAGACCAAACCAAGACCATGCCAACGAGTAATCCAAATCCAATACGGCGTTCACCGTGTACGGCGATATCTGTGACTGAATCTTCAGCTGCAGGTGCATCGACGGTTCCGTCTCTCTTCTCCATTCCTGGTTCATTTCGCTGAGTGTTTGGTGCGGAAAAGAAATCAGCGATTTCACCTATTGCTTCGTCTGTTTCAACAGATACGACCGTTTCTTCCTTTTCCTCTTCCACTTCTGGTTTAGGGTCTGCGATGAGAAATCGATCTAAATCGACGCCCATTCCACGGTCGAAATTCTTCTTCCGAAGGACTTCATCTTCCACGGGGTCGTGGTCAGAAGTTTCTTCCTCCATGATATCCTCTCCTCCAAAGTCCTGTTTCAAACCTCCCCCTTGAAGGTCAATTCTTCTCTAATTTTCGTATGGCCGAATAGAAAGGGACAAAGACAGACCGCGGTAGGAACTTGTATGGCGGAGACCTCCACCCCGACATCGACCCCCCTGACAACGCACGGAATTCGCCCTAAAGGCGAGGTCCATTGGAACCTTGATACCGACGTACTGCTCGACATTTCTATCGCTCGCAACGAAGGAGTTCTCAGTGCGCATGGTGCTCTTGTAACCGAGACTGGCGAGCGAACTGGGCGCTCTCCGAATGACAAATTCATTGTCGATGAAGAATCGACTTCAAATGACGTAAATTGGGGTGATGTCAACATCTCCACAGACCTTGCAACATTCGAGAGATTGCGTGCTCAAGTTATCGACTATCTTTCAGAGCAAGAACACCTCTTCGTACAAGACCTCGCTTGTGGTGCTGAACCTTCTGAAGCACTTCCAATCCGTGTGATTACACACAATGCTTGGCACAGTACATTCGCTCGAAACATGTTCGTTCGACCATCGGTTGAAGAGCTTGCATCTCACACGCCCGATTTCACTGTCTTCCACGCACCTCATTTTGAGGCAGATGATGCGTCTCTAAACTCACAATGCTTTGTTATCGTCAATTATGCAGCAGGTGAAGTCATCATCGGCGGAACTCGATACGCTGGAGAAATTAAGAAATCGATTTTCTCGATCATGAATCTCATTCTTCCGAAGAAGGGAATCCTTCCAATGCATTGCTCTGCAAACACAACCGGCGAGAATACAGCGATCTTCTTCGGCCTTTCCGGTACTGGAAAGACAACATTGTCAGCAGATCCAAAGCGTGCTCTTATCGGTGATGATGAGCATGGCTGGGGCGCAAATGGTGTCTTCAATTTCGAAGGTGGATGCTATGCTAAACTCATTGACCTCTCAGAAGAAGATGAGCCAGCAATCTTTGCAACAACTCGACGACGAGGAACAGTTTTGGAGAACATTGTTCTCGATGCAGATGGTGTTCCTGACTTTACTGATGTGAGCAAAACACAGAACACACGCGGTTCTTATCCAATCGAATTCATCGATAACAGAACTCCAGATTCTCGTGGAGGACATCCACAGAATGTTATCTTCTTGACATGTGATGCGTTTGGTGTTCTTCCGCCAATCTCTCGTCTTACTCCAGAACAAGCAGCCTACCACTTCATTTCAGGATATACAGCAAAGGTTGCTGGAACTGAAATTGGCGTAAAGGAACCTCAAGCGACCTTCTCGGCTTGCTTCGGTGAACCATTCATGCCAATGCATCCTGGTGTTTATGCCGATCTCCTTTCAGAGAAAATGGAACAAAACGGTTCAACAGCATGGCTCATCAATACTGGATGGAACGGCGGTCCATACGGTGTTGGAAATCGAATGAAAATCAAGTACACTCGTGCAATGCTCAACGCTGCACTTGATGGCGATCTTGACAGTGTCGAATACATTACAGATGGTCGGTTTGGATTCGAAGTACCAACTTCTTGCCCAGACGTTCCTTCCGATGTTCTTCAACCGAGAACAACATGGGAAGACAAGGATGCTTACGATGCAACAGCAGACAAGTTGGCTGAAATGTTCAACACAAACTTTGAACGATATGCAGCAGGTGTTTCTGATTCAGTTAACGAAGCCGCTCCTCAAACAGTTTGAGTGCGGAATCTTCAAAGTGAACATGATTGAAGCGTAAACATGCAACCAGATGGTTCAATGCCCTCAAATCAACCCCCTGCATCGATTCCGATTCAAGTGAATCCTGTTCAGCAACCAATAGAATCTCAGCCTGTACAACCAATGTTATTTGGGGCAACACAGCAACCAATGATGGCTCAACAGATCATGATTCAACAAAATGGCAACGGTATGGCTGTTACTGGATTGGTAATGGGTATTCTTGCAATCGTCTGTTACTTACTTGGCTGGCTTATTTGCGTAACATGGGCAGTAGGTTGGTTGTTCGGAATTTTAGCAATTATCTTTGGTCACCTTGGCCAAGCAGAAGGAAACCGTTCAGGTACTGGAGCAGGTCAAGGAATCGCAGGATTCATTCTTGGATATCTGACAATTCTTGGCTATATTATTCCAATGATTTTGCTTGGTGGAAGCCTTGCGTCTCTTTGATGCAATATTTCTTCACACCAACCCCTTCAAAAAGGGAAGCCATCTGGGTTGAATTGGGCGATTGGGGTAGTCTGGATATCCTTCCGGCCTTCGGAGCCGGGGACGTGGGTTCGAATCCTGCATCGCCCGCTCTCAACAGCATTACTGCAAGGGCGTACGCGTCCATACAGAAACGGTCTCATCTCCCCATTGTTCTTTACGAACAAAAGTAAGTCCTGAGTTGGATAAGACATCATCATCAATATTGGAAGCAACTGGTTGTTGATGAACGACTTCACTTCGAACAAGATAGAACTCATCGACCAATCCTTCAGCAAGGAAGGCATGAACGGTCTTAGGACCTCCTTCAACGAGAAGTCGTTGGCGCTGCAAGTCGCCTAATCGATTGAGAAGAGGAATCAATCCAGTAAAGTCAGATCCGATGCGCAATGTTTCGTGATCATCATTGTACACGATTGCATTTGAATTGGTTCGTTCATTTGGATCAAGAACAACTCGCAAAGGTTGTCGTTCTGTTTCTACTCTACGAACGGTGAGCGTTGGATTGTCTCGTTGTATGGTTTCTGCACCGACCAAGATTGCATCGCAATCCCTTCGTAACCGATGGACTTCATCCAAGCATGCTTCACTTGTGAAGCGCTGGGCTTGTTCTGATCTATCATCAACTGAACCATTGGCATCAACGGCCATTTTCACTGTTACCAGTGGTCTGCGGTGTTCACACCAATGGAGGAAAGGTTGCATTTGTTGACCAGCTTCATGCTCGAGCAGGCCCGTCTTGACACTGATTCCGGCTTTCTCAAGAACACCAATGCCTTTTCCGCGAACGGTTGGATTTGGGTCATGGTGTGCAACAATCACGTTCTTGACGCCAGACCAAAGCAATGCTTCGGTACAAGGAGGCGTTCTTCCATAGTGGTTACAAGGTTCGAGAGTAACATAAGCAGTCGCTCCATTTGGTGAGTTTCCTTTCGCTTCTGCATCGTGGATTGCCATCTGTTCTGCATGCAATCCTCCGAGATGATCGTGCCAACCTTCTGCAATGATTTGACCGTCTTTGACAAGGACACAACCCACGAGGGGATTTGGACTGACGTTACCTCTACCACGTTCAGCCACAGCAAGGGCTCTGTGCATGAATTTGATATCAGATTCTGACCAATCCATCATGACCCTCCAACTTAGGCCAGAAGCCATCTCTTCATGAGTGCTTGGTTTAATCTCTAAAACGGGGAAGAGTTCATGCGGAGGAGTTCTTGTCCCAAAACATGGCCTCTGCAGATGATGAGACTTCAAACGATTCAACCACACCCTCAGTGATGGATTTTCAACCCGATGAGAGCAGCAAAAAACGAAAGGGACTGCACCGGCCAATGCCTGCAAACGTATTCGTCAAGCCCTCAAATGATGGAGTCAAACCATCAAAAGTATTCATGCTCGTCAATCCTTATTCTGGAAAAAAGAAGGGCATGAAGGTTGCTGAAGCAGCAAAACAACTGCTTGAGTCATCAGGTATAGAAGTCGAAATGCACATCTCTCAACATTCAGGCCATCTTGTCGACATTGCTTTTTCATTAGATGTTCAGCACGATCAGGCAATTGCTGTTGTAGGTGGAGATGGAAGTCTCTCAGAGAGTATTACCGGTTGGATGATGCAATCAAAAGACAACTCAACAATTCGATTTGGACTGATTCCAGCAGGAACAGGAAACTCTCAAGCCCATGATTTCGGCATCAAGAGTATGGAAGATGCAGTTTCAAGAATTGTCAATGGCGTAACCCAGTTCATCGATCTCGCACGAGTGGAATTGACAGAAGGACTACCAGGCAATAACAAGGGACAGATGATTCGATACAGTCACAATTTGGTCACATGGGGTCTTGGTGTAGATTCAACAATCAAGGCTGAAAAGATGCGGTGGATGGGTAGTATTCGATATGATGTAGGAATTCTCATGGCCATTATGGCAAATAATCGAAGACATGCAAGCCTCTTCTTAGACGGACATAAGATGGAAGATGATTTCACATTATTCCTTATTCAAAACAGTCAAACTGGTGGGTCGCTCCTACCACTTGCTCCAGGAGCTTCTCTTGATGATGGACTGATGGATATTGGAATCCTGAAAAAGATGACTCGAAGAGACATTTTGAAGGCGTTTGGTCTGCTCAAGAAAGAAGGTCGACACGTCTTCCATCCAAGAGTAGACTATCATCAGTTCAAACAATTACGGATTGAAACCCCTGAGCCTACGGCAATAAACATCGATGGGGAAAACATTGGTTCAACACCACTGTCAATGGAAGTTCTTCCTTCTTCAGTACAAGTGTTCCATTGAATCAATGGATTTCAGAAACTGAAATCAGAGAATTCTTCTTCCTCATCATCCCAGGTATTTTTGGTTTCTTTTGGTTCAGGTTCCGGTTCAGGTTCCGGCTCAGCCTTCTTCCTCACTGCTCTTCGGCGTCGAACCTTTGGTTTCTCTTCTGCCTCTGGCTCAGAACGTACTGGAGGAGCGCGTGATGATGGAACGCTTGTTGATGGTGGAGTTGATGTTGGAACCGAGGATGATGTAGGAACCGAGGATGATGTTGGAACCGAGGATGATGTTGGAACCGAACTGCTTCCAAAGGTGGATGATGGTGGGACAAAGGACTCTGTGTTCTTTATCTGTTTTTCAACCCGCTTCGCATCTTCCGATTCTACAACAGAACTGCCTGATCCAAATTCGGATTTTACAGGTGAATCAGAACTTCCACTCAGTGCACTATCAATACTGAATGAGCCAAAGCCATCGTCTTCATCCTTCTTTTTGCTTGTCTTTGCAGGAGGTGGTGATTTGCTCTTTTTACGTTGTTCCATACGACGTTGATCAGGTGTGGTCATACCAGCTTCCTTTGCATCTTGGACATCTCTACGGACTTGTGCTGCCTTCTCCACACCTTCCTTTCCAAGAAGGGTCAATGCGATGCTTCGAGCGCTCATACTAACGCGCATGGATGAATACATGTAGGCTCCAACTCCGCCGCCAATACCAACAAGGAGTACGAAGAGAATGAATCCAGTACGGCCTAGGAACGGGACATCACCGAAGACGTATTCATCATCAGCTTCACCATTCATGCTGACCGTTGATTCTTCAAATTCAATTTCAGTAACAAGGAAGAACAGTTGATTAACGTTGAAACTTCCAGTTGTAGCGACACAATCGTTGGTTACACCGATGTCACGATTGTTTCCACCTTGAGGATTTTGTGGGAGGATAGGACCATCGACAAGATAACCTGAGATTCGAACTGCTTGGTGGAATTTCCCGAGTGAAGCGATCCCATCGTTGATGTTTTCACTGGCTGGAATAAGGCCTAGAACAAACCATTTCGAGTCTGATTCACCATCAACACTGTCCAAGTCAACAGTACCTTGACCCGTCTTTGGCTGGACAGGTACGTCCCATTCTTTGACTTCAATTCGCTCACCAGCACCAGAAAGGACATTCTTTGCATCAGTGAATGACATCTGTTGAATTGCTACAGCTGCTGTCGTTGCAAATGTCAGATTATTGTTGTTGAGATCACTGTTGTGTGTGTCGTAGATTATGCTTGCACTCATGTAGCCTTCGAATTTGATCTTTCCACCTTTATCTGGACCAACTTCTCCGTCAAGACAGCCACGTTCAGTATAGGTGTTGGTGATGGTTTCATCACCGAGTTTGGAAGTGAATTCGAACGTCCCATCACCATTACGTTCAACTTTAATCGACTCGCCCCATTCGGGTGCTACAGGTGCTAAACACCCTGCAAGAACAAACAGAGAAGCGAGAAGTAAGCCCAGCAACCCTTGGCGCATGAAAGGTACAGAGAGGGTATAGTTTGTGAATGCTTCTCCTAAATTGGATGGAGGCGCGGCGAGAGGGATTCGAACCCCCGAGTCATCGGACACCGGATTTCAAATCCGGCGCAATACCAGGCTATGCGATCGCCGCAATGATTTGGCCACAACTCCCCCTATCAAACTCTTTTCCCTTGAAATCATTCAGATTTCGCACGGAGCGAGATTGCAGCCATGGAGATCATGACCACTGAAAGGATGAAGCCAATCGAAGGAATCCCTTCGGATTCTATTTCAATTAGGCCCTCCTTTTCAGCGAGTGTAACGATGTCCTCAACGAATTCTTCCGGAAGCCACTTGTCACTAAGCCAAGAGACTCGAGGCTTCTTCTCATCATCGAGAATGTAGGTAATGGTTGAGTGCCCAACGGTGTATTCAGGTTCTTCTGAGATGATTTGAACACAACGTAACATATCGTCTTCAGCCCATTCATAGCCTGCATCACACATACAGTGAGCATTCTGACCTGAACCCATAATCCAACCATTTCCACTGCATTCAGTGGCTTCAATGGTTGCAAATCCAGGTGCAGGAATAGCACTGTTATCTGTGCTGTTCGGTGCCCATGCGATGGTCATTGGATCATCCAGAAGATCCATGCCGACTTGTGAATCCTCCCAGGTCATGTTCGTTTGATTCCAAGTATGAAGTTCCCACCACCAGCTCCAATCTGCAGGAGCGGAGACGCCATTGATGCTGTTGAGGAAGTGTCCAAAACTGCTGTCGGAAATATCCACATCGATTTCAGCTCCATCAAATGCACCTTGAGTAAGATGATATCCAGTAAAACCTGAAACGTTTGTGAATGCAGTTGTATTGTCAGGGAAGACAACTTGAACGGAAGGGTCTTCGCCCACAGGAGCCATTAGCAGAGACGAATTCGCTTGTGATGAGAACCAGGCAATATGTTGCTCTTCAAGAGCATTAATTGAATCCACTCCAACAGGGGAATCTTCCCAGCCTTCGCTTGTTTCATTGAATACTTTCAAGCTCCACCACCAACTCCAATCCTCTGGAGAATCGTATCCGTTGATTCCGTTAACCATGGTTCCAAACTGAGACTCAGATGTATTGAGAGACCAACCAGCTTCATCGGCTGCTGCTGTTGTTAATGTCATTCCAGTAGGGAGGAACATCAATTCCATACTTGTTCCATTTTCATTTGTGTATACAACACTGGAGTTGTGTATTTGGCCATCCATATCGCTCATGTTGTCATCATGAGGGTCCGTAACAATCTCTTGGACAGCCATACCGAATCGAGACCAAACATCAGCAAGTTCTGTACTATTGCCTGTAAGATGCGGCCACTCAACGCCATGGAGACTCATGTAATCATTCATCACCTCTGGAGTATCATGACGAGGATCAAGGGTGATTGAAACGAAGCCAACATCATCTGCAATTTCATCAGGAATCTGCTGTTGTACCATCTTCAAGTTTTGAGTAATGATTGGGCAAACATCAGTACATCGTGTGAAGAAGAAGGAGACGACAACGATATCCTCGGTCATGTCAGAGAACTTCATTTCCGAATTATTCTCATCTGTAAGCGTAAAATTGCCTACGCTTGAGGTTGTTAATTGAAATCCATTGAACGCAGAGGCAGGTACGCTTACGAGAGTAACGGATAACAGCAAGGCTACGAGAAATAACGCAATTCGTCTCATGTAATCGACTCAACGTTCTGTTGCGTATTGCTCTCCCCAATCTGGAGTACACCAGCCAGGAAGGCCATTTACGCCTTCAGGATTGGATAGACCAATACCCCAAAGCATCAACAGAACGAATAAAGTTGGGAATAATGCGACTCGAAGGTATATTTTCGGGTCATCCCAAAGGTGCATGAAGAAAGCGCCGATACCGAATCCTTTGATGATTCCAACGACGATAAGAATACCCCAAACGACATACATAGAGACACGAATGTCTGTTCCAGGATACTTTTCGAAGAAAACTGCGCCTACTTCAAACAGTGTGAAAAACATCAGAATGATGAAATTCCAGAAATAAATGTCTTTGCCCATGATTAATTTGTGTTCTCCCATAGTTTCACCTCAGTACAGATAGAATGCTGGGAAGATAACAACCCAAGCCAGATCAACAAAGTGCCAGTAGAGACCGAAGTACTCGATACCCTGTGCATTGTCTTCGTCCCATTCGACGGTATCAGCCTTGAAGATCATGTAGAGCATGATCAACAATCCTGCAAAGACGTGGACACCGTGTGCGCCAGTAGCCACGTAGAAAATTGAACCTTCTTGACTTGCGACAGTGAATCCTTCTGCGATGAGATGGCTCCACTCAACCAACTTCAGCACAATGAACATTGTACCAAGAGCGAGAGTAACAATCAGATAGTTACGGATTGCACTCTTCTTGTCAGGCATGATTTTGCCCATGAAGCCGGATGGTACCTTGTAGTCATGAGACTTCGCAATCTTCAGTGCCAGAACGATGGTGTATGAAGAGATGATCAGTGCGAATGTGTTTACAGCACCAGGAAGCAATGTCCAGAAGTCACCTGTTCCTACTGCGCCACCAGGGCGTAGGTAGTCGGATGCGGTCAGAGCGTAGTCCGGGTGAGCGATGTGAGTATCGAAAACTTGGATGACGCCTTGGTCGTTCCTGATTTCTCGACAGGTACCCTCATCAAATGCCCACTTTGTGCACCATTCGGTTCTCATACGTAGGTATGAGGAGAAGAATGTAGCGAAGACCATGACTTCAGACATCAAGAAGACCCAGATACCAGCCTTACGGATGTGTTGTCCATTGAATGGGTCAGATGTTGCGATTTGCTCACCATATCCCTTGAATGGAAGATCTTCTCTCCACCAGTTTGCAATACCGATGGTGATAATTGTCAATCCAATCATTCCAACAGAGAGATCCGAAATGGCATTTGAACCACTTCCCAGCATAAGGGAATGAAGCCCGTCTGCAAAGTCAGGGAATCCAATGAGGAAGAGCATACAACCAAAGGCGAAAACGATTGGAGATGCTGAACCGTGGTGTTCTTCATGACCATGATGATCATCGTGATGTTCTTCATCAGGTTGTGCTGAGTTGAGGACACCACTAATGGCCAAGAATGCCGTAAAGGTGATCGAAACGAAGAGTAACGTCAGACCTGCAACACGGTACGTTAGATAAGAGAGGTGGGCCTCAATTTCATGGTGATGAGCTGCTTCTTTAGCGATATACAATTCAGCGGATTCATTGTCACTTGTAATGGTGCCAAGTGCAACAGCATCCTCCCAATCTTTCTCAGCATCATGGTAATGTTCTGCTTCTTCATCCCAAGTAGTCTCTTTCATTCCTGCAACGACAACGCCAAGACCGACGAATGATGCAATACCAAGACCGAGGATGATACCTGCCATGAGCAGTGCTCTCATCCAGATAGCGTTCTTCACATCACTGTGTCCACCGCCACTCATGAGCTCACTTCCGTGACTTCATCAGTAGGGTCGAGAATAACCGAACTGGATGGTTTCTTTTTCTTTCCTTTCCATAACTTGTCCTTGATTGAATCTTCAGCATCGTTGTGATGTCCGTAGATTTCGTTCATGTCACGTTGTGTTGGAATAACGTGGAAGGAAGGTGTAGGTGGAGGAGAAGAAGTCGACCATTCGAGGGACCATCCGCCCCACGGATCTTTTCCAACCTTCTCACCATTACGGCCAGAGTAGATGATGTTCCAAACCAGAAGGAGTTGGCTCAATCCAAAGATGAATGCGAAGATGGTAATCGCCATGTTGTACTCAGCAAAGCCACTCTCTACAGTGTAAGAGTGTGTTCGTCGAGGCATTCCTTGGATACCCAAAGCGTGCATAGGCCAGAAGGCAGCATTGTAGGAAGCGAATCCAATCAAGAAGTGCCAAAGACCGAGTGTCTCGTTGAGTTTACGTCCAGTTGCCTTAGGGTACCAGTAGTAAATTCCGGAGAACAGAGCGAAGACAGTACCGCCGATGAACACGTAGTGGAAGTGAGCAACGACGAAGTAGGAATCGTGGAAGTGTGTGTCAAGACCTGCAACTGGGAAGAACATTCCAGAGATACCACCGAGTGTGAAGGTGATGAGGAATCCAAGAGACCAGAGTGTGTGGGTCTTCATGACCAGAGAACCGCCCCAAAGCGTCATCAGCCAATTGAAGATCTTCGCTCCAGTTGGAATCGCTACAGCCATGGTTGTAATCATGAATGCTGCTCTCCAGAATGGGTCCATACCAGATGTGAGCATGTGGTGGCCCCAAACAATGAATCCAACAACACCGATTCCCGCCATAGCGAAAACCATTGATTTGTATCCAAAGATGGAACGTCGAGCACTTGTTGCAAGAACTTCCGATACGATACCGAACGCAGGAATAATCACCACGTAGACTTCAGGATGCCCGAAGAACCAGAACAGGTGCTGGAATAACAGCGGATCCCCTCCGCTCGTAAAGAACGTCGAACCTATCGTATGGTCAAAGACGAGGAAGGCAACACCTATGATCAAAGCAGGTAGGGACATAAAGAGCATGAAGACACTCACGAATGCAGACCATGTGAACAGAGGCATCTTCATCCAAGTGATTCCTGGAGCACGCATCGTAAACACAGTGGTGATGAAATTGACACCACCAAGCGTAGACGATGCGCCAAGCATCATCATTCCTGCAAGGAAGGCAGTTGCACCGGCGTTAGCGCCGTAATCTCCTGCGTTGTTAAGAGAGGAATATGGAGGGTACATAACCCACGTAATGTCTGCACCTTCACCAGACCAAATGCCGGAGAAGATCAGTGGTGTTGAGAAGACCAAGAGCCACAATCCCATTGCGTTAATTCGAGGGAATGCTAGGTCCTTTGCACCAATTTGCAGAGGAAGAACGTAGTTCAAGAATCCAGCAATCATTGGCATAGCGCCAAGGAAAATCATGGTTGTTCCGTGAAGTGTAAAGAATGAGTTGTATTCGCGTTGTGTCAAGAAATCGTTCTCTGGCAAAGCCAATTGAATTCTGAACAGAAGTGCCAAGACTCCGCCGACGAGGAAGAAGAAGAATCCAAACAGGAAGTAGAGGATACCGACTTGTTTGTGATCAGTTGTGGTCAACCAAGGCTTGAGATAACTCCAGAAATTACCGATAGTGAATGTTTGAGGATTGCGTCGATAGAAGACCCACATTGTGCCGAGAAGAATGATTGAGAGAGCCAATCCAATTGCGGTCAAGAGAATGACCAATGGTGGTGCTGTTGGAGCCTGAGCTTCTGCATTCAAACCAGGGACAACAATGTTCTTGATGCTCCAGTAATCATTTCCAGCACCATCTCCGCTGCCTGTAGCACCGCCACTTGTGGCACCGCCGCTTACTGCGTTTCCGATAATTGTAATCTCAGTTGTATCGCTATCACTTGCAGGTGCAGTGTATTCAAATTGCCAAGAACGGAATTTGTTTCCATCTTTGGTGTGTGTGAGTCCACCATCGATTATTTGACTGTAAGATTCATCAACAGTTGTGATGCTTCCGCCCCCTTCGACAAGAATACGGAATCCACCTTGAACGCCACTCCATCCTTGTGCAGGATCGCCGTTTCCATAAAGTGTCATCTCATCGTTGACAAGAGTGATTGTGAATGGGTAGGTTTCACTCGCGTTAAAAACCTCAGGCAGCCCCTCAACAAGAACTGTTGTCGAGCCATCGTTACCGCCAGCGTGACATGAACATCCAGCGTTTGCTCCTTGTCCAATACCACCAGGCATTGCACTGAATTGTGGGATGAGCATCAATGAGGCGATAACAAGTCCGAGAAGTGCAATCGTGCGTCGCTGCATCACATCTCACCTCCATCGTAATTGTTTGCGGAACTGGAATCACTCTTCTTGATTCCAGAATCGAACGTGCAGTCACTGCCTGCTCGAGCTACGACCATCACTTCACCAGTCATGATCGAATGCTGCATTCCACAGTATTCAGCACAGCGAATTGGGAACGTACCTGCATCATCTGGCATGAATCCGAGCGTAGTCCCTGCTTCCAAACCCGGCACGAAGTCTTCTTTCATTGCCCATTCAGGAACCCAAAAAGCGTGCTGTACACCGACGTTTCGTGTGTCTGATGCATCAACTGGCTTCGAGTGCATGTTGGCTATGATGACCTCGTCACAAGGGATGATCATCGGGTTTGATGGCGTAATCAATTTGTGTCCGATAGGGATGTGTTCCCATGTGTGAAGGAGTACGCCGTCAGCGTCGTAGACTTTGACGTGGTTATGTTGATACGGACTGTATTCTGTATTCGGCAACCCCTTTGCATCTGTACCGTTGAAGAAGAGTTCACTCTCAATGGCTCCAAGTTTTATTTCAATTGAAGAAGCGGCTGGATTTCCATCGGCAGTGACTTGCATTGTTTTTGATTCAACATCCCAAACAACCTCAATTCCAGTATCTGTATCTTCCCAAGTGAGCGACTCTTCGTAGACGAATTCGAAATACCATTGGTATGCATTGACTGTGATGTCAAATGTTTTCTCATCGGTATCGTCATAGTTCCAAACTGCAGCGTTTGAACCGAGTGCCATGACTGTCAGCCAAACAACAAGGAATGTCGGAACGATGTAAAACATCAGTTCTAGAGTCGTATTATGCCGGTCGACAGGGAATGCCCCAACTTCGATATGATCGATGTTCGTTGTATCTGGTTCAACACCATCGCGATATCTCAAAATTGCCGTAAACAGCCAACCGAATGTGAATATGGCGACAAGAATCGACCAGAACATGAATTTGTCATAAAGTACGTAGAAAACGGTATCTTCCGCTGGCATGGCTGCACCCTGATTAAAGGGGCGAGAGGGCCTACTTTAAGCGTTGGCGTAAAGCAGACACTAGATTGAAATTCTTTCGTCCCGTTTTCTTTCATATGAACGTATGTTCTCCACCTTTGAAACAATGCGTTTGTTGAAAAACCTAAACCACTCACAAGACATGAGGCCAGTAGGCGTTTGGGGGTTGTGGAGATGAATAATTCACCAAACACCATTGAACGATTCGAGAAGGCTGGAAAAGCTCTCGGAGTGGCACGCCAACGTAATTGCGATGAAGGTTTTGCCATCATTATCGAAGGCCCTCGAGACAAAATAGCGTTGAAACGTCTCGGATTTACGGGACCGCTTGAAGTCGTCAACAGAGGCTGGGGCATGGACCGTTTCATCGCCTATCTGTATGAAACATACGGGACTCGGACTGAAGATCGAAAAGCTACGATGACACTGCTCATGGATTGGGACCGGACAGGTGGAAGACTGCAAGCAAATCTACGCCGGCGTCTCGAATCATTTGATGTTCAAATCGATGAGGAATTACGTCGTGTGCTGATGAAGACACTCAAGCCAGAAACACGTGTTGTCGAGAGCCTTGGCGGCCTAGCAGGCGCTCTCATGCCGCACATGGGTGTGGACGCACCACTTACATCGGATTCATAGAATTCAAGGTTGAAGTTCAAATACTCTGCAATAGAAACGGATTATCATGGGGCTTCTGAAGAATTATCGATGGCTCAAGGCCCGCCCTCTCAAGGCGTATCCGAAACCAGATTTTGCTAAACTTGCTGGCACAAAATCTGAACTCGACCTTCTCGAGTATGTTCGAAAAATCGACGGTGTTGTCGATGTGTTCCATTCAGCACGGATTAACCAAATCATTGAAGGAAGAAGTCGTAGGGAAGCAGATCTTATCGTTCTCATGAATGACAGAATCGTCTTTATTGAAGTTAAGAACTACAAAGGTGATATCACAATGCAAGAACATGTTCTGTATCAAAACGGCCAGTCAAGAGGCTGGACATTTGCAAAACTCGAGGAAGCAGTAGGACGCTTCCGCGAAATCGCCAGAGAAGTAGGAATCATTCTGGAAAGTGATGTTATCGAGACCGTTTTGGCCTGTGTTGGAAACGGGGTCGTCAAAGAATCCGTCCAACCCAAAGCAATAACAGGTTCTTTTGTCGCTGATTCAAAGGCGTCGGTCAAAGAGATTCTCTGCCAACCACGTGAACACTTCGATGAATTTGATGAAGAGACGGTTAAGGCCCTGAACACTCTTCTCTCCATGTTTGGTACATGGGACAGTATTCAATTTCCGAATGAAGCAAGACACGATGGCGATCTTACATCGCCCCGAACAATTCGAGAATGGAGGAAAAAATATTGCGAATTACGCATCATCAACGCACGTGGTTGGTGGTCAACGCTGTTCAAAGGACCGCAATTCACTGGAGAACTTATTCCACGTCAAGGCGATCGTATCGAAGTTATCGATTTGGATTATGAAGAACTAGTCGGCCTGTATAATCCGCATGAAATGAGTGATGAAGAGCATCCTTACGAGGGTCTTGCTTCCATTACGTTTGGATATACTGAACTTCAAGATTGGTCAAAAGTCCAATTGATTACCAAACAGAAAGCGAAAGCCAGTGAAGCCAATGAAGCTGCTGAAACATCTGCACCTCAAGAAGGCGATATCGTACCTCAAGCAAGAGTTATCAATCATCTAACTGGTGAAAACGAAGGCATTGTCTTTCGTTTGAATAAGAAGATTACAGGCGTTTACTGGCGCAATAAGATGACAGAACTGGAATGGGAACTGAAGGATGCAACGATGGCTGTCAACTCTGCACACGATATTGAAATCACATCGAGTCGATACATTAAGAGCAAAAAACGATGGCAAATTCAAGTCAAGACCATTGAATAAATGGTTCTTAGACAACAGGTGGTATGACTCTACCATCCTCTTTGACAGTGTTCAGAACAACTTGGGTAAAGGAACGCTGTACGCCTTTTAGAGTGAATACAGTCTTGGTCAAATCATCTAAATCCTTTCTGCTTTTGACGCGGGCAAGGACCATTGAATCGTAATCGCCCGTTACGTCGTATACTGCAAAGACTCGAGGATCTGCAGCAATGTTTTGTTGAACATTGATCATCGAACCTTTTTCGATACGTAGTCCAGTGATGACCGTCATGGTCCAACCAATGCTTTCAGGTTCTAAGAGGACCGTATAGCCCTTGATGACTCCGAGTTCTTCCAGTCTGCGCAGTCGATTGGTAATGGTCCCTTGTGCTACGCCAATACGTTGAGCAAGACCTCGTTGACTGATGCGTGCATCTTCAAGCAGAACGGCAAGAAGTCGTCGGTCGGTATCATCAAGTTGCATAGATGGCCGTTATCAGGCTTCATCTTCAACGCTTCGTTCCTCGTCTTTGCGACCAGGTAAGCGAATGTTTTGGGTCCATCCACCAAGACCTTCAACGTCCATTTTCAGTAGAATGAGGAGTCCTTGTGGATGCCACTTCTTGAGACGTACCTCGAATGTGGACGCTTCACCAGGCTCAATCTTACTTCGCTTAGCCCCTCCACGCATACTCCAAGGGGCGATTGCTTCACAGCCTTCAGTGGTAATCAATTTCTTCTTTGCAAGGATTTCAACAAGAACAACAGGTTCCGCCGAATCCTTCCACAATGCTCGAATCTCTGGCAATCCATGTTCTTGATTGAGGGATCCTCGAATGACAGAACCGATGATGAAGGCAGCAACAATAATCATTGCAAGCGGTGGCAAGTGGTCGAGAACTGTGAGTTCTTCAGTAGAGGTTGGAACCGTTGATTCGTACATGGCAATAACGCCAGGTTGGCCTGTAGCATTTTCTTCTGCTCCGAGAACGACAAAGACAACACGCCATCCATGTGCTTCTTCTGAAAGGTCAACGCCTGCAGCAAAGAGGTGTTCATATGAGACTTCAACATCAACAGAAGATGTGTTGTTTGCTGTGGTAAAGAAGCCGACATCAGATGTCATGTCTCGAACCAAAAATGAAAGTTCCCGCCCATGCTGATCTGTTGCATCGGTTTCAATGAAGAGAATCTGCATGAGTGCATCATCTCGAAGTTCAACCAGTGGTGTAAAGGTCATGTTTGCAACGAAGTAGTATTGCTCTTCATAATCTGAACGAACCGATAATGTTCCCGTCAAATCGACGATGTGTTGACGCGTATCTTCGCCATTTCCGTTGATGAGTGAAGCGGTATCATCAATTTCGATACCATTGGTTCCAGCCCGTAAATTCGCATCATCATCGGGCCAGTCAGAACCGGTTGTATCGCTATGTCTCCACCAGTTGACAACAACATCGCCATCATTGGTTGCATTGCATTCTTCACATTGCATTAGTTGGTCAGGAAAGTGTTCAACGTAGCGATGCTCAACATCAGTATGTTCTCCAAGTTCCCACTCTAAATGCAGACTTGTTGATGCAGAAGCAAGTGGTAGGAGGAGAACAAGAGCAGCCAGAAGCCAACGTTTCATTCCTCTTCCTCCATTCCTAAGCGAATCTGAAGTAGTCGTCGTTCTGCCTTATCGAGCATTAAGGTAATTCGAGTGCCACACCATGCACTGATGATCAAATCTCCAGTAGAGTGTTTGACACGAACGAGCAATGCTCCAGAGGATAACTCGATATCATAGGCTTCAGCAAATTCTTCTCGTTGCGGAGCTTCATCTCGTAACAATCGTTGCAACATGACTTCATCGATGATGAGGATCTCATCGGAAAGATGTGGATAGATCAAGGGTATTGATTCTTGACGCGCTCGCCAGCGACCGCCTTTGACAACAAATGCAGGTAATCCGACATGGAGAACTTGTAATGGATGGAACGTTCCACTCGGCCAACGGTTTCCCCGCTTATTTGGTGTCTCTTTAGACCAAATACGATCATAGACAATTTGAGGTGCGATGGCCATTCGCTTTCCTCTTCTCCACCAAGAGTAGTCGGTTTGATTCAATTGACATTGTTCGAGAACTTCTTGAATTTCTTCTTCACTTGCTTGGAGAACAGTATGGCGGTTGTTTGGAGGTGCTTCCAATTGACGAGGTTCCCAACCGCTCTCCGCTTTTCGATCTGCTAACTTGTCGACAAAGGTTCGAGCAACGCCTTGAGGGGTTGCTTCTTCTCTGTGATGAAGCATAGCGACAAAGAAACCACCCGTGTTGTTATCGGCTGGGTAGAGGCGACGGCAATACGGTAAGACATCGAGAATCTCTTGTTCGCTTGGAGGATCATAGTGTGGTTTGTAGAATGGAACAGAGGTTCGATCTTCGGCTATGTTTCCTTCTTCATCGATCTGTTCCCAGTGCGTTAATCCACGGTGCCATGTCAAACCTTCGACCTTTGAATCATCGATATCAACCAGTTCGAGCCAAGGGCATTGTCGAAGTAATTCGGCGACGACTGCCTCGTTTTCAGTCGGATCGAGTGAACATGTAGAGTAGACCATATTGCCTCCTGGCCTTAGAAGTTGAGCACCTCGCTTTGAGATATCAACTTGCAATTGGAACATGGTACGTCCACCGCGTGGAGACCAACTCCACCAGACGTCTTTGTTCTTACGCGCAGTTGCACTTCCAGTGCAAGGAACGTCTGCAACGATGGCATCGAAGCCAGGTTCAGGGATTCTTCCGATATGTCGTCCATCGTGTTGGCTGACAATGACGTTGCCTAGAGACAGTCGTCCTCGATTGCTTGCAAGCATATTGACGCGACCTGAAATCGGTTCGTTCGCGACAACAACACCTGTTGGAGCCATTCGTTCAGCAGCATGTGTTGCCTTTGATCCAGGTGCTGCACAGAGATCGAGTAAGAGTGTATTTGGTTGAGGGTCGAGGACAAGGATTGGAAGCATACTGGCTGCTTCTTGGCGTGTTATCCGCCCTGTATCGTGAAGAAGAGCAAGTAGTTCCCGAGTTCCATCTCTTGCTGCTTGCCCCCGAGCAAATGGCATCTCATATGCTTCATTCCCATGGGACCAAGCAATCGGTTTACCACCCATTTCAATAAGTTTTTCTCGGGTCCAATCTTTGTCATGATGATGCATTGAAAGACGCAGTGTTTCAGGTAAAGGTGTGGTAGCAACATCAATCCAATCCTGCCTTGAAATTCCAAGGGACTGAGCAAATCCAGTCAGGGGCGCAATCTCTGCTTGTTCGAGCAAGCTGGTCTCACTTTCTCTCGCCCCCATGTCCCGCCCTACAGTCTCGCCCCTTTTTGCATTGCGAACGCCGTTAGCATCATATCGCGTTGATGTCTGGTCGGGACATGCTCGGTGACGAAATGCCATGGTTGGTGCCGTTGTTTTTCGGCTCCATTGCTATCTGGTTGTTTCCAAAAGTGATTGAATCCTTTGCAAAAGACCGCAGTGAACGACTGTTAATGGCTTTGCGATGGTTGCCCTTTACCCTTCTCGCCGTGATTCTTTCTTTGCGTATGTCGTCCATACTCGGCCATGATACGGACCATCTGGAAGTTGTCTCTTATCTTCAGGCGGATTCTTCGCTGACAGATCGCCTTCACATTCTCTTCGCAGGAGATGGCATTGTAGAATGGATGCTTCTTCCATTGACCTATCTGTTTGCATGGAATGGTCAAGGTATGAAAGGAACATGGAAGGATGAACACATGCAGAAATTCAAGCGAACAGTAGCCCTTATGCTA
>QXYA01000171.1:0-350 GCA_009887135.1 Candidatus Poseidoniales archaeon
ATATATCCCCAAGCGTGTGCTTCCCATTGGGTAAAGGATTGGCTTGACAAGACACCAAATACGTACCATCCTGGTACACCTCGAACTCTGAGCATGCTTAGGAATGCATTGGTTTGTTCGTCACAATCTCCGATGCCTGCACCTAAACAACTTGGTCCGCTTCGAGATGGACTAGGGGCATCATCATCATACTGGATATTGTCTCGAATGTAATCAAATACTCCACGTACGAAGTCGTATACGTTGTCATTTCCTTCGGGTAGATTACTTTCCACACTTGCAACAGCAGCAATAACGTTAGCAGCTGCGCCATCGATTGCATAATCGTATTGATCTAAACGATTCTTGTT
>QXYA01000171.1:360-6274 GCA_009887135.1 Candidatus Poseidoniales archaeon
ATTCTTGTTGAACCATTTAGCATCTGTCAAGGTATCTTCTCGAACTCCATCTCCCCTATTTTCAAAATCAGCAAAGGTGCCACTGGTTTCCGAAGTAATACCTGAAGTGAATCCTGGGACAGTTGGGAGGATATTGCCTGAATCTCCATCCCAAGTGTATGATTTGGTTTTGATCGTTGTTTGGTACTCGTATGTCGTAGATTCAGATGGTCCCAAATTGACTCTAACTTTGACACAAGGGCCTCCTATACAGAAATCTTCACCATTTCCTGAAGTCCCAGGCCACCACACTTCGTGCCCGTTAGCAGTGGTTATTTTATCGGCAACCATGCGTGGAGGAATACCTTCCAGTGGTATGTTGATTGTCTGTCCATCAATAATCAACTTGATCTCTGTCACATCTTGAATTAATTGATTTGGTGATGGGCTGGTACCGTCTGTATAGACAAACGTTGAGGCTTCGCCCTCTAGTGCTTTGATATCTGGTGAGATTGGCAAATTCTCCAACATAGAAGAAGGTGTATTATCACCATTTGTCGCAGATACAATACGATTGAGTGTATAGTCGGCATCAATATCATAGACCATATAACCTAATGTTGGATTTTCAAGAAATTCTTTGAGGTCTCCCACTTCAGAAAGAATGTGTTCTCTCGCCTGAGGTGATAGCATAATGAAAGCAACGAGACCTAGCATGACCAATGTTCTGAATCTATTTCGTCCACCTTTGAGGATATTCTTACTTCTTCCACGATCGGTTTGAACATAACCTCGACGTTTTGGCGCTGTCGTCATCTTATAGGTATTAGCCCCAGAATGGCGATCAAGTTGCATTCCAATACGCTCGTTCATGATGCGACTGCTAGCAAGCACTCTACCACAAGAGTAACAGATGGTATCACCATCCATTGTCGGAGATTCACAGTAAGGGCAGGAGCCCATAGAGAATTGGTTAGCCATTCATCGTTTAATGGTTGTGTGAGATGACCGACCAATCCTTTGATAGGTGAAGTCAAAGCGGAATTTTCATTCCTGTTCATCAGATGCTACATGATCTACGTAGATAATCGAGCTAGGAGGAGCCGATTTTTTCGAATTCTGTTTGGCAGCATTCGCTTCTCGAACTTTATCGGCTTGCATTCTTCTCCAACGTCGCTTACCTTCTTTTGGAACAGAGTCCCAAACCCACCTTTCTGCATTATCTTTCACAAGCAGTACGGGTGGGATAATGAATACCCAAGCCAATGGATTGAACCATGCAAAGTAGAACATTGTCAGTGAAAGAGTCCTCCAAAAGGTGGTTCGCAGAATGGCTCCCCAACGCTTCCCTTTTAGCATTAGAGTTCCGTGAAATGTTGTGATGAGACCCTCAACACGTGGTGCAAAAAAAGCAAGTGATGCCACTGTAACATAATCCCAAACTTGATCCATATCGGTGGCAAGTTTCCTTTGTATGAGCACAATTGCTAACATTCCACCTACTGCTAGACCGAGAGCCCAACCACTTGTTGCTTGGGAACCTCCTTTTCTTACACGTTGCCTTCGAAGTAAAAGATGCATGCCGATGGTTCCGAGAAGTGGTACAAGGAGGAATTGAATGATGTTTAGTTCTCCATTACCTGACTCTAATACTGCTGCTTCATAATACGGGATAAACAAAGAAGTATCGGCATAGGATGCATATGCACCTCCAAGTAAAATACCCCAAAAAACCTGATTCCAAGCTGTTGGTAGATCATAAAATCCGGCGTATTTTGTCATCACACCACGCCATCCCAACGTCATTCCAACAAGGCCGCACACTGCAGCGATTTGAAACACGAGGAACTGATTGACCACGACCTTCCCTATTGCCTCGCATACATGAATGCATAGGAAAAATCGAAGGGAATGAGTTCAAACACCTCCTATGTTTGAGAGGACCATGGCGAGATTACTCTTATTTGGTGGAAAGGGCGGCGTGGGTAAGACCACTACATCTGCTTCAACTGCGGTATGGCTCGCAGATTCAGGACTTCGGGTCTTGCTTGTTTCAAGTGATCCCGCTCACTCGACATCAGACTCTCTTGGAGTAGATATCTCGTCAGAACCAACACCTGTGGATGGTGTCCCTGGATTGTTTGGTCTAGAATTAAATCCCGAAGCTAAATTATCAAGTTTTATGCCAAAGTTGGGTGAGAGTTTGTCGGGTATGTCGTCCTCTCCATTCTCTGCATTGGGTGGTTTAGGCGGGATGTTTGACGCTGATGCGAAAGAAGAGATGGCTTCAATAAAAGATGAAGTCGAAACAAGTGAACTAATTCTCCCAGGTCTTGATGAAGCCATTGCATTTGATGAACTTCTCAAACATGTTGAGAACCCTCTCTGGGACGTTATTGTATTCGATACAGCTCCTACAGGCCATACACTTCGATTCTTAGCCCTTCCAGAGTTGATTGAGGCATGGTCAGGACGATTATTGCGAATGATGAGGGTTTCTGGTGGCATACGTTCAATGCTTTTTGGAAGAAAACAAAGTCAGGCAATGAAAGACGAACTCGAACGATTCCGTCGTCGAGTACTTCACGTCCGAAGAGTACTCAGTGATGAATCCACAACTTCCTTTACGTTAGTTACAATTCCTGAACGGATGGGTGTTAATGAAACTCTGAGAGCCAACATATCCTTGAATGAATACGAATTACCTGTCACAGGTTGTTTGGTAAATCGTGTAACTCCAGAACTCGATCATCCTTTCTTAATCCAAAGACGAAAGGAAGAGCAGGGACACATCCAAGAATTGAATGAAAAATTGGAGATTCCAGTAACTACCATGGATTTATTTGATGGAGAAATTCAAGGTCTTGAACGGTTACGAGCCTATGGTGAATTACTTTACGGTGATGTTTCAAAATTGGGTGCACATCTGGGCCCATATGAAGTAGGGGGCCGCCTCAATCATACAGTTCATCGTGGAATGTATACCGAATCAGGGGACGATATTGAACGTATTTATTTGCACTTCCCAGGACTTGATCGAGATGACCTTTCTCTGCGTAGTGAAGAAGGCATCCTCTTTGTTGGCGTAAATGGGCGGGAACATGAAATTCCAACACAATCACCTGCCAAATCAAGCAATGTTAAGGCTAAACTCGAGAATGATATTCTCCTTCTTGAGGTTCCAATCTTGGAATGAGCACCGTTGAATTGAAAATAGATTGATGGGTGGGGTAAGTATGGCGCTCGAAGGTTTATCCAGAGGCATTTTCCGTTCTCTAGGTTTTCTAAAGAGTAAACGACGTCTTGATGAGGATGAACTCAAAGAGATGACTAAGAGCCTAAGAAGGGCTTTACAAGAAGCAGATTTCAACGTTCGACAAACAAAGGAAATTGTCGATCGTCTTGAAGAACGAATGCGTGAAGAAGAACCTCGACCTGGCGTTGATTTGCAAACGCATGCAATGAATATTCTCTACATGGAATTGGTACGCTTACTTGGTGCCGATCATGAATTCCAACCGCGTGGGGCAACCCTTCTTTTGGTCGGGCTCTACGGGCAAGGTAAAACCACAACGACAGCGAAACTTGCTGAATGGTACCGTAAAAAGCATGGACTGAGAGTGGCTGTAATCGAAGCTGACGTCCATCGTCCTGGAGCGTATGCTCAACTCTCACAATTACTCGAAGATTCTTCAGTGGTTGTCTATGGAGAGCCTGACGAAAAAGACGCAACTAAGATTGTTCGTAATGGATTAGCAGCATGTGCTTCCGCAGATTTAGTTATCGTTGATACTGCAGGTCGTCATCAATTAGATGAGGAACTTGTGGTTGAACTCGAAAACATTGCTTCAATCACCCGTGCTACTGAGCGCTGGCTCGTCATTGATGCCCAAGTTGGTCAAGCAGCCGGTCCAGTCGCTGCATCCTTCCATCAATTAGCAGGAGTGACGGGGATTGTCGTAACGAAACTGGATGGTACTGCCCGTGGCGCCCTATCGGCAGTTGCTGTAACAGGTGCTCCTCTCGTACACATTGGTGTGGGTGAGAAAGTATCTGATCTCGAAAAATTCGAAGCAGACCGTTTCATTTCACGTCTTCTTGGAATGGGTGATATTCGTGGACTCATTGATTTGGCTCCTGAAGATATGGATGAAGAAGAAGCCATGCGTCTCACTCAACGAATGATGTCCGGCCGATTTACACTCAATGATATGTATAAACAGATGGAAATGATGGCAAAAGTTGGTACAATTGACAAATTAATGTCATTCCTACCCGGCAATATGTTCGGAGGTCTAGGTGGTATGTCAAAGCCTCAAAAAGAAGCCATGCAAGGTAACCTTGACCGCTACCGTACGATTATGGATTCGATGACAGGTTGGGAGAAAAACGAACCAGCAAAAATCAAGGCAGAACGAATTCAACGTATTGCTCGAGGCTCTGGAGTAAAAGAAAAGGATGTTCGAGAACTTATCGCTCAATGGAAGCGTTCCCGTAAAATGATGAAGGGAATGGGCGGAAACCGTAAACTCAACAAACAGATGAGACAGATGATGAAAGATGGAGATATGGATATGGATCCATCTTCATTTGGAATGTAATCAATACGTCTTAGCTAAAAGCACTCTGCGTCTGGTTTCTATTCCAGTCATATGACATGGCTGAGGTGTATCGAATTCATCGGTCGCATCTCCGAGGAATGTTAAACCAGTTGCCCTTTCTATAATTTCTGAATGAGCATCTGATCCTGCAAATGCAAACTCGTAGATATGACCATCTTCTATTTCTCCTTCCATACTCCATGTGCCGTCTGATTCGGTAAATACAGGCAAGGGTTGAATGACATTATCCATGTGTTGTAGTGAGCGGGAACGGAGAACATTAGCAACTTCATCAAGGCATCTTCTCGCTTCAGAAACAATTGAATCAATACTCAAAGGTTCTTTTCCACCAGTTCTTTTAGTTGCAAATGCATTTCCTTGTGCAACATCTCTCGGTCCGATGTCAAGGCGTAATGGAACGCCTTTAATTTCCCAATCATAGTATTTCTGACCTGGATGTAAATCGCGAGAATCAACATGAACTCGTAATCCTGCATTACGCAATGTATCTGCAACTTCATGGGATATAGCCACTGTATCGACTTCTGAGTTCTTGCGAATCATTGGACAGATTACAACTTGCCAAGGAGCGATTGCAGGTGGCATAATCAAACCGGAATCATCTCCGTGCATGCCAACAACAGCTCCGAGTAATCGTTCAGACATTCCGTACGTTGTCTGATGAACATGTTGTTGTTTTGCATCTAAATTCTCATAGGTAATATCGAATGCCTTAGCCCATTGATCTTGATAATGATGGCAACTCGCAACTTGTAATGTTCTTCCGTTTGGCATAATAGCATCTATTCCAATTGTATAATGTGCACCTGGGAAGGTATCCCATATTGGTCGCTTCGCTTTGATTATAGGAAGGCACAGTATATTCATGATTTTATCTACAATGTCTAAATCCTCATGGATTTGTTGTGTCGCATCTTCTTCAGTTGCATGTGCTGTATGAGCCTCAAAGAAATGAATCTCGCGAACTCGGATAAATGAACGAGTCTGTTTTGTTTCATAACGGAATGTATTTACCATCTGATATACTTTCAGGGGGAGGTCTTTGTGGGAACGAATCCAAAGAGGGAACATGGTATACATTGCTGTTTCACTTGTCGGTCGTAAAAACATAGGAACATCAAGTTCATTCTCTCCAGCATGTTTGACCCAGTAGACTTCTTTTTTGAATCCGGCTTCATCCTCTTCGTCTCTGAGTTCATCTGGATCAACACCTTCTTCTCTTGCTCTTTTTAGACGAGCAACGAGGGCATTTTCTTTTTCAAGCAAATCCTCTGGAATTAACAATGGAAAATTGACTTCTTCATGACCTGTGC
>QXYA01000171.1:6284-30657 GCA_009887135.1 Candidatus Poseidoniales archaeon
ACAATAAATGGATACCAAGCATTGAAATCTTCGACTTTCGAAGGTATTCCGCGCTTTGCCTTTGCTGGATTGCCCATGATTGATTGGTCGAGCACCTTGCTCATCAAGATGACGGCTGATTATCAACATTATTTGAGGAAATAAGAGCAATGACTGCTGCTCCGCACCATACAATTTCTAGAATAAAAAAAGCCCACTCAGAAATCAAATATGCACGAATAGCAAGAAGACCTGAACCAATGGCCATGAGCAATAAATAGACGATTCCTTTACTGGAAAGAGCATCTCTTGTTTCAAGTAAAAAT
This sequence comes from Candidatus Poseidoniales archaeon, assembly GCA_009887135.1. Lineage (GTDB taxonomy): Archaea > Thermoplasmatota > Poseidoniia > Poseidoniales > Poseidoniaceae > MGIIa-L2. The sequence continues at coordinate 6,590 of QXYA01000171.1, forward strand.
GCTAATAGAATACTCGCCATACCAACATAGGCAAGGAGTTCAGAAAATACATCCGTCATATCATCACGATGATTTTCTAAGAAGGAATATAGCAGCGAAAAGCGAAACACAAGCAACGACATCTGGAATTCCAATGACTAATTCAGTAACAGGTTGACTCCATCCATCGATTGAATTAAGATTGTATAATTCCATCAAATTCATCTTGGTATTACCTTCATCAGAGCATGCTTTTGTACATGCTGATCCGACCAGAGTAGAAAACACACCGAAGAGATTTGCAACGACAAATACAAGTCCAAAAATTGACAAATAACTCATAGCTCCGAATGATTTCACTTTACCTGCAATTGCAGGCATAGGAATTGGAGCAGCATTCATCGGTATTTCTGGAGAAGGAGCAGGTGGATGCTCGAGGGCAACATCACCTATGACTTCAATCATCATATTCGTCGATGGAAGTGGTGCTGAGGGAAGGGCGGGTTCATCAAAATCTCTTAACTTCTTAGGAGCAACTGGTTGTATTTTGATACCATAAAGACGGTCTGCTAATGATGCTAGGGTTGGATCTTCAGCCAGATCAGCAGCATCAAGTTCTCCATCGAGAAGTTGTTGCAACCGGTCTTGTATACTGGTCATAATGAGCCCTCGCTGTGATGTGCTGGAAGCCCATCATTGATGAAGCCTCCTTTCGTGAAGAAATAGTGAATTCAAGCATTTCCAGCGGCTTCAACTTCAGCCCAGTCTCTCATAAATCCTTCTAAGCCGCGGTCTGTCAACGGATGAGTCATTAATTGTTTGAAGATCTTTGCAGGCATAGTAGCCGTATGCGCTCCAAGTTGCATACACTGGAGCATATGGGTTGGGTGTCGAATGGAAGCTGCGAGTACTTTGGTCGTAATATCATACTTCGACCAGGTTTCCATAATTTCAGCAATCAAATTCATTCCATCATGGCCAGTATCATCAATTCTACCGATGAACGGAGATACGTATGTTGCACCAGCTTTGGCAGCCATAAGTGCCTGTGATGTTGAAAATATCAGGGTGACGTTGGTATCAATTCCTTCATCTGTGAGAACTTTTGTAGCCGCTAGCCCTTCCGGAGTACAAGGGATTTTAATAATCACATTTTCAGGCAACTCACTTTTGAGTTGTCTTGCCTGTTCAAGCATACCGGCAGTATCCATTGCTGTTACTTCCGCAGAAATTGGACCCGAGCAAATATTGGCAATTTCACGTACAACTTCTTTGAAATCGCGTCCACTTTTTTTGATAAGAGAGGGATTTGTCGTTACACCATCGAGAATACCCCAAGCGGCTATTTCTCGAATTTCATCTACGTCTGCTGTATCTAGGAAGAACTCCATAGTGACCGCTCGAGCCGGCACTCCTTCAATATGACGGATGCCTTACTTGCGTTGCATTGCTCGACGTGCTGCCTTTGCAATGTGAGGTGCACTTAATTCCATTAATTCGAGCATTTCATCGGATTGTCCTGATTCACCAAATCGATCTTTGACCCCAACACGTTCCAATGGAGTTGTTGCTGTCATTGAGAGATGTTCAGCGACTGCTCCACCAAGTCCACCGATGATGGAATGATCTTCCGCAGTAACAATGCAACCACAGCGTTGTGCAACATTGTCAATTAAATCGGTATCAAGTGGTTTTATTGTATGCATATCAATCACAGTTGCCTGTATTCCTTCCTGTGCTAGCATTTCAGCTGCCTTTAGGGATTCTGAAACCAGAACGCCACAAGCTACAATCGCTACATCGGTACCATTTTTCAGTTCGATACCCTTTCCAATTTGGATAGAGTCTTCTGGTGTGTCATCATAGAGAACAGGTGTTTTATTTCGTGCAGTTCTCATGTAGGATGCATTTGTGGATGTGGCAAGTCGCTTGGTTAGAATCCGTGTACTCACCTCATCACTTGGATGCATGACTGTCACGTTTGGAAGTGTTCTAAAAATTGCTAAATCTTCTATTGATTGTGCAGATGAACCATCAGTCCCAGTATGCGTTCCACCATGAGAACCACATAGATGAACGGCAAGTCCAGGTCGTGCAACACCGTTTCTCATTTGTTCAAATGCACGTTCAGTAAAGATGGCAAATGTTGATGCAAAGGGGATGTATCCGCTCGATGCCATACCTGCTGCTACGAGAAGCATGTTTTGCTCACCAATACCACAGGAAATTGTACGCTCAGGATAGGCCTTTCTGAAGTGGAGGGATTTTGTAGATTTTCCGAGATCAGCTTCAAGAACAACCACTTTCTTATTTTCTGCAAGTTCAAGCAATGCCTGACCATAACCATCTCGTGTTGCAGCCATGCGTGTCAAACTGCCACCCCCAATTCTGAAAGTGCAAGAGCATACTGTTCATCGTTTGGTGCTGCACCATGGAACGATGGATTATCTTCCATAAAGGAAACACCCTTGCCTTTTACTGTGTGGGCAATGAGGATCGATGGTCCATCGTTTGTTTCTGCAAGATAGTTCATGCCTTCGACAACTTCATTCATATCATGACCATTAATTTCCTTTACATTCCATCCAAATGCTCTCCACTTGGCAGGAATATCAAACATTCTCATTTGTGTTTCACAGAAGTCATCATTCTGAATACGATTACGATCGAGAATGACTTTGAGATTCCCAAGTTCATGATGTGCAGCAGCCATAGCCGCTTCCCAGACTGATCCTTCCTGAATTTCTCCATCTCCAAGCATAACGAAGGCTCTTCTTTCGCTTCCATCGAGCTTCGCTGCAATTGCGCAACCCATTCCATACGAGAGTCCCATGCCGAGGCTTCCAGCACTGAAGTCAACACCAGGACACCATTTCATATCGACGTGTCCTTGACAAACGCCACCAAGAACTCGATAGGAGGTCAAATCCTCATGGGAAATGAATCCTCTTTCTGCGAGTAAAGCGTACATTCCAGGAGAGGCATGTCCTTTTGAGAGAATAAATCGGTCTCGATCTTCCCAATCAGGTTCATCAGAGCGAACGCGCATTGTAGTACCGTAGAGTCCTGCTAACAAATCAATTTCAGATAGAGAGCCACCAGGATGTCCTGCTTGTGCTCTGTAAACCATCTTGACAATTTCAATTCTACACTTTCGTGCAAGTTCTTCCAGTTCTTCGATAGTGTGTTGCATGGGCACCAGTAATACTATGCCATCGCTTTTGGCCTTTGATAATTCCCGTGGGTATTACTTTGAATTTGGAATGAAAGAACGAACGAATTTCTTGAGCGCATGGCTAGCAGTGGCCAATATATCCTTCCCCAAGTTCCCTTCACTTGGCAAGGCTCTCGTTGCGAGCCATAAAAAGACGCCAACAAACCATGCAAAGAAAAGCAAGGAGAGGCTTTGAGGCAGTTCAGTTATACTGAATATCTCGTCAAGATTGATATTAAGTACAATCAAAACAGCAATTAAAACACCCAAAATAGATTCACCTGCTATAAACCCGGCTCCAATTAAAACTCCTCTGCTTTCTACTTCGTATGCGGCCTGTTTAGCCTCTTTGGATGGTTCTCTATCCAGAGTTCCGTCTACACGAAGATAAGCGGAACCAATGGCTAAGGATGATAAAATACCCCCGAGCATAATGGGAACACTTAGGCCTAGAGGCAAGTAAATTCCAATTGCGACAGACATTACAGGCATGGCTAGTCGAATCAATACAACGGCTAATGCAGCCCCAAGGAAAACCATGGGGAGGTTCATGTCTCCAACAAACGCTCCTTTCACAATTGCTCCAATCAATTCTGCTTGTGGGGCAAATAATGCTTCACTGCAGTCATAAAGGTTTGATGAATCAGGGCCTTCAGCCGCAGTAATACGTTCATTTGTTGCAATGCAGGCAGTTGAAGAAATCTGGAATGCATTATGCAGAAGGCTAATGGTTGGACCAATTACAAATGCCCCAGTAATAACACCTACAATCTCTGCAATTTGTTGACGCCACGGCGTTGCACCGACCATGTGACCTGTTTTGAGATCCTGCATGACATCTCCTGCAATTGCGGCACTACTCGCTACAACTGCTGCAATAAGCAACGTCGCATACATCAGTTCTTCTTGCCCAAGTCCCAGGAAATACGATCCTACGATCCAAACAAGTCCCACAGTAAACAAAAGTGTAGCTATTGTCATTCCAGAAACAGGGGAATTACTCGATCCAACTACACCTGCAATATATCCTGCAACTGCTGCGAAAAAGAAGGATACAATGGCTAAGAAAAGCGCACCTGCAAGAGAGAGTACGAAAGAACCCGTAATGTACCAGTAGAAAAAGAATGTAAGCAAGACAAGTATTCCACAAACGAATGTGACCCATTTCATTGGCAAATCCTTCTCTGTTCTCAAATGATTCTCGCTATCAGATTCATTTTGAACAAATGATTTCTTCAGACCAGTAAAGATTGTTTTTCGCATACTCCACAACGTGTATACTCCACCAACCACCATGGCTCCAACTCCAACATAACGAACTTGTTCGAGCCACAATGTATCAAAACCATCAGCTAATGATTTTGATTGGGGCCATCCATTGAGGTAGCCTAGGAGAGGTACTAGGACGACGAACCCTATGATTCCACCTAAAAAGATAAAAGAAGCAATTCGAATTCCTACAATAAATCCTACGGAGAGTAAGGCAATGGATAAATCCATTCCAGCATACATTCGTGTTTTGAATAATTCGATTGCAGTTTCAGCAGAATGGTGCGTGACCTTGAATCCCTTAACCATCAGTCCATAGAGTGCTCCAATTCCTAGTGCGTAAACAATGGCTAGCGCACCACTTCCACCTTCTTCTCCAGCTACAAGGACTTCTCTACAGGCTACTCCTTCAGGATATGGAAGGGCCTCTTCTACGATAAAGAGACGTCTTAGTGCGATAGTAAACATTGTCCCTAACAAACCTCCGAGTAAAGCAATGGCTAAGGTCGGGAACCATTGTATTTCAACCCAAATACCAATCACCAGCATAGCAGGTACCGTGAAGATTACACCCGCTGCTAGTGATTCACCAGCACTCGCCATCGTCTGTACTGCATTGTTTTCTAAAATACTGACGTCTTTGAACAAACTACGAAGGATCAACATTGACATTACTGCAGCAGGAATACTTGCAGAGACGGTCATACCAGCATAAAGGCCAAGGTAGGCATTTGCGGCAGTCATGAGAACACCCAAGACAATTCCTACAAGGATGGCTCTCAATGTCAATTCTAGCGGTTGTTCATCGGCTGGAATGTAGGGTCCATCCAATTCGCTCATACACACCCGAGTCGCTGATGGTTTGAGAAAGATTCGGATACGTATTTTCCATATTCTATAGTATTTTCATTTATGTGATTTTATGGGAAGTCCTCCATTATAATCATAAATCATTATGTTTCCGAAAGAAATGGGTAATCGTTGGTTTTGACCAATCTGGTTTCCTTGGGTGATATATTTGGTTCAACAGAATTGGCACGCAATGGACAATGCAGAAGCACTTTCCACTCTCGATTCCAAACCTGAAGGTTTGGCGCAAAGTGAAATCATTGACCGTCTTGATAAGTACGGGCCAAATCAATTAGAACAACCTGAACCGACATCAGCAATTTTACGATTTTTGGGACAATATAATGATCCATTAAATTATTTGTTAATCGGGGCTGCCCTCGTTGCACTAGCAATCCATCCTGAACAACCTGGAGATGCAATATTCATCTTCTTAGTATTGACAGCCAATGCGGTCTTCGGTTTCTGGCAGGAAGGTCAAGCAGAACAAGCAATGGATGCACTGAAACAAATGAGCATCTCCAATTGTGTTACGATAAGAGATGGTTATGAATCTGAAATTCCAACAGATTCACTTGTCCCTGGGGACATTGTAAAACTCGAGGAAGGATTGAATGTTCCTGCTGACATTCGTCTGTTAGAAGTGTACCAATGCAGGGTGGATGAATCTGCCTTGACTGGAGAATCTGAACCGATTACTAAGCGTGTAAATCCATTGGATCCAAACACATTACTCGCTGATAGAAGGAACATGATGTACATGGGCACAACTGTATCAACTGGTCGTGCGATTGGTTTAGTCGTTGAAACAGGCATGCAAACCCAACTCGGACATATTGCGAGTGACATCTCAGAGGCTGTTACACCAAAGACTCCCCTCGAATTAAAATTGGAATCATTAGGTCGGTTTCTCGGATTTATTGCACTAATTGTAGCAGTACTTCTCGTATCAATAAAAATGATTCTAGCTATTGGGGGAGATGAAAGTTTGTGGGAGGTTGCAGTGGATCAGTTTATTGTAGCAATCGCAATCTTTGTGGCGATTGTACCAGAAGGTTTACCAATTATTCTTGTCATAACACTCGCTCTTGGTATGCGTAATATGGCTCGGCACAAAGCCATTATCCGCCGCATGAAAGCAGTAGAAACATTGGGTTCAACCACAGTAATCTGTTCTGATAAAACAGGTACATTGACTAAAAATGAAATGACAGTACGACAACTTCACACTGTTGATCATTTGTATGATGTTAGCGGAGATGGTTTCAGTCCAAAAGGTACGCTAATCGGGGATGGAGCCGAATTATCCGATTCTAAAATGTCATCTCTACAAAGCGACCAATCTTTCCGACTTCTTGCCGCTTGCCTCTCCCTTTGTCATAATTCTCAAATTTCGAAGATCGAGGGTAGATGGTCGGCAATAGGAGACCCTACGGATTCAGCATGTGCGGTTCTTGGATGGAAATTAAATGGTCATATTGGGAAATTTGCACAACGCCATCCTAGAATCCATGAATTTTTCTTTAATACTGAACGTAAAAGAATGTCTGTCATCCATGAATATGAAGGGGATCGATGGGTCTTTGTAAAAGGAGCTGCAGGTGGATTTGTTCCAATCACAAGTTACCGATTCAAAGAAGGAGAAATCGTACCTATTGAGAAATCGGACTTTGAAAATGCTCAGAAAGTAAACGAATCTATGGGTTCAAAATCAATGAGAGTTATTGCTTTAGCAGCTCGAAAATTAGAACCTGACGAAGACGTTGAGGATATTGAAGTTGTTGAAAGTGGTCTCATTTTCTTAGGTCTTGTTGGAATCATGGATCCTCCACGGCCAGAGGTACGTGATGCGATTAAGATTTGCCAAGATGCTGGAATCAAAGTAAAGATGATCACTGGAGATCATCATTTAACAGCAGCAGCTATCGGAAAGGAACTTGCAATCAATACCGGTGCGGAATCACCTGTTAGTGGTGAAGAACTTAGACAGATGTCTGATGAAGAACTTTCTTCATCGGTAGAAGGTTCAATCTTTTCGAGAGTAACCCCTGATCAGAAAATGAGAATTGTAGCCTCCTTACAAGAAAAGGGAGAAATTGTAGCAATGACTGGAGATGGTGTCAATGATGCTCCTGCCTTGTCAGGTGCGAACATTGGTATTGCAATGGGTATTGCTGGAACGGACGTTGCAAAAGATGCGGCTGACATGGTTCTTCAAGACGATAACTTTGCAAACATTGTTCATGCTATTGAAGAAGGAAGAAAAATCTATCAAAACATACGTAACTTCGTCCGTTATCAAGTCTCAACGAACGTTGCAGCAGTTGCTCTTATCGTTATATCTACGTTCATATTTGGTTGGAACTTACCATTAACAGCAACTCAAATCCTAGTGATCAATATTCTCATGGATGGTCCTCCAGCAGTAGCTTTAGGTGTCGAAAAACGTCATGGAAATGTCATGGGGCGACCGCCTAGACCAGTCGATGAAGGACTTCCTAATTCGAGAGATATTAGCCTCATATTCTACTTGGGCGCTGTCATGGTTATTGGAACCCTCATCATCTTCTACCTTGCTGGTGGTGGAGTCCAGACTGCAGATGCTTGTACGTTAGGACCTCTGGATACAAATGAGTATGCATGGATGGAAGGTTGTCTAGAAGATGGTGAATCTGCCGGCTGGGATAATTATGCTGATGAACAGTTTGTTCAAGCACAAACAATGACCTTTGCTGTATTTATTGTGTATCAACTCTTCAACGTTCTCAATTGTAGATCTGGTGATGCAAGTTTGTTTACACTCGGTGTCTTTTCAAATAAAGCCATTAATTATGCGATTTTGATTTCAGCCAGTCTTCTGTTTGTGTTCGTACACTTTGCCTCTAGCACGATACCGATTGTTGGAATTGAATTTGGGAACCTATTGAGTACAACATCACTTAAACCCGCAGATTGGGTTGTTTTGACATTAGTTGCTTCGACGGTATTTTTGATTGAAGAATTCCGGAAATTTATGGTAAATAACGGATTTTTTAAAGTCCGTCGATAATTGTGGTCTCATCCACATCTTGATGAAGAATGAGCGTGAGGGTCGGACATGACCAAGTGGAAATCCGCTATTGTAGATGCGGATAGAAATAAGGACTGGAAAGACCGGCTTAAACGTTCTATTCGTGATGTTAAATGGTCAGAATCACTACAAATAATCGTCGATAAGATCCTTGCCGATGAGCCTCTAAACGTCACAGATGGTTGTATTTTATTTGAGTGTAAAAATCTTAATGAATTGGGCCATTTAGCAAATCTTCACAAAATCGCTATGTTTGACAATAATGCATATTTTAATTCCAATGTTCATATCAACCAAACAAATATTTGCGTACTCGCTTGTCGATTCTGCGCATTTAGAAGAGGGCCTAAGGCTTCAGATGCTTACGCTTTGTCTATTGATGATTATCTCTCAGAATTAGAGAAATTTTCTTCATTTGTGAACGAGGTTCATTCCGTAGGGGGGCTCCATCCCGATTGGGACGTAGATCACTATTGTTCATTGTTCAAACGAATCAAGAAAGAACATCCACATGTATCGATTAAAGCTCTCACAGCGGTCGAGATAAAACATCTCTCTCAAATTTCAAACCTCTCGATAAGAGATACATTGCTTCGACTACAAGAAGCGGGTCTTACCTCATTACCAGGTGGTGGTGCAGAAATTTTAGATGATGATGTTCGTCAAATCATCTGTAATGGAAAGGAATCAAGCCAAGAATATCTTGACATTCATGAAGTAGCCCATGATATCGGTTTGCCAAGTAACTGTACAATGCTTTTTGGTACAATTGAAACTACGCAACAAAGAGTAGAACATATGATTCAACTAAGGGATTTAGGGCAGAGAACCAAAGGTTTCCAATGTTTTGTACCCTATCCATTTCTACCAGACTCTACCCGACTTCCAATGGCTCAGTTATCTACTGGACAAGAAATCCTTAGGGTCATTGCAGTATCGCGGATTATGCTTGATAGTATACCTCACATCAAGGCATATCGAATGAATATAGGGGATTCTATGGCTGAACTTGCATTACAATTTGGTGCAGATGATATTGATGGGACGGTCAAGCAGGAATCGATCATGCATCTCGCTGGCTCCAAAACACCATTAGATTATGGCGTTAAACAATTAGCCAAACTCGTTACCCGTTCAGGCAACATACCCATCAAACGGAATACAACATACTCTGAATTTGAGAAATTTGTACCTCCAAAAGAACCACGAAGACTGCCTGTAGTATGAGGAATTGAAATGAGTACTCAAAGTGAATTGTTGTGGGCCAATACGATTGGTAGAGTTGCATTCATGAACTGCGATCCATTATTTCTTGGACTCGACCCTACATTTAATGTCCTACCAGCACCCCCTTCCTGGTTAACAGGACATCTACTGAGAAGAGATTGTGTGCTTGCACCCATACCTGCAGCTGATTTTGCTCGTCACCATCAGGAACTCATCCTTATTCCTGAAATTGGGATCAGTTCGAAAGGAGAAGTAGGAAGTGTCCTCGTTTTCGGAAATCGTCCTATCGAGGATATGAGGGACATCGCAATGCCGAGTGATTCTGCTTCCTCCGTTGCTTTACTCAAATATTTACTAAAGGTAAGGGGCCTAGACCCGCGTCCTGTTGAAATGGGCCCTGACCTTGACAGCATGCTAGATAGATGCGATGGAGCTTTACTTATCGGAGACAGAGCCCTCGATAGAGCGAAGACCAATCCAGAACTTGTCCAATTAGATTTAGGGCAAGCATGGCTCGATCATTCAGGTCACCCGATGGTCTTCGGAGTGTTTGCTGCAAGAAAGGATACACCTATCGAATTTGTTAAACGAGCACATTCCGCGTTAATTGAACGCTTAGAATTGTTTGAAAACGATCCATTGACAAGAGAACAAGTTATTCTCAATGCCCATCAACAGTCTGATATGTCGATTGAACGTATGAATAGATACTTTGGCGAGGTCTTTAACAGACTCGATGGTGAACACGTTTCCGGCTTACAAGAATATCTTACACTTTGCTGTGGCATGAATGAAAAGATAGAATTTATGTGGTGATTAATTCTCTTCATACCGGTTCAGTGCGTCTGACATTTCGACATCTTCAACATCAATCGACTGCCGAACTGCTCTTCGTTTTCTTACTTTGGGCTTTACTTCATCGTCGACGAGACGACGGCGTTTGGATACTTTGACTGTCGAATCCTCTTTTGTTGCCCTGGTTCTTCTTTTTCGAGTAGTAGTGACTGGATTCTGTTGACTTTCCTTGCGTATCGAACTTGATCTAGTGCGAGGAGAAGTTTTCGTAGAGACGTTTTCTAATGGAATAATTGAAGTCTCTATATCTTCTAAATCGCTGAAGGAAGAATCCTCAATCGATTCGTCCATCTCCAACATTTCTTCATCAAGTTCTTCTTCATCATCTAAATTAATCGAATATGAATCTTCTTTGTTCCTCAACGTATACAACAAAAATCCAATGACAAGAACGGATGATATAGACAAGGCAATGAACCACCATGAGGTAAATATAGAAGAATCAACAAGATTATCTTCTCCATCATCTATTTTTTCTTTCAAACTTAAGGTAATTGATTCCTCTTGCAAAAACCATGGTGAAAATGAATCATCATCATATATTTGGCCGGTAACTGATACTGAAATAGGATGCTGTTCACTGAGAATCGTAATGCTTCCTTGGACAGCAGTTGGTTGGTATAGTATTCTGACGGCATTGTCACCGATTACAATCTCTCCGGACATGTTGAATTTTGTAATAATAGAATATCGAATATGTGTTCTATCATCATCAACTTGTGTTAACTCCATTCCAGACACAACAGAACAACTCATGGAGAAATAATTCAATGAGACCCCTTCAATTTCAATGGCGTTACGAATAGATATTGAATAATTTTCTTCATGGATGTTTTCGCAATATGAGTTTGCAAAGAGCATGGCTTCTTCCGTAGATAATTTGACATCTGAGTCAAGTGAATAACGAGATAAACCCCGAATAATTGAAGAATCAGATTTGTTTAAGGTGAACGTCTCTTCTACTTCCAATACCGTTTCGTTTAGTATCAAGTTCATTGAACGCATATAATTTTCATCCGGTAAGAGGTCACAACTAAAACTCTCTGCAGCATTACAATTTAGATCCCATATGTCTTCTATACCATCTCCATCATCGTCATCATCTATTGAATTCGGTATTCCATCACTATCGAAATCTGAACCAGATGCCCCTACTCCGTTTTTTAAATGACTAGAACGATAGGTTACTACATGATCAGTTGTGGATGTGAATATTGCAAAATCTACTACTCCTGGGTTGGATTCTAATACCTCAAATTCCGAAAACTGATGGAAAAGAGAGACTTCTGATATTTTACTAGAATCTGACGAATCATATGTTGAAAGGAATTCGCCAGAAATAGTCCTATGAACGTATACATATAGGCCATTTGAAGACCATTTGTAGGACTTAATTCCGGGTGTGTCTAAGGGTCTAAGTTCAGAACCAGACAAGGTCCATTTCCGGATTTTATCACCATCAATGCTGACTGTAAACATAGATTCTGTAGGGTCGAAGGAGCAATCATTAACACTACTATCGAGTAAAAATTCATGATGGATGTAATCTCCAATTGAATCCCATATTGTGAGCCTCCCCGTCTCGTCGACACCCATGGTGTATGTTCCAGAAGGAGATATGTCTGCACATAGTATTCCGCCTGAAACATTCCCTGTATACCGAACTTCAGTACTCAAATCTTCTCGATTAAGTTTGATTAAACCAGAAGTTGGATGGTTAGTAATCAATGATGCACCGTTGTCTGTCCATGAGAGTAGTACGGCATTAGATGCTGTTGCTTGCGAGGAGATTTTAGTATTGAATGTATAAGCATCAAGAATGTGTATCGTGTCTACTGCTGTACCGCCATCTCTGATTGTGAGAGCTAACCTCGTACCATCAGGCGATAGAGCCATTGACAATATTTCCTGATCAAATATTTTCGATTGTATCGTGCCTTGATTAGAAGGAGAATATTGAACAAGCGTATTTCCGAACGATGCGTAAGCAAGAGACCCATTTTCATTAAGTTCTACAGTCCTGCGACCCTGATCTTGTATTCGGGAATCATACGTGGATTCAAAAAATAAATCATTTGTATCTGCAGTAATCACTGGAGAGAAGAATAGGATTGAAAGAGCGATGGCGAGACATCTCAACATTGATGACTTCCCCATAAATCATAATGGCCAATGCAATACTTAAACAATCCCATCCGTGTATCATTTCTGTTGGATAGTTGTATGAAATATTCATCGGTTAGTTCATGAAGGTCTTCAAGTTGGAAAGAGCATGGCATCTTTACCCCTTGATGAGAATGGCAACATGATTGTGCGAATTGGTCACTCCCCTGATCCAGATGATGCCTTTATGTTTCACGCTATGACAACAAATGCTTTTCCTACACCGGGATATAATTTCGTCCATGAACTTCAAGACATAGAAACTCTAAATCATAGGGCTATGCGTCAGGAATTGGAAGTTTCTGCCGTATCAATTCATGCATTTCCTGATATTGCAGAACATTATGCTTTAATGAACTGTGGTGCCTCTATGGGGGAAGGTTATGGTCCAATGATTGTATCAAAGCAAGGTCTTAGCCTCGATGAAGCCAAAGAGTCAGTTATAGCAATTCCAGGATTGAAAACATCCGCTTACATGGGTCTTAAACTCGCTTGGGGGGATGTAAACGTTGAGGTCGTACCTTTCGATGAAATCATACCACGTATTCTCGATGACACATACGCATGTGGACTCATCATCCACGAAGGACAATTAACATACGTTGAACACGACTTGAATGTCCTAATTGACTTGGGAGTTTGGTGGAATGATCGAACCAATGGCTGGCCTATGCCATTGGGAGGGAACGTCGTTCGTAGAGACCTCGGTGACAAAATCATGGAAGATATTACAATGTACACTAAAATGAGTATTGAACATTCAATTAAGCACCCTGAAGAAGCATTAGAATTCGCAAAAGCTTGGGGCAGAGGTATTGACGACGAAACAAATCAAAAGTTCGTCACCATGTATGTTAATGATCGAACCATCGATTACAAACCTGAAGGTAGAGCATCTGTACGACGATTCTTAAAAGAAGGCAAAGAAATCGGTCTAATAGATCCAGCATTTTCTGAAGAGTCAATGCAATTTATCGGTGCTACTGAAGAATAGGTGTTCACATGGCTGGAAAACCAGAAGTCAGTGAATATGGCTCGGTTGATCCTGCTCCTGCATCTGATGGGACTAAAATTGAGGATATGAAATCAATTTTACTCGACGATTCAGCACGCATGTTCGAACGTATGCGTATCGTATTCAAATTCCGTAACATTCGAACACCTATCTCCTGCCTTGCTCTTTGCGAGGCATTTTCCACAAAAAGTGCTCTATTGCGACATGAATTGGCTTATGTCTTAGGCCAAATGCAGATGGACGAGGCCCTCCCTGCATTGATCGACCGGCTTTCAGATGTTGATGAGCATGTAATGGTTCGACATGAAGCAGCAGAAGCACTTGGGGCCATAGGAAATCTTACTGCTCAACCAATATTGGAAAGGTACCTTTCAGACTCATGTATCGAAGTTAGTGAGTCTTGCGAAGTGGCTCTCGACCTTTTGGATTGGGTTGCAAAAAGTTCCATGGGTTGATGTAGATTCAATCACGACATTTTAGAACCTTGACCGATAGGAAGGATTGGTGAGGATATGCCACACGAACATGTACAACTAGCTCAAGCCCCTAATGGTGAGATTGGCCCGCGATGTCATGACTGTGGGTTGAGATTGACGTTCGGCTCCTCTATGATTCACAACGAACACTACTATTGTTGGGATCATTACGTCGTGAAGACTGGTGCTGATTCCGTCACAGAAGTAAGCAGCACCGAACAGAAATTTTACATCAAAAAATAATTTGGGTTTCGTTCAATAACTGTCACCTGTTAGTGTAAGTATGGCATCACAAGGGTGGGCACGTTTTGCGCATCGTTTTGGGCGCTATTATCAAACATCCCAATTCTGGCGGCCTCCCCGTATGTCTATGCGAGAATGGATGTTTATCCCTTTTGGCGGTTCTCCACCCCTAAGACATCGAGCATTCAGAGGTGAATCGGACCTTCGCCAGTTCTTATCTGAGAGAGCGATGCATTCTTGTTTCTATTCAACTGCTTATTGGAATAAACCCTATGAAATGAAGATGGATGCAAAAGAATGGCAAGGGGCTGATTTAATCTTTGATTTGGATGGTGATCACTTGCCAGGTGTCACGGATAGGGATTTCCCCGGTATGCTCGATGTAATTCGTGACCAAGGCCACGCCTTATGGAACGATTTCTTGGAACCTGAATTTGGTTTCAAAAGGGAGTTCCTACAAGTTACTTTTTCAGGACATAGAGGATTTCACCTCCATTATCGAGATCCCTCTCTCTTTCATCTTGACTCAGAAGCAAGAAGGGAACTTGTATCTCATATCCGTGGGGAAGGAGTTGATGTGTCTGGTGGTTTGGCTCAATATAATGATGCTAATTCCAAAGGGTGGTCAAAAAGAATCCGTGGTCAGATTCCGACTTTGATTGGTAAATTAACCGATATTGCAACAGATACTGATGGTTCAAAGACTACACTCAAAACATTGCATCTTGAACTCAAAGAACAACTGAGGAGAGAAGGAAAACCTGGTCGTGGAATTGCCTCAATTCAAAAACTAGCAGATCTATTGATTCATGAAGATAGATTACAACGTGTACTCGATGGGAAATTTGCAGCCCTCGGAAAGTTGCAAGGATTATTCCTTGATTTGGTTAAGTCTGATGCATCAATCGTTCTAGGAGCTGCTGGTGAGACGGATGAAGTCGTAACCATTGACGTCAGGAGACAAATTAGATGGCCAACATCACTTCATGGAAAAACAGGTATGAGGGTCACTGAATTTGAATTAGAACGTCTGGATCCTGATCGTTCCAATCCTTTTGATGCATTGAATGAAGCCTTTGTTTTCGGTAAGGATAAAAATCTAAAGGTCGAAATCACTGTTGAGGATGCAATTGTTCGTTTTGGTGATACTATTCATGATGTTAAGCAGGGGGATGTGCTTGATGTTTCTGAATCGTCTGCCACATTTTTGTGTCTCAAAGGTTGGGGCTCCCTTGTCTAAAATTTTTGTGGAAATCAGGTATTTTCCATATCCTATTTGTGGGAAGGTTCAAGGGCAGTATCATCTCCAATCAGTTTAGAGGTGAGCCGATGCGCCGGAAGAAAAAGAACAAATCACAAAATGTTCCCGCCGCTCCGTTGCCTCCAATGCCGGGGATGCCATTGCCTCCTCTAGCTGGTCAACAACCCTCTCCAGGCATGCCATTGCCTCCATTACAACCGGCACCTGCCCAGTTACCACCTGCTCCCTTGCCAGTACCCCAACCACTCCCAGCCGCTCCAGCAGTAAATGCTCCAGTCGCTCCTCTTGCACCAACGCCATTGCCTCAAGCAGCCCCTGAGAAAGAAACAAACGAATATGGTGACCTGTGGGCAAAACGTTCTGCAAAACCACTTCCACAGATTTATGGGGCCATTGACAGACTCGGGTCTGGAGAGGCAGGATCTCTCCTCGACCGATACTCTGATCGTTTTGGACATTCATTGGACAGAGATATCATAGTCCTAAGGAAAAAAGAACGAGAAGAAGCGTTAAACGATATCCGTTCTGAACCCGTTGTCGAATTACTCGACGTAGAAGAACCTGATCGACTCTCAGAAGTTGAAACGGAACTACGTTCATTGAAACCGCAGTATGAAGCAGCCAAAGCAGCGCAAGATAAAGCGTCATTGAAATCGCTTGTCCCACAACTTGAAGCATTAATGCGCGAAAGAAAAGAACTCAAGGGAATTGTATCAGCCCCTAAGCCGAAGAAGGTCACGCCCGTTGAAGTTTCAGAGGAATCCGATGAAATTGAAAACGAAATGGATGAAGCAGATGAACTGTTCACTCAATTCTTTGGAATCGTAAATGATCTCCTTGGTGATGAATTACCAGAAAAGGCAATTGAATCCTTTATGGCATCTGAAGGATTCGAATTATTCAAAGAAGTTGGCGCTGATCCAGCTGCTATTGAAGATGAACGCCGTGGAGAATTTTTCAAAATTATCGATGAACAATTGGGCAATATGCCAGATGATTCGATAACAGCATTTGTAGACTCAGGGGATTTCGCATTGTACAAGCAAATCTCTGAAATGTACGCATAAGTGAAGTGATGATATGGGATTACTCGATAAGGTCGAAACGAAAGATGAAGTTGTCAAGAAGGCAAAGCCAGTAGCAAAGGCTGCTAAGCCAGTAGCAAAGGCTGCTAAAGCTGCTGCAAAGAAAGCAACTCCAGCGCCTCAAAAAGCAAAAAAGGAAAAGAATCCTAAGGTAAAGAAGGCTCGTCCTGAAGGCCTGTCATCCGATTTTGAAATTGCTTCGAGTTTGAATCGGGTTATTTCATGGTGGGTTAATTTCACTGTAAATTTCTCAGTCCTGATTGGTGCATTGGTTATGTCTGTTACAACTGGTGGCGCAAGTGGCGGTACTGCAACTACTCTCCTTTTTGCTGGTGCAGGTCTGATATTCATCTTTAATGGCATAGTGTTGCCAATATGGACAGGACGTAACCTCGGACAATATACCTCATCAACACAATATATTCGCGGCGATGGCTCAAAACCTCTTTTCCTACACGGATTGTTTGTCAACAATATTGGCGTATCATCGCTTATTGGTTTCATTATGGTTTTCATGCAGGCAGGTCAACTAGGAAACGGTACAGCGCCAATTGTTCTAACCTCTATTGGAGCAGTCTTGATGATTCTATGGATTGTTAACTGGCAGTTCTCCCGTAACAGTGATTTGAATCAGGGCTTATTCGACTTAGTTTTTGGAGCATATCTCGTACGCTATGTATCCGAAGGCGGAGAAGTCTCTGGATTCCGAGCACGGTTAGAAAGTATGAGCCAATTTGGCGAGAAGTACGCTCAGCGTGTTGAAGATAAGAAAAAGGCCAAAGTAGTCTCTTCTGATGATAAGAAGAAAGAAGAAAATTCAGATTCTGAAACAGAAGATTGATCGGATTTTATTTACCATTGATTGGCCATGTTCATCAAGAGGTTTCGACCATTTTTGATCCATCTCTCACTGTGGATTGTTATTCTATTCTTCATTCCAATTCTCCCTCTGAATAATTCATTGATGTTGATTTGTTTTATACCAATCCTTATCGTAGATTTATGGTTGAGTTTTACGCTGGGACTGATGCTGCAATTACCTGCAATAAGATCATATTCCAAAGTTCCAGGACACTTAATCAGTGAAGAACAAGATATTGATGGCTATCCAGTCCGTTGGCTAAGAACCTCTATTCAAGATTCTAAGCCATTGGCAATACTTATCCATGGTTGGAATTCAAAGGCATTGAATATGGAAGGTCGGGCTAAAATCTATCTTGATTCAGGCTACAATGTTATCCTCTTTGAAATGAGAGCGCACGGTGGCAATATGCCAGTTGATCACTGGGCTGCTATGCATGTTTGCCATGATTTTGAAAAGGTGATGGAAATATATTCCGTCAACGGATGGCTCGATAATGGATTCATCGTACATGGGCACAGCATGGGAGGTTTCATTGCCCAACGCGGATTGAGAGCTGAATTAGATACCTCTGCTAATCTAAAAGGAGTTATTCTTGAATCACCCGTAACTTCCTATTCATTAATTAATAATCGTACATGTGAGGTATTACGAATACCAGAGTTCTTGCATCCATGGATGATGAGGAGGCTTCTCAAGCACTATAACTCAATGAATGACCCTCACTATCAGATTCGTGATATAAACTTCTTACAATCTCCACAATGGGGGCTTCCAGACGCTCCAACACTTCTTGTTCAAGCAAAGTTCGATAGAACATTGGGAGAAAAACATTGGAAACACTTAGTCGATGTACATTCTAATGCAGATTCTAATTTCAATTATCATATTGTTGAAGAACTCAAGCATAGTCAGGAACGTAGCAATGAAGAAAGAGATCAGTTAATCCTAGACTGGATGAAAGAAGAATCACTCTTCTTCTGATGGATTGCTTGCTTGAACTCGAGCAAGTTCTCTCATATCGTCTACTTCATCTAACTCATCAACAATCTCTTCCCCAAGTAATGTTTCAAGGACATCTTCCATTGTAAGGATGCCAGATGTACCTCCAAACTCATCTCGAACAACAGCGAATTGCTGCCGTTCACCAAGGAACATCTCGAGAGCAGAGTCCACACTTTGGTCAATGGATATAAATTGCACAGGTTTCAAAAATTCTTCGACGAGTCTGTCCCATTCATCACGACTGGCAGCGACTAGAAGTTCCGAACGGATAACTAAACCTTGTACATCATCAATTGATTCATCATAGACAGGTATCCGAGAGAATCGAAGTACTGGGTTCTCATCGAGTACCTCACGTATGGATTTGTCCTTGTGAAGTGCTGAAACGACAACGCGTGGCGTCATCACTTCTGTAATTGGAATCTCCCTTAATCTCAATAAATTTAGAATTACTGTTTCTTCATCTTCCATAAGGGCGCCTTCCTCTTCACCTAGATCTGCTAATGCAGCTAAATCGTCTCTTGTAACCAATTGACCATCTGCACTCGGAAGGATCTTTTTCATCCATTGAATAGGAGCCACGATAAAGACTAGCAATGATGTGATTACGACTAGAGATCTTCCAGTAATCAAGGACAATTGACGCCAATATGCTGTCCCTAAGGTCTTTGGGATGATTTCAGAAAGGAAAAGAACGGCCAATGTTAGTAAAATTGATGCTATCGTGAGGTACTCATTTCCATATACCTCTTGGACCTGTGAACCTACACCCGCAGCCCCCATCGTATGTGCTATGGTATTCAGGGTTAGGATGGCGGTGAGAGGTTTTACAGCATCGTCTGATTTTAATTTGGACCATATGACGCCGCGTTTATCTAATTCTTTTTGCCAAACAGCCACCTGTGTATTTGGAACCGATAGGACAACTGCCTCGAGAATAGAGCATAGAAATGAGACTCCAATAGCCAAAATTGTATAGAAAATTAGTAATTCAAGGCCCATGATGAACGAGTACTCCTTTCGCAGGTATTCAGTCCTATGAGGACAACGTTATTCAAAATGACGTTTGTTTATCTTCTCCGTGGGTCGAGTTGAAAATGGTTGATTCATTGGACAGGACATGAGCGATGGAGACCACGTGCTAATTTGCGTGGCCTGGCCTTATGCAAATGGACCACTGCATCTCGGTCATGTTGCTGGATGTTACCTCCCACCCGACATTCATGCTCGATTCGAACGTGCTCTTGGTAATCGTGTGTTAATGGTTTCAGGTTCAGATGAGCACGGCACCCCTATTACAGTCTCTGCTGAACAAGAAGGTATAGAGCCGCAGGACATTGTGGATCGTTTTCATGAAATTAATTCTAAAGCATTACTCGACCTTGGTTGTACATGGATGCCTAATGTTGATGGGCGAGGCGTTGAATATGGAGGTTCACTCTTCAATAGAACTACTGACTTAGAACACAAAAAACGTGTCCAATCTAATTTTAAAGATCTATATGATGCTGGTTTCTTTGAAATGCGGGCAATGGAACAGTATTACGAATTGAATCCTTCGGGCGGTGGCAGATTCCTCCCCGACCGATATATTGAGGGGACTTGCCCTAACTGCGAGGCTGATGGTGCTCGAGGCGATCAATGCGACAGTTGTGGCGCAACATATGAGTCTTCAGAACTGCGAAATCCTATTTCCAAAATGAATCCAACCTTTGAAGTTGAAATCCGAGAGACAGAACACCTTTTTTATCGCCTTGACCTATTCCAAGAAGCGCTGCAACTGCATGCAGATCAAAGGCAATCTGTTTGGAAGCCGAATGTTCGCGCCATGACCAAACAATGGCTCGACATGGGCCTTCGACCAAGAGCAGTTACGAGAGATTTAACTTGGGGCATCAACGTCCCTATTGACGGAGATGATTGGATTGGAAAGTGCATTTATGTTTGGTTCGAAGCTGTACAAGGTTATCTCACATGCTCCCAAATTTGGTCTGAGAAGTATGGTGAAGATTCTGCAGCATGGGAATCCTGGTGGACAAATAACGAACAATCGAATCCTCGTCATTATTACTTCCTAGGCAAAGATAACGTCCCATTCCATACAGTCATTTGGCCTGCTATTTTAATGGGATTAAATCATGTAAGAAACGGTAAAACAGCCAACGATCCTGTAGAGTTACCTGGTATGGGGGACCTCCATCTCGAAGATAACGTACCTGCAATGGAATATCTTATGCTCGCTGGTGGACAGTTTTCTAAATCCCGGAAGCATGCGATTTGGTTGCCTTCCTTCCTAGAACGATTTGATCCAGATACGTTGAGATATTATCTCAGCATCAATATGCCTGAAGGACATGATACGGATTTTACTTGGAATGAATTCGTAGATCGAATTAATAATGAACTTATTGCCACTTATGGTAATTTTGTCAATCGAGTCATGTCTCTTACCGCTCGATTGCCGAATGAAGGTGTCTCCCCGCTTATACAATTTGATGATAATGTGCTACACGCCGACGACATTGTATTCCTCGATACGCTTCATTCCAAAATAACAGATTCTTTGAAACGCCATCGTTACAAAGAAGCTCTTCGATTTGCTATGAATGCAGCCCAGCATGGCAATCAACTGCTACAAAATGCTGCACCTTGGAAGCATCTTAAGTCAGAAGAAGGGGCTGATGGACGTCATGAATCGCTCTCTTCCCTCGCTTTTGGTTGGAGGCTTTGTAGGTATCTTGCTGTTGTTACACAACCCTTCTTGCCATTCAGTTCTCAGAAGTTATGGGCTATGCTGGGTCTTGAAGGAGAAGCACACTTGCAATCATGGGACTCTGCTCTTAATTGGACGGCAGATATCTGCCCCACAGATGAGAATTATCAGCCACTCTTCAAACGCTTAGATCTTGATGAAATTGTACAACAAGAACAATCGCTTGTAGAAGAATCGGAACCATCAGCCATTGGTCATGGTGTAAAGGGTGGGAAAAAGGAGAAGAAGAATATGAAAGAAGAACAACCAGAAGGCATTGTATACCTTGAATTTGAAACATTTATGGAAGTTGAGTTACGCGTTGGAAAAATTGTCAGTGTTGAAGAACATCCCAATGCAGATCGATTGTATGTTGTGAAACTTGATGATGGAACTGATTCGCAGCGTACAATTTGTGCAGGAATTAAGGAATATTATTCGAGTGAAGAACTCATGGGAAAAACTGTCGTATTCGTGGCTAATCTCAAACCTAGACCTCTACGCGGTGTAGTTAGTGAAGGAATGATGCTCGCGGCAGATGATGGTGACGGTGCAGTAAAACTGGTAACCATTGACGGGGATATTTCCACAGGTTCACTCGTTCGCTAATCGTTGACGTACAGCTTCCATACAAAGTCTCGAGTGAATTTTAGCTTCACTCGATAATTCTGGCAAATGCGCTCTCATTTCAATTCCATAGGATTCTGGTAATGAATTGAGATTGATTTCTATATTGAAGATGGCGCCCTTGAGCGCTGCTGAAGCGAGCAAACTCGCTACGCCAACATCAGATACAGCATTTTCGTTACCTAACATGGCTAAATCGGGTAAGAGTTTCAATAAATCTAGAGCATGGCAGGCCGTATCATAAGGTACCTTAGCCGCACCTAGCATTGAAGTTCTAATTTCTTCTCTACGTATTTCTTTTTCTTGTTCTGTCGATTTAGGTAGTTTAAATCCAGATACGACTGCATCAAATGCCTGACTATCCAATTGTGCTAGTTCCAATCCCTCTTCCAATAGTGGAGTCGCTATTGTATTTACAGAATCCGAAATAGTCCATCCATCGCTGTATTTGTCATTGCCAAGAGTAAGGTCCGCAACCATCTTGGCTAACGCTGCTGCTTGGCCTAAAGCAACAGCAGCAGCTGAACCACCACCGGGAGTAGGGTCGCTACTCGCTAGTGCAGATTGAAATTCTTTAAGAGTTACATCTGCCCACTTCATTCGTCATCACCTTCCAAGCACCATTCAATAATCCGTTGAGTAGGATCGAAATGATGAATGCTGCTCAAACCGAGTTTCTCTATGGCAAGAGATACGTATTCTACATCAGATAATTCATCAGAATCTGCATACCATTTACCAGATTCAACCATAGATTCAAGCGGTACTAACCCTACTATTTCGGAGCCAATAGCCAGGCCTCCCATATCTATTGCCAGTGATGAGATCACATCGTATGCATGGTGTAAATTTGTATGACTGTACTGTTGAAGATTCATGGATACTTGACTAATGCTATGTGTTTCCAATGGCACACCCATACCTTGGACATGGTTGAGTAATCCTTGTGTTCTAAACTTCTTTTCTTTATCATTTGATTTCATTAATCTGCCACTTGATCGAACAATAGAACCGATTTGTTTAGAAATCTTAGCATCCTTTTCATCTATATTCACATTGTAGGCTATGAGGATATCTCTCGCTCCTATGGTAATGGCTCCAGACCGCTGGGAGGATTCGTCCCATTTCTCAGAGCCTAAATCGGGGAGGCATGTGGAAGGTCCGTGCACTGTTGAATTCCCATTAAAACGATGCACTAAATCTTCATATTCTCCTTTCCTTAAAGCGGATAGAGCTGTTCTTGAATTATCTGAAGCGGCCCCTCCATACAAGAATACGGGTACTGTCAAATTCCCAACTTTCATTGCGACCCGCTTTGCGATCTCTATGCATTGATCCATTGAAACACCAGAAATAGGAACAAACGGACATACATCTACACACCCCATACGTGGGTGTTCTCCTGAATGATTTCGCATATCGATTTCTAGAATAGAGGCTTGAATAAGTAAAAAGGCTGCATGTTCCACTTCAGCAGGAGTTCCTGCAAATGTGATTACGGTACGATTGTAATCTGAATCGGGCTCAATTCCTAATATCTTGACGCCAGGAATGCGAGCAGCATCGACAATTCGGTTGATTTTCTTAAGATCTCTGCCTTCAGAAATATTCGGTACGCATTCGATGATAGACTTGCCCATGGCTCATGATTTTGAGTAAGGACTTTGAACATTGACCTCTTTAACCATACAATCTATCGGGAGAAGAAGTAATTCCTCCTCTCGATTTCTTCTTTTGTAGGCGTTGGATTGCCTCCATGACATCAGAATGCTTGACAACGCTTCGTTCTTGTCGTATTGCAATCATACCGGATTCAACACAAACTGCTTTGAGTTCTGCTCCACTAAAACCTTCAGTGGATTGTGTAATTGGCTTTATTCGTACGCCCTTTGTATTCATGGACTTGAGATGGAGCGAAAGTATTTCAGTTCGTGAAACTTCATTCGGAATTGGTATCTCAATAATCCGATCGAATCTTCCCGGTCTAAGTAATGCATCATCTAGAATATCTGGTCTGTTTGTGGCTGCAATGATTTTGACATTTTCCAATTCATCAAATCCATCAAGTTCAGCCAGGAGTTGCATTAGTGTCCGTTGCACTTCACGGTCACCACTT
>QXYA01000171.1:30667-45850 GCA_009887135.1 Candidatus Poseidoniales archaeon
TCCAAACGTTTTGCGCCAATAGCATCAATTTCATCTAGGAAGATTACTGCAGGAGATTTTTCCTTTGCTAATGAAAACAATTCGCGAACAAGTCGACCACCTTCACCAATATATTTCTGAGCAAGTTCTGAACCCACCATTCTGATAAAGGTAGCATTTGTATGATGAGCCACTGCTTTAGCAAGCAACGTTTTCCCGCAACCAGGTGGGCCAACGAGTAGGACACCTTTCGGGGCCTTTATGCCCACCTTTTCAAACAGGTGAGGCTTCAATAACGGAAGTTCGATAGCTTCTCGAACTGAAAGTATTTCTTCATCCAATCCAGCAACCATCTCATATGTTGTATCTGGTCTCTCAATCATTTCAGATCCGCTGACTATTGGATCCCATGCATCATTTAACACTTCAATAACAGATAGTGTATCTTGGTTCAAAGCCACCCGTGTACCGGGTTTGAGGAGCGAAGGTTCAATTCTCTGATTCAAAGCAACTTGAAAAACGGTCCCGTTTGATGATCGAACAATGGCCCTTTCAGGGTCAAGTACGTCTTGTATAGAGCCAATAATAAGCGGTGGTGAACGAAGGTGTCGTACTTCTTCCTCGAGTCGAGAAGCTTGCTTTTTGACACTCCTTAGTTCTGATTCGAGATGTGTTCGTTCGCTAATTAACTCTTGAGTTTTTTCTTGCAAATCCCTGAATTCGGTTTCAAGAACTTGGAGCTCATCATCTTTGGAAGTTTTCATTGAATCGGAGCCGCGCTCTACTTCACTACCCATCGTAATCAATTACTCCTAACGGCTGTAGTTCATCAACACATCGTTTTCACCACGAGGATTCATTGCGAAGGGTTCATGAATTGTCGAGGCCAGGAGAAAATGGAGATACTATGGCGGATTGTGAGTTATGTGGAGCGACAAAGGTATCAACACGGGAACACCGTGTCAACAAAGCGATGTTGGCAATATGCCAGAGATGCATCGGCCAACTAAATCTCCAACCCAAGCAAGAAGCACCTGGCTTGTCCAGGGCACGCTCTACACCTCAACGTACTTCCCATCCTTCACGGTCAAAACGAAATAATCTGATGAATAAAAGTGAAAAAGAACTCGCATCAGATTTTTCCCGTAGAATCACCTCAGGTCGTGAAGGAAAAGGCTGGGATCAGGTTCAACTTGCTCAACGTATGGCAGAAACAATCAACGTCATCAAATCAGCAGAATCCGGCAAGCCCCCTACGGATGCTGTGATTCGGAAATTGGAAATGATACTCGGAATTTCATTGATGATTGAATCCGCAAATGAACATGAATCCATGGTAGGCCGATCTGGTCAATCACGAGGAATGACAATTGGCGACTACCTCAAAGATTTGAGGTGAAGTTATGACCATTCCTTTGCATGCCATCTGGCTTGCTCAAGATGATCCAAAGAAAAATACTGCCGTTCGTGCTTCAAAAGATGACTTATTGACGCTCCACAAAGACTTCAGAAGACTACCGCGTAAAGGCATAATTCTTGAACCACTTTGTGGAAAGGTACTCGGTCCGGAAGACAAAGAATTGTTCAAAGGAAATGGAGCAATCGTCGGACTAGATTGTTCTTGGGCTCACATTGAATCCTCAGTCGAGACAGTGATGAAAAGAACGAGATTAAAGGCACGAACGTTACCACTCCTGTTGGCTGCGAACCCTGTTAATTGGGGTAAGCCATCGAAATTATCCACGGTCGAAGCCATTGCAGCTGCATGCGTCTTAATGGGAGAACCTGTACAAGCCGAAACGATTCTCAGTAAATTTCGGTGGGGGAATCGGTTCTTAGAACTTAATGCTGAACCGCTAGAAGCCTATTCTTCTGCCAAAAGTTCAGCAGAATTGGTGGCTTTACAGTTTGAATTTTTTGATATAGAGGTCGATGACGATGAATCATGAATATCAAAATATTCCTTTACAGCGATTATTGAATGTTCAGTCAACTATTGAATCAGAATGTATTGTTCAAGAATCCATCATTACTCTTCACAGTATCGGGAAAAGTGGTGAATTTGAACCGCATATATCTTTACTAGGAACTCCATCAAGAATCAAAGAATTGCATATCGGCCATCTGGTTTGTGAAGGGTTAACTATTGAATTTCCATTATTAAATGAGTTTGAAAACAACATTGTAGATGGTCATGTAAATTCGTTTTATAATTCTATAATTTCTACTACACCGGAACCTCGACTCATTACTACCTCATGTGGAGCTTGCAACCATCCTGACCTATCTGTTGTACAACTGCATGGCAGGCCAATGTCACAAGTTCAGCAATTAACGCATGATCAATTAAATCAAGCTCTTGATAGGATGCGAGGGGAAATGAAACTCTTTGAGGCCACAGGAGGTTGCCATGGCGCTGCCCTTTTGGATTCTACTGGTAATGTACAATTCGTATCAGAGGACATAGGCAGGCATAATGCAGTCGACAAAACAATCGGATTAGCAATACTATCTGGCCTAAAAACGTTCAATGATTTCACATTATTACTTTCTGGAAGATGTGGATGGGACATCGTTGCCAAAGCCACACGTATTGGAATCGCTAATATTGCATCAGTAGGAGCCTTTTCAAGCGCTGCATTGGATTTAGCACGAGCCAATGGAATCACTCTCTATGGTTTCGTAAGAGAATCTGGTGCTTGGAAAGCAGGATTAAACTAGAATTTCTCCACAAGACTTGATGAACGGTATTGCTTAGCATATCTATGCAGGAACCATCCGAAGGGGTCACACCAGCAGATTTGAACTCTCTTCGGTTGACGAAAGTAAAGAAGACAGCAGCAGGTATACCTGCTGCAATTTCATCCCTCAATCACGGAATAAGGAAAATGGGCGTATCAAAAACAATCAAGACGCTTCTCATGGTAAATCAAAAAGAAGGATTCGATTGTCCAGGATGTGCTTGGCCAGATCCAAATCATAGAACATCATTTGAGTTTTGTGAAAATGGTGCTAAGGCAGTAGCGGATGAGGCTATGAAAGATAAGGTCAATCCTAATTTTTTCAAACGATATGATGTCCAAAGTTTACTGAAAAAGTCCGATCATTGGTTAAACAAACAAGGACGTATATCTCATCCTATGGTACTCAAGGCTGGAAGTTCAAATTACGAACCAATTTCATGGAATGACGCCTTCGATTTGATTTCGGAATCAATAAAATCCATGGAAGAACCTGCCAATGGAGTGTACTATACATCTGGAAGGACTTCAAATGAAGCGGCATTTCTTTATCAGGCCCTCGTTCGAAGTCTTGGTACAAACAATCTTCCAGACTGTTCAAACATGTGTCATGAGTCAAGCGGAAAGGCATTGGGTTCCACAATCGGAATCGGTAAAGGGACAGTTCATTTAGAAGACTTCAACAAAAGTGATTTGATTTTAGTAGTGGGTCAAAATCCAGGTACAAATCACCCCCGTATGCTAACTGCCCTAAGAGATGCAAAGCGGAATGGTTCTAAAATTGTCAATATCAATCCATTGCCTGAAACCGGTTTGTCACGATTTAAACACCCTCAAGAATATATGGAATTGGATTTAACATCTACTCAACTTGCTGATATGCATTTACAAGTAAAAATTGGTGGCGATGCAGCGTTATTTCAGGGTGTGATTAAACATCTCTTAGATACAAATAAATTTGACACCAATTTTATTGATACATATACAATTCAATTTGATGAATTAGAATCCCACATGGATTCGTTTTCATGGGAGCAAGCAACTCAAGACTCAGGTATTTCCAAAGAGGAGATCATAGAATTCGCAGAATTGTGTGCAAATTCCACAGCAACCATAGCCTGTTGGGCTATGGGGCTTACCCAACATAGAAACGGTGTTGCTGTGATACAAGAAGTCGTCAATTTACTCCTACTTGGTGGCCATATAGGCAGGCCTGGAGCGGGTGTTTGCCCTGTTCGCGGACATTCTAACGTACAGGGCGACCGGACGGTTGGCATATGGGAGGCTCCATCTGAAAACTTCCTTGAAT
Organism: Candidatus Poseidoniales archaeon; assembly: GCA_009887135.1. GTDB lineage: Archaea > Thermoplasmatota > Poseidoniia > Poseidoniales > Poseidoniaceae > MGIIa-L2. Next base: position 34,697 of record QXYA01000171.1, read on the forward strand.
CCATGGAGAAAGGTCTTGGTTTTGAATTACCAAAAGAGCATGGGTATGACGTAGTAGAATCAATACGAGCAATGGAACAAGGAAATGTAGAGGTATTCATCTGCATGGGTGGAAACTTTTTGTCAGCTACACCAGATACGAGAAGGACTGCTAAAGCAATCAAAAATATAGGTCTCACAGTTCAGATATCGACGAAACTCAACCGTAGTCACCTTATTACTGGACAATCTGCTTTGATTTTACCTGTGTTAGGACGAACAGAAATTGATATCCAGAATTCCGAGAAACAATTCGTTACTGTTGAAAATTCTATGGGAGTTGTACATCGATCTGAAGGGAAGCTTAAGCCAACATCATCTACGTTGATGAGCGAACCATCTATTGTTGCTGAGTTAGGACATCGTTTAGTTCCTGAGAACTTACCTTGGCTCAACTTGACTCGTAATTATGATGGAATCAGGGATCTAATGGCTCTTTCATTAAATGGATTTGAAAACTATAACCAACGTGTGCGCCAAGAAAATGGGTTCTTGTTACCGAATCCACCTCGAGATGAATTGAAATTTAAAACTCCCTCTGGAAAGGCAGTATTTTCGATGAATCCTTTACCGGATGTCTCTGTTAAAGAAAATGAATATGTTCTGATGACAATGAGAAGTCATGATCAATATAACACCACCATTTACGGCCTCCATGACCGATACAGAGGGATTCATGGTAACAGGCGTGTTGTTCTTATGAATTCGCTGGATATGGCAGAAAATGGACTCAAAACTCGCGATGTTGTGCACATGAGTAGCCATTTCGAGGGAACAAGTAGGCATTCCCATAATTGGATTGTTGTAGCATATGACATACCAAAGGGAAATATGGCCGCGTATTTCCCGGAAGCCAATGAATTGGTTCCGCTAGATTCAGTTGCAGACAAATCTAATACACCAACTTCCAAATGGATCGTTGTTTCATTTTCAAAAGACAATAATGTTCTCGAAGAAGAATAGGTTTTGATCATGGCTGCTAATTCCTACGTTCGCTTGGTTAAAACCAACCGTACCTACCGTCGATTTTGGTTAGCTGCATTCGTGTCCATGTTTGGAGAATGGTTCAACACTATTGCTCTCTTTGTTATTATTTTGAAATATACTGATTCAGAATTACTTCTAGGTATTTTAATGGCGGTCCGAATGGGTTCGTTTGCACTTATGCAACCTCTTTTTGGTTTACTTGCTGACCGTGTAAATCGTAAAAAATTGATGATAATCACCAATCTCTTTCAAATTGGATTAGCACTCGCATTTCTCGGTGTGAATGGACCTGAAGACATGTGGTGGATGTTTACTGTATCAGGGATTATGATGGCATTACACGGATTGTATGTTACAGCTGAAAGAGCAGCGCTTCCGAATATTGTGAGTAAGGAAGAATTGGCTACCGCTAATGCACTTGATAGTGCTACGTGGTCTACTGCGTTATGTTTAGGGGCGTTTTCAGGTGGTCTTGTCGTCTCCAGTTTCGGTGAAGATGTGGCCTTCATAATAGATTCAATTACATTTCTATTTGGAACATTGATGTTGATTCCGCTTGTTATACCACAAACGTTTGACAAATCAAGTGAAGGATCACTAATTAGAAGTTCGCTCAAAGATATTTGGCTTGGTCAAAAAAGGATTAAGAGTGAACCGAGACTTCTTCGAATAATATTTGCTAAAACTTCTTGGAATATTGCAGGAGGGGGTCTCGCAGGGGTGTTTCTAGTATTAGCGGGGAATGAAATTACATTCGTAGGAACTGCCCTTGGATTTGGTATATTCTTCTTCGCACGTGGAATCGGTACTGGAATTGGACCTATATTGGCAAGGAGTGTGTTTAAGGATTCAACAAAATGGCCAAAAATGGTTGGTTTACTTATTATTGTCAGTGGATTTTTCTACACACTTGTAGGATTAAGTTTGGGTGGTCCAATTCTATTGACACTCGCACTCGTTACATTAGCGCATACTGCTAGTGGTGGGAATTGGGTTCTGTCGACTGTACTTACTCAAGAATGGGTTGAGGATGAGATGAGAGGCCGCGTCTTTTCGACAGATATGCTCCTCATGTCGATGGGGCAAGTAATTTCAACAATATCTGCAGGTTATTTGATCGAGAAAGATGTTGTAAATCTACAACAAGGAATTCTGGCCTATTCAATTCTCATGGTTGTGAGTGGAATTATATTCACTCTATGGAATCCTAAGAACCAAGGCAGACTTCATGAAAGCACTCAGGTGGCGTGAAGTAACGTCTTGAATCACTCGTTTCATCGATGATATCAAGTTGGAGGGTGGAAGTATCTCCTTCTTGGATTGTAACGAGAGATGAAGTACTCGCTGGTAGATAATCTTCTCCTGTTGAAGTCAATGATAATCGAATTGTATGTCCTTCCAGAAGGACAGCATCAAGGGGCATGAATTCCATCTTCGCATTTATTGTTTCAAAAATTGGAGTCCATGTTTGTATTTGATCTCCTCCAGCATGGTATCTCAGGTCCATGATTGCATGACCAATATGGATGCATGTATTTTCAAAGCAGTCTTCGAGTAAAGCGTATAATTGACCTCCAATAGTTGCAGTCGTTACATCAACATGAAGACGCGGTACACCTGCAATCCTCAAGGTCTCAGTCAGAGGTTCGGTCTCCCATACAGGGCCTGTAGAAGCATCTGGTATGACCGTCAATGAACCGCCAATATTGGATAATTCAGCGCCTAAACTTCCGCTCCATTCTGTTGTATCGGAAGGAGGATATCTATCTTCAAGCCTCCATTCACCAAGGTTATCCTGTATCTCAATATATTGACCAGGTTGTTCACCACGATCTTGGAGATAGTACTCAAACCACTCGTACAGATCTTGCATCCAATCATACCGAATCATTTCGGGAAATGCTTCCCCTCCACGGCCACCCATGTCACTTCTATCATCAAGTTGAATCGGCCGGTCAGGATAATCATGATCCCATTGTCCAAATAGGCCCTTGGCTTCAATTCCCGCATCAATTAATGCATTCATTGTTGGAACAGCCATATGTGGATCTACGTTCCAATCATGCATTCCTTGAATAAGGTATACCGACCCTTGATAATTCTCCAATACTCTGTCCAAGAAGTAACGCTCAGCCCAGTAGTCACCAAATTGCTCAGATCCCAATAAGTAAGCGCTCATACCAGTCCCTGGGCCAATGAGGTAATCTGGACATATGTTTTGGTAATCTTCTTCATCTCCATCTAAGCCGTATGAGCCATAAACACCGTTGTGCATAATGGGAGCGCGTGCTTCCGCACTTCCGTTTCTCCACATTAATTCCTTAACACCAATGAGCCCAGAGATTGGTACAATCGTTTTGAGATAATCGTGTTCAGCTCCGAACATAGCAGCTTGCCATGGAGTTGAACCATCATAGGATTTTCCAATGAGGCCAACATTACCATTACTCCAATTTTGTTCACCAAGCCAACGAACTGCTGCATCATTTCCTAACTGTTCAGCATTCCCCATAAGGTCCATACAATGATTGGAACGGCCAGTTCCAGCAACTGAAACTTGGGCAAATGCATAACCATGAGGTAACATTTGTTCAACCATCATCGATCCAAGCCAACTGCCTGGGACTTCGATCGTAGGAGTTTCAACAGATGGTTCTTGGAAGTATGGGCCGAATTCTGCTATGACAGGTACTGTTACGCCATCTGGTACATTCGGCCTCCATACTGCTAAGCTAATCAATCCGTTTGGTGCTGCTCCACCTTCTTCTAAGGGGAGAATGTATTCAACGAAGTGGTGAGTTGAATTCCATTCATTTGCAGTCTCTAAAATTTCGTAAGGACCAACTTCCAAGATATAGCCGAAATCTGTATCGACCGTATAATCTTCGAGGTACCGTTCCCAAATAGGAACATTTCCTTGTTCCTGTGGACTATCTTGGACTGCATTGACAAGGGAATCACCGAATAATGCTGAAACAAATAGGAACACAAGACAAACTGCGATTGTACTGCCTAAGACGGCATTGAATGACTGATTATCAGCCCTTTGAACCTCAGAAGAGTCCAATACCCCCTCATCGCCCTTAACGGTCATTGTTTAGCCATCGCAGTCCTATTATTGAATCCGTCGAAGTATTGAGTTGTGAACAATCCTCAAAGGCCATCAATCCTACGCACACCTATGGATGACGAAGGGCGAATCGCAATGATACGTGCTGGATTGCCTTCGCAATTGCCAAAACACCCTGGTTTAGATGCTTCAGTGGACCATGCTCCTGTACGCAAGCAAGTGCTTTCCTCACAAGAAGAAAGATTAGCCTTAGAAAATGCCCTTCGTTATTTTCCCGAATCGAACCACAGTACTCTCGGACCTGAATTTCTTAAAGAATTACGAACATATGGTCGAATTTACATGTATCGATTCCGCCCGGATTGTGTAATTCGAGCACTCTCTATTGACCAATATCAAGCACATTCATTACAAGCCGCAGGTATTATGTTAATGATCGATAATAATCTAGACCCTGTAATTGCTCAATTCCCTAATGAACTCATTACATATGGCGGAAATGGTGCAGTATTCCAAAATTGGGCTCAATATGTACTGGTTATGAATTATCTTTCCCAAATGACCGATGAACAAACACTCGTCATCTATTCTGGTCATCCTCTTGGATTATTTCCTTCAAACAAAAATGCCCCTCGAGTTGTTGTGACAAATGGTATGATGATTCCAAATTATTCTTCGGTTGACCACTATGAACGGTTGAACGCCATGGGTGTGACACAATATGGTCAAATGACTGCAGGTTCGTACATGTATATTGGACCGCAAGGAATTGTTCATGGTACGACAATTACGTTGATGAATGCAGCAAGAATGAAATTTGGAATACCTGCGGATGGCGATCTCGGCGGATTGTGTTTCGTTACATCCGGATTGGGTGGTATGTCGGGCGCTCAAGCCAAAGCAGCTGTTATTGCAGGAGTCTCTTGCATTGTAGCGGAATCAAATCCCATAGCCGCTAGAAAACGTCATTCTCAAGGTTGGGTTGAACAAATTTCAGAAAATGTTGACGAAGCCATTGACTTAATGCTTGAATCTGCAACGAACAAAGTGGGGACATCAATTGGATTCATTGGAAATATTGTCGAACTATGGGAACGCTTGGTTGAACGAGACGTGATGGTTCATTTAGGAAGCGATCAAACATCCCTACACAATCCATACCAGGGAGGATATTATCCTGCCAATTTATCCTTCGAAGAATCTCAGGAACTTATGCACACGAATCCAAGCGAATTTAAATCAGCAGTACAATCTACATTGCAAAGACACGTGTTAGCCATTAATTCTATGACAAAAAAGGGAATGTTCTTCTGGGATTATGGAAATGCATTCTTACTCGAAGCAGGACGGGCTAAAGCAGATATTTTTGATGACAATGGAGACTACAAATATCCATCTTATGTTGAAGATATTATGGGTCCATTATGCTTTGACCGTGGATTTGGACCTTTCCGTTGGGTTTGTTCATCTGGATTAGCGAATGATCTCCAAGCAACTGACAAAATCGCATTTGAAACCCTTTCCGAATTATATGATCTAGTAACTGATGAAGACGTTAAACAACAGATACGAGATAATCTCAAATGGATCAAGGAAGCAGATTCACATCAACTAGTTGTTGGATCACAAGCCCGCATCCTTTACGCAGATGAACAGGGAAGAAATGCCATTGCAACCAAGTTCAATGAAGCCATTGCTGATGGACGTATCTCTGCCCCTGTTATTCTAGGGAGAGACCATCATGATGTAAGTGGAACTGATTCACCTTACAGGGAAACCGCGAACATTCAAGATGGTTCCAAGTGGACAGCTGATATGGCTGTTCAAAATTTCATCGGGGATGCGATTCGCGGAGCCACATGGGTTAGTTTGCATAACGGAGGTGGCGTGGGCTGGGGTGAAGTTATGAATGGCGGTTTTGGAATGGTCATCGATGGCTCTGAAGACTCTAAAACAAGACTGCAGTCGATGCTTCATTGGGATGTCAACAACGGTGTGGCTCGAAGAGCATGGGCTCGTAATTCTGGCGCCGTATCTTCAATCAAAGAAGCGATGAAGATTAATACCTCACTTCAAGTAACCTTACCCAACTCCGTAGACGAAAATCTTCTTGAACATATTTTCAATGGTGAATGAAATGAGCAAACGAACAATTACTCTTGATGGAACAACGTTGACTTCATCTGAAGTTGTCGAAGTAGCTAGTAATTATTCCCAAGTTAAGATAGCTGAGGAATCGATGATTCGTGTGAGAAATGCTCGTTCTGTTGTTGATCGCATTCTGAAAGAAAACGATGTCGTCTACGGAATAAATACTGGTTTTGGTTCCTTGGTGAATACCCAAATTAATTCAGAAGAATTAGAGACGCTGCAATTAAATTTAGTACGCTCTCATGCTACAGGATTAGGGGATTTAATGAGCATAGAAGAGGTCCGAGCCATGATGTGTGTTCGAATTAATTCGCTTGTAAAAGGGAATTCAGGATGTCATCCTGATGTCATCAACCAACTCGTAACTTTTCTTAACATGGGAATTCATCCAACTGTCCCTCGCATAGGTAGTTTAGGTGCGAGTGGCGATTTAGCACCTCTTTCCCATTTGGCTTTAGGCCTGATTGGTGAAGGAACTGTTTTATTCAATAATGAGGAACGTAATGCAAAAGAAGTTCTTGTGGAATGCGAATTACTCCCTCTTACATTACGAGCCAAGGATGGCCTTTCATTGATCAACGGTACCAGTCAAATGACAGGATTCCTTTGTCTCGCATTAGAACGGCTCAAGAACCTACTCACATATTCTGATCTCGTTGCTTGTATGTCTATTGATGCAACTGAGTCTACTCTCACGCCAATGGATGAGAGAGTTCATCTTGCCCGACCACATCCTGGCCAGATATTTGTTTCCAAACGAATTCGAAGTATTTTGTCAGATTCAACTATACTTTCTAATCATACAACTTGTAATCGAGTGCAAGACCCGTATTCATTTCGGTGCATTCCACAAGTACATGGGGCCGTTTCAGAAACTCTGCAACGGTTGAACGAAGTAGTTCACACCGAATTGAATTCAGCAACTGACAACCCACTTATATTTCCAGATATATCCAATCCTGGTCGGCATGAAATTATCTCTCAAGGAAATTTTCACGGCGAAATATTAGCCTTGACAGCAGATGCAATGGCCTTATCTTTATTTGAAATCTCATCAATAAGTGAAAGAAGAATTGACCAGATGCTGGATCCGAACAGGTTGGCAATTAAACCATTTTTAGCAAATGATGCTGGTCTTGAATCTGGCTTAATGATTGTACAATATTCTGCTGGTGCTTCGCTGGGGGAATTACACGGTCATGCATCTCCACGAACTTCCTTTTCAACAACCACTTCCGCGGGTCAAGAAGACCATGTAAGTATGGGATCTACTGCTTGCTGGAATCTACTTCAAGCAGTTCGAAGATCATCAGAAGTAATAGCATGCGAACTCTTTGTCGCCAGGAGAGGATTGCATTTTATCCATCATAAATCGTCCAAACAAATAGAAATTTTACTTCGCTGTATTGATACCATTGTTATCGACGATATATCAGATAGAACAACAAGTTCGGAATTAAGATTCATTGCTAATGAATTACTCCAATCTGCTTGGTTATCTTTAATCGAGGCTGAATCAAGCAGGATACCTAAATTAATCCAAGAAGTATCTGCGTTCTAACTGATCTAATCCTGTTAGTTGACGTATCCTAAATTGAGCAACTGACCGTTCTTGAGAATCTGAAACATTTTCTGAAACCCAATTATCAAGTTGAACTGCTCTCCGAACTTTTTCTTCGATGATATTGTACGCTTGAAACATAGAATCTGTATTTGAAGAGTAAAGAGCGGATTCCACCTCGGTAACATCTAGCCCCATCCTACGCCATTGTAGCACTCTCCTTTGAAGTAGAGATTTTGAAAAACCATTTCTAGGTAATCGAGTAAGTAAGAGCAATTTAGGAGATCCGTCTTCATGAAGTTCAATTTCTAAATTTTCAGATTTTTGGACCACAAGAAAGTCATTGGATTGTTCTTCAATGAAATCTAATTCCTCCACGAAATCTAAGGTTAGAATTGCAGCCTCTCTCGTAAGCTGATTCAGTTCGATTGAACTGAAAGAATTTTCATCGACAGAAAGATACACGTTCCAATGGGTTCGGTGAATTGAATCTGAAAGTGTTCGTGTAAAGCTAAGTAATGAATCGAATCCATGTAAAGATGAAAGCCATTCTAAACCTTCTATGAAAATAGTTCCTTTATGATTCGATAATCTGTTTGAAATCAAATCTAGCAATGCATTATAACTCGGCGGAATCATACCATCCCCCTCTCTATCAGTTAACCAATAGCACTCGATATCAGTGATGTCTAAACGTTCTATTAGTCTCCTTTGAGGCATTCTTGAGATGAAGACTCTGTGAGAGGTTTCATCAGAGTCAATCTGATCAAATACGGATACAAAATCATCAGAGGATGTGAAAAGGAGCGTATGAATTTGGCCTGCCATAATATCCCCTTGAATTCACCAGAACACAAGAGATACATAGGTTTCATCGTTAAAATCATCATGAAGGATTATAATCGCAGAGGTGTTGAGTAAGACCGGTGACGATGGTATGACCGAGAAAAATGAAGAGATAGCAATGGCGGAATGTGGTTCTTGCCGAGCAGTCGTGCCTATTACATCAACCAACTGTCCCGAATGTGACATCTCGTTCTCTGGAGTATCAGAAGATGCCTTAGGTGAATGTGGAGCATGCAACTCTCTCGTGCCCCTTGATTCTACAAAATGTCCTGAATGCGGCGTGGTTTTCGTAGCTGACGATGTGATCGACATCTTGCGCACCTGGATGGCAACCAACTCAATGGATGTGAAATCATTGTTTGGCCGATTCGATACAAACGGAGACGGACGCATCGATTCTGATGAATTAAAATCAGGATTATTATCCCTTAATCTAGCGGATTTACCGCCAAGCCAAGTGGATAAGTTAGTCGAAGCCATAGATGAGGACGGAGACAGTCTTGTAGATCTTGAAGAACTTCAAACGATCATTGCTGGCGATAATCTTGTGGAAGAAACGGAGACAACTGCAGATGAATCAAATGACAGAGAGGAGAGTCTTGAATACAGTGAGAATGTCCTTTCCAAAGTAATGATCGCTGCAGAAATCAATGATTCCGACAAAGAAGAATTCCTAGCCTTTGCTGAAAATTATAATTCCGATGACAATTCATATCTCAAGAAAGAGGAATTGCAAATTGCTGCTGATGCTTGGAATGCTCGAAGCGAAGCGGTTGAATTGGATAATGAAGCCGCCGAATCAGAAGAAGAAATCAAAGCACCTGTGGAACAAGCTGTGGAAGAAGTAGTCGTGCATGACTCAGAGGAAGAGATTGTCGAAGAAGAATCAGAAGAAGAACTCGATGAAATAACCGAAGAAGCAGTCGAAGAAGAATTGATTGAAGAAGTAATGGATGAAGCATCTGTTGAAGAAGAAACCGAGGAAGATCCAGTAGAATTAGAAACTGAAGATCGAAGTATCTCTCAGATTTATGAGGACGTACTCGACTCAATCGATGAACAAGAATTGACATTAGCAAACGCCTTTGGAGATATGGATGAAGACGGGAACCGAATGATTACTAGGGAAGAACTTGGTTCTAAGCTCAGTATTTTCCTTGAATATGAATTATCTGATTCGGAACTCGATTCTATGATGGATTCAATGGATGAAAATTCAGATGGGAACATCGATATGATTGAATTCGTAACATCGATTGAAAATCATGAAGATTCCATTGCAAGCATTGATGATGAGGAAGCTGAAACCGTCAAAACATTCCCGACGAAATGGCATACACGCTTCATGTCGAAGAAATGGCATGATGTTTTCTGGCCATTAATCCATACAGGATTAGCAATAATGATTATCGCAGCATTAGCAAATGGATTATTCCCATTCGTTGATGGAGAAGGTGGCACTGTAGAACTAGAAACAGATGCCGGAGACGGATGGATGAATGCAGATGGAATCGTTATAGACGAAGGCCAGGCATATCCATGCGATTCAACCGTACAGGTTGGTGAGTGTAAGAACTCATTAACGCCACTTGCTGGTGAAGCTAGTTCCATGCCAGGTGGATTCTATCTTGACGGTATATTCCTCATGATTTTCTCAACCCTTGGTTTGATTGGAAGTTTGTACACACACCTGGTTTTAGCCCCTTCTTGGAGAGCCCGTGTTAAGGCTATGAAAGATGTCAATGAAGAGAAGGCAGATGTTCAAGAGTCCCTTGAAGAAGATGATGACACTGAAGTAGTGGAGTCAGAAGAAACTGAAGATGATGAAACTGAAAGCGATGAAAACGAGGAGGAATTGTCTGAAGAAGAATCCAGTTCAGAGGATGAGGAACTCGATATTGGATCCTATGTTGGAGTCGACATTGATGGTGAAGAATACTACGGTACAATTCTAGAATTTGATGATGATGAAGATACGGTTACAATCAAGGAAGAAGAATCTGGTGATGAAATAACAGCTTACCAGGATGAAATGTTTGTTCCAGAGGATTGAATTTGACAGATCTTTTACAGGTTTTTATTCGTTCCGTACGGTGTCCATCTTGCGGCACAATAGAACATCAGGGCACATTCAAATGTCCTGAGTGTGGACTCTTTCATGCATCAGTTCCATTAGAAGATAGGAAAGCACCAGATCCTGGTCAACGTATCCAAGAAAGAGAAGTAGATCCATCCGCGTATTCACTCTCATCTTCGTCTATGCCGCTGGATGAAGAGTTCCAACAAACTGATGAAATTCAAACGTGGTCAGGTGGGAATACAGACTTTTCAATACTCGATGAAGATACTCCATTAGCAAAAATACCACTTGAAAATCTCGATAAAGATGTTGAAGTGATTCATGAAGATTAGTTATTTGTAAAGTAATTAAATTAAATTCCACATACATTTAAAATAAACTAGGTTCATTGGTGGGCTCGGAGAGAATCGAACTCTCGATC
>QXYA01000172.1 GCA_009887135.1 Candidatus Poseidoniales archaeon
TGCTGTAGCCGAATGCATCTTCTTATTCAATAACGTGGAATTAATGTAGTCTTACAATTAAGCCTCAATACCGTACTTATCTCCAAAATAGGTTTCGATTCCAGGAACATCCTCAACAAGAGCACCATACGAAGATAGATGTTCCACTGCTGTAGTCTTTACAATAGAAGGAGTGTTGAGAACCGATGATAAAATTGAGATGCCCTCAGATGAATTCTTCATCGCAACCAAAGCATCTTGAATCAAGGTCACTTTTCCGCTGTCAAGAAGTTCTGGATTATACATGACTGGATGAGATGGGGCTTGACCATAAGATGGAAGCAGAACATACTCTTCTTCATCGAGACACCAATCTTCATTGTCCTGTGCATCTGTGTTTGCACAATAGGAGGCAACTGTTGAATCCTTGACAAAGGCAACATCTCCGACACCTTCAGAGAGGCAACGTAGCGCTCCAGAGTAGGAGTAGTAAGGCGTTCCTGAATCAGGGATACTCGAATCTTCGCTGAAGAAGTTTAGAATTGTTGAGCGTACAGATTCAATATCATCCGAGTCACCAATCACATCTGCATATCCATTTCCAATTAGATGACCCATCGGCAGAAGCATACCTGCTGATTTCAACCAACCTGTGTGACAGGATGTTTTTCCTTCTAATAGAGAGAAAGGATCTGTTGAGTCGTTGCTATCAAGACTGACATTAGCCATTTCCGACTCTTTCAATACAACTGCATGGGCATCGTAGTACGTACGACCATCACTCTTTTGATCGGCTGCAAGAGCCTCAAGATCATATTGTTGCCATCCAATCCAGGCAGCAGCTCCATCCATGAATGCAATATCAGCGTTTCCAAATCGAAGTGCTTGAAGTATTGCTCCTTCAGAATCGACGGGGTATAATTCGACATTCATGTCGAGAGTATCTGCCAAGTAGTCAGCAAATCGTTGTGGGTTTTCGTCAACATTTGTGTAATCATCTTTCAAGTTGAAAGCAATAATCAATGTTTCTTTATCATCATCTTCGTTGCCGATACAACCGGCAACAGAGGCAATCAGAATCAAAAAGGTAAGCAGTAGTGGTTTTTTAGTTTGGTTTCGCATGTAGGGGCCCTCCGTTTTCGGCCCCCCTAAAAATAGAATGTACATAAGGTTTCGTATACCCTAAACTACTGAATCAATCCAGATCGAAACAAGAGTTTCAGCAAACGGATCTGTTGCTAATCCATCATGGAATACCGGACGAACAATGACTACTAAGTCAAGCACTCCGCCCCATCCCGACACCCCTGCAATGACGACTTCACCTATTTTTGTTCCATCTGAATTTGTACCTGAAGTTGCAAGACAATCGTATACCCAGACGTTCATTTTGACATCTCCTGAAGAAGGTCGGAATGTATGTTCTTGTGCATCACCTCTTTGTTCGAGTTTGAATTCATCACTATCGATTCGAATGAAGGATACTCGCTCATCTACAATGTCGATTGCTTGTCGCATTCGTTCGTTCTCAAGGCCTAAGAATGAAGAGATGGCTACGGAAGACTCAACTTGACTGAATATTCCGAACTGATGAGGCGTGCGAATACGTAAGCTTTGAACTACTTCGAAATTTGATGCGTCTAAGTCATCAACAAGAATCCAGGTGAATTGTTCACTTGCAGGCCATGCTGGAGCATATGGGTTCTCCTTTGCAAACGGTTCCCCCCATTCCTCTGGTGAGCGTGGTTGATCGCAGGGCATCAATCCAGATAGGCCGAGCATCAGGAATACAATGAATAAAGCAATCAGTCGCTCATTTCGATATTCTTTCCAATCGATCCTTCCTGCTGGACTTACAATGGAGAGCAAAAAGACGAACGGGACAAGGACAAAGAGACCGTATGGAATCAACCACAAAGCAGCAATGGCTACGAGAGCGAAATAGGAGGTCTTTGAACCGAGGAATTGCTCAAACGTTTCTGCGTCCTCTCCTCTCCTCCATCGATGAAGCCCGTAACTAAGCGGTACAGACAGAAAAATGAGGAAGAAGCCAGCAACGCTTGCACCCAATCCCATGAACCAAGATTAACATCCTCCATCATATGTATTTGGGAACATCAATGGAAAAACAAAGCATTTGAGTGAGGTGACGAGAGAGCCGTATCATGGCAGACAAGGAGGTGATGCAATTTTCATCCGTCAAGTTCCGCCATAAAGTACCGGCTCCAAAATGGTTCAATCCCTTCAAAAAGCAACACGGTGCAGGGATAGCTGAACTCGATTTAACCTTACAAAGCGGTAAAATCGTCGGTCTTGTAGGCACAAATGGTGCTGGAAAAACAACGCTTCTTCGAATGATGAGTGGAGTCTTGCCTATTGAATCTGGAAATGTAACCGCCAATGGAACAATTTTATCCAGCCAGGAATTGCGAAGACGCGTTGGATTCATGCCGGAACATGTACGCTGGTCTGGTCATGAATCTGTTGAACAAACGCTTGTTGAGTTCGCTTTATTGCGAGGTTGTTCCAAAGATTCTGCTTTAGAAGTCCTTGGCGTCATTGGCCTAAAGAACAGAGCATCATCCCCCTTGGATTCATTGAGCCAAGGCATGAGGCAACGGCTTTCACTTGGTATTGCATTGCTTGGAACACCGGATGTTCTCGTCCTCGATGAACCATTCAATGGACTGGATCCTGTTGCAATCGATGCGTTCAAGCGTTTGCTTCAGTCACTCGCTCGAAAAGGAATTGCGATTGTGATATCGAGCCACCATTTATTCGAATTAGACCAACTTATCGACACCCTTGCTTTACTTCACCGTGGCCAGTTAGTCGCCCATGGAACAACGGTTTCTATTCAAGAAAAATTAGGTTTTGAACAACTCACAGAAGTATGTTTGGACTCGGAATTACCTAAGAAACTCATGAATGGGCTCGAAGTATTGGAACATTCTTCAACTGATAAAACGCATCATATGATCTTGCAATCTGTTCCTAATAAGTTGCTAAAAGAAATCGTAGAATCAGGTATAGGCGTCATTACATGGAGAGAAATTCAACCTTCGTTAATCGAGTTACTTTGTGCTGCGACTGGACTTGATCGACAAAGCATAGGTATGAATGTTGAAAACAGTGCATGGTTACCTATGCGGAAATTACAGGAGGAAGAAGAATGACA
>QXYA01000173.1 GCA_009887135.1 Candidatus Poseidoniales archaeon
CATGCTCACCCTCGACCCTTCCAAGAAGACATGGTGTTTCATTTCATCGCTTCAATAACTCGCTGGTAAGATCGATATGAATATGCTCTAAATGATGTGTTTGTTCGTTGTGGCAACTGATAAATACATCACTAGGGGAGTAGGTCCTTATGAGTCACTTCATGGTGTTGGTTTGTGGCTCACTTGCTGCAGCAGCCTCTCCTATTGTTGCTCCAAAAATAGGTATTGACCTCAACTCAATGATCCTAATCATCACGCTTCTCTCACTTTTCTTCCAAGAACTTCTTGTTATCCAAATTAGTAAGCGCAGAGAGAACATAGCATTTACTCGTCGTTTCTACCGTCGATACCCAGTTGGAAAATACCATCTGGTGAGATATAGCAGTTCTATTTTCGCTTTTGGGATTTTGATACTCCTGCTGATATTCGCAAATTTCGGATTCAGTCGAAAACATATCATTTTTTATGTTTGTTTGCCGTTGATTGGCAAGTTGCTGTACGAGCCATTATTGGGAACATACCTACACGAGAATAAGAAGACCATTCAATTTATTTTCGCATACCTCGTAATCAATATTTTTGCATTAACATCTGGCTTGTCGCCTGCGGAACTATCGTTGGTGCCTGATTCACTGACGCAGTCTTACGTACTTCTGATGACCGTCTCTACCTTGCTTACACTCCGACTTGCGTATTACCAAAGTTTTTGCTTGAACAATGGAGGAAGTTTAGAATCACAGATCGGACATGTTCTCATGGCTTTGTTCCTTCTTTCTCTTCCCGAAGCTGTGAGAATCGGGGAACTCCTTTTGTTGGAACTGAGGTGATTTTGTGGGGCAAAAAATCACTTCGATCGTTTTTGTTGCAATGATGTTGTCGATGACATGGGCGAATGTTCCGGTCGCATCAGCGACTAGCCCCCCGGCAACCTCTGTTTCGATTTCAACGCCTTATTTTGGCACAATTGCAAACAATGGTTTTGCCTTCACATCAGCGAGTCCGAACATTATTCTCAACGCTACAACGCCTGCGAATTCGACCTTATATTCGACAGAATACAAATTAGGAGTGAATGGGAATGTGACCCTTTACCAAGGTCCTTTTTACCTCAATTCATCAACCTCTGTGATCGAATTGAAGTATCGATCAAATGCGAGTTCAGGCCTCGAATCTTGGAAATCACTGACAATTTCAATCGATGCGGACGCTCCCACCTTTTCAGCGGCATCCATCGGACAGCCGGTGCAACGCTATGTTGGGAACAGAAGCGTTCTTTTGACTTCTAATTCGGTCCCATTGCGAATTCATTGCAGTGATTCCCTCTCGGGTTTTGAATCGATGTATGGCCAGATTCATAATTTAACTTTTAATTCTTCAAACAACAGTTTTGATTTATTACCCCAAAATTACCCCTCTCTTGTCGCACTGAATCAAACCATGGCTGCGAGTGTACAATGCAATGATAAAGTCGGGAATCAAAATTGGTTCAACTTCTCGTTCCGTATCGATTCTTCCCCTCCTCAACTTACGACGCTTACCGCGGGGTATAGAAATGGAATGTGTACTTCTGCAAACTGGACTTTGTCGGCCTCGTCTGCCGACAGCGACAGCGATTCCTCAGTAGAGGCATTGGAAAACGGTACATGGCAGGCGTTTGCCGGTCCTCGAAGCTTCCCCTCTGGATTCAACGACACAGTTCGTATTCGAGCAACAGACCAGATGGGCCTTTCTTCCAACATTAGTCAATGGGCAGTCCTTATCGATGATTCTGGACCAGTTGTGAATGCAACTCTTGTTAACAACCAATTGATTTACACTGTTGAGGATGATTGTCAAGTTTCCGAGACATTGGTGCGTTGGGAAACATATGATGGGAATCTGAGTTCATGGTATCAAGTCACAAATGGCACCGGTTCTGTGCCGTCTTTCTTGAATGGTTCAATTATCAGGGCCCATGTTCAAGCAGAAGATGAACTCGGAAACACAGCATCCTCAATGACGCAATGGGCCCAAACAAATGGGTCGTTGCCGTTCACCTTGCTTTACGAACGTTCGGACATCCATGGTGGGTTTGCAGCACCGGATTTCTCTGTCCTACTTGCTCCGCAGGGCGTCCAATCTTCTGCAACATACATATTGTATCAAGGCAACCAATCTGTTTCCAGTGGGAATGTATCTGGCTTAACTACGATAAATTACAATTTTTCTCACGGTGACAATATCAGACTTTATGTTGTAACTACAGGAGCCATCAACACCACTTCACATTTCAATCACACATGGGTTGTTGATGGGAGCAATCAACAATCAGTGGGGATTTTTACTTCAGGTTCGTATGTAAACACGACTGATTTAATCTTGGGCCCGACTGGCGTAATGCAACACACTGCTTCGCTCGATGACCTCAGCGGCGTAGGTGCAGATTTCGTTGAATGTACTTCGACTGGAATTCAGTGGGCTCGATCTTTTGGTTCGCCGATTCAACCCCAAGGAACCGCTGGTCAAAGTACGAATTTCATTCTTGGATGCAGAGCAGTTGATCTTCTTGGCAATCCTGGGCCGACAACATGGGCCAACGGTAGTTTAGATTTTGTCAAACCAACTGCCTCCATTTCGCCATCATCGAGCCAACGAATCTCTCCTTCGACCACGCTCCAAATCCAAGGCCAAGATACAGTTGGAGTACATCTTCTAAGGCTTGAATTTACATGGTCAAATGGCACGACAAACCTCTCTCAAAATTATACGCAAGCGACGTCGAGTTGGTCCACTACTGTGAATCAAATATTCCCCCAAGCCCCTGACGGTACAGTTGGACTGACGGTCCATGTGACGGACATCGTCGGTAATTCACAAATTGTTGCTGGGCATAATTGGCAATTGAATACAACCTCTCCACTAAGCAGCGTTCAATTGGTGAATGCAAGTGGTTCATTCCTCCCGGGAACAGATTCAATCCTTCGCCTTAGCCCACCAGCATCGGGTTGGGCCGGTGTATGGATGAATTATACATTCGAATTTAATGGAACGACGCTTTTTTCCGGTAATTCAACCGGCTTAACATCGCTCCAGCCAAATTTCTCAGTTGATGGGAATGCGTTGTTGAACATCACAACTGGTGACATGCTCGGTCGTAACCAAACCCAACAATGGTTTTTCACAGTCGACACAACAAATTCCGCAACTCCTCTTTTCAGTGTTGAAGGTATGAATGTGAGTAATGGCTCGCAAATTCGTCTTGGTCCGTCTTCCAAAATTAGGATTTCAAATGTCGTTGACGATAGTACTGGTGTGGGAGGTGCAACCGCTTCATGTACATTCGATCGAAGCACTTGGTTCGTTGTTGAAAATGGCGATCTTCTCGGACTCCCTGCTTTCCAGTCAACATCGACGAATTTACTCCTTGAATGCCAGAATGCAGACTTGTTTGGAAATGTAGGGCCGATGGCGAACTACAGCATCTTCCTCGACTCTGAGGAACCAGCACACTCATTGAACCCAAATGGGGCGTATGTTACTCCTTACACACCACTCAATATTTCATCTTCTGATTCCTCCGGTATCGCAACGAACCAGCTTTTTCTCCAATGGACTGATGGGTCAACTACAATTTATCGTAACACTACACGTGGGTCAGCTGTTTGGAACACCACCGTCCAATCCATGTTTGGAACGCTTTCTGCCGGTGTCGTTTCGGCTTCTCTCACAACGATAGACTCCTTAGGAAATATCAAAACATCTCAAGGGTATACCTGGATGCTCACGACCCAACAGCCAATTCCTTCTCTTTCAGCAGGCAGTGGAGTCTATGGCACCCATATTGGCCAGAGTGGTGTTGCCTTTACAATAGGGGGCAGTTCGGATGGGGCCGGCACTCACACCATTGATTATACGATAAGGTACAGCAATGGAACAATCATCGCCCAAGGTTCAACAACTTCACAAACCACAGCAAGCATTTCAGATTTAGAGGAAGGCCAAGTCGAAATCACTGTGGCCATCACTGATTACTATGGGAGGCTGCAAAACCGAACATGGTTCTACACGGTTGATGGAAGCGTTTCACCTCTCCCGCATTACTCGATTCTAGGGTACAATCGTTCTGTGAATTCAACAAACTGGCTCGGCCCCTCCTCCACCATATCGCTCAGCAACCGTCTTGATTCACCCGGAGGGGTGGGGTATCAAATGACTCGTTGTAGCTGGGACGGCACAAATTGGTTCACTGCATCAACCACAGAGGGGGTATCCCCAATTTCTGTCAATGAACAGCATGTTTCATACCAATTAAGATGCAAGAATGTCGACCTGCTCAACAACGCTGGCAATCACTCCTGGTTCAATTTCTCTGTTGATACCATCTCACCAGTCCATTCGCTTTCCCCTTCCTCTCAATCAGTTATCGCACCAACCAGCACAATCGGTTTCTCTAGTTATGACGCTCTTGGCATTTCGTATACAGAAATGAACCTCACGTGGACCAATGGCGTCGATTCATGGCAAGAGACTAAGTTGATCTACACCAACAATTGGACAGGGTCCCTTCAATCCTTACGAAGCAATTTCACCGATGGTACCATCGATGTGGAATTGAGAACGTTTGACCTTCTCGGGAATTTCAATACCACGACAAGTATAGAATGGAATTTGAACACCACATCTCCTGTTACCGGTGTCGCTGTCTCTGGCGACGTTGTTGGAAATTATTTGGGGAATAATTTCTCTTTGACGATCACGCCACCGGCCCACGGAGGCCTCGCTGCAGTCTCGAACATCACCTTGGTTGGAATGGGGGGGACCGTTCTTTCAACACAAACAAATTTGACAACAGTTTATTCATTTACGGCGGCAAATGACCTCCAAAATGGAACTCTTGTCCTTAACATAAGCACACAAGATGCCCTCGGGAGGACACACCATCAAGTGTCTCAATACATCGTCGATCGGACGATAACAACTGCTCCTTCGATGCAATTTGTTGGTCGTACCTTCACAAAGAATGGCGATATTTTCCTTGGACCGTCCTCTGGAATTAGTTTGAACAGTGGGGGCGATGATGCAGGAGGCGTTGGCATTCACTCCACATCATGCAGTTGGGATGGATCTTCATGGTTTAATGCAAGTTCTTTGGGAACCCTCACTCCGTCAAACTCCTATGGGTCTGTGGAGGCTTTTCAATTGCAATGCAGGGGTATTGACCTGCTCGGTAATTTAGGCCCGATTGTTTGGTCCAACGGATCAGTTGACGCAGAGGTCCCCGCTACTAATTTTGGAACCCCCACCGGTACTCTTCTCTCGGAATCGACCGTCTTAAATTCATCATGTTCAGATTCAATTGGATGCTCTTTGAAGTCCATTGTGGCAAAATTCACTGTCGGCGGCACGGATTCTTGGCATCACCGCACACTGAGCGGGAACAGCGCATCACACCTTCTTTCTGGCCTCATTACTGCAACCTCACAAGGAACGGTTACATTTTATGTCGTAGCTGAAGACAATGTCGGAAACACTGCAAATGTTTCGACCAGTACTTACGACTATGTGCATGGAGTTCCAACAGTGTCGATTTCTTTCCACTCCAATCATCACTTGAATTACATCTCTTCCAATCTCTCTTTTTCTATACTCCCGTCTACAGGGTGGCTCTCTGGCATTAGTGTTCATCTCACCGCGACCCATCTTACCAATTCGACCGAACTCATCAATTCAACAATTAACCAATCGACCTCATCACAAAGTCTCGTAAATTTGGCTGAGGGTCAAGTTCGAGTTTCTTTGGATATATGTGATCAGTTGTCACGTTGTACGCAATCAGTAATCCTTCTGATCGTGGACCGAACAGGTCCGAGTGCTCCGCAAATTGATATTCCAGACGGGTACCTGCTTAACAACGGTAGCATAGTGGGGCGCTCCGTTACACTTGGTACAATTACATCGGGCCTGGACGGCGGGTCAACAACCTTCGAAACCATTTGCAGTTCAGCCTTGTTGAACTTCACCTTTACATCAAACCAATCTGCTGTACAGTTTATCTCTTTACTCAACTCAACTGAATGGGCGACCTTGTCTTGTGTCTCTGTAGATTCAGTTGGAAACATCGGAAACCAGACGAATATTACTCTGTTTAGGGATGATTACAAGCCAGAACTCACATTGTCAGCACACCCTGTCGATGGTGTTGTGACTCCTTCGACGGCATTCAACTACAGTTGTTTTGACGAGTACTCCGGCAAGCTCACTTTATCGATTCGAAACGAAGGCATAACAGTATACACGACTAACTCTAGCGGAACCCTCTCTTCTAGCTTCGGCAACATCCTTCCTGATACGCCTTATTCCAGCATGCAAATCCTTGTAGGATGTGTCGATGGGGTTGGAAATTCAAATCTAAGTGTCATCCAATCCGAGTGGCTTCCGTATTTGCTTCCGTCTAATTTTTCAATAATAAGCGGTCAGAATTCAAATGTAACATTCATCTCGGGACTCTCTACCATAACCGTCGATAACCCTAGGCAGGATGTTATTCACCATTTGAGGTATATCGAGAGCGGCCAGATGAGCAATTGGACCCTTCTTAGCGCTCTCACTATGGATCTAGATGATTTGAATTTCACCTTTGTAGATGGCGAAGAGATCAGGATTGAATTACGTGTTAGTAAAAGTGGTACAACGTTGCAAAACTTAACTTCTACGGGCCCTCTCAGACTCGACCTTTCCGGGCCAGTGATTGTGTTAACAAACGCGAGTTCGTATGGCAATTCCACCCTTTTAGGAGCACAAGCAATTGATGCTGGAATCGGGCACGGAATTCGTTATTATTGGAGTTTTGATAATGGAACAGAATTTGAGAGCACAAATGCAAATGACATTGTCTTCCCTTCGTCGCCATCTCAGCAAGTGTGGTTTGCCATTGAATCCTCAGACTTTTTCGGCAACAGAGGAAACAGATCTGTTACTTCGCTTAACCGAGACTTCACCCCCCCCCAAATCAATCTCACGCAGTCCACGTTCGGGTACATCGGTCAGAATTCAGATTTCCAAATATCTGTCTATGAATCGACAGGTCTACGTTCAAGCAACATCTTCTTTGAATCAGAAAGTGGTGCTCGTTATTCCCTCGCTAACAATACTTCATCCCTCTCATTTTCAACTTCGGATATGCCTTTATGGTTGCTGAATGAATCTTCGCTGACGTTGAAGATACATGCGATTGCAAACTCTCAACTTGTTTCATCAACCTCGTACATACTTTCTGTAGACCAAACAAAACCTGAACTCTCAATTGATTTCATCGCCTCAAGTAACATGTCATTTAACAACACGAGCAACCACTCGCTCGTTGTGTTCACCGGTTCGCCAGACATCGCAAGCATTTGCTATAAAATTACAACAAACAGTTCCAATCTTCCATCTGAATGCACGCTTATGGTGAACCGTACCCTCTCTCTTAATCGTTCACAAGGGGCGTACCTCGTCTATCTGTTCTCATCAGATTTTGCTGGAAATTCTAATCAAACGATCTTCACACTCATTCATCACACACAACTTCCTACAATTTCCCTCACTGTATCCCAAATGGTTGGCCCCTCGGACACTCAAAATATCGTGTATTCAACAGAACATAATTCGATTTTGAGTTTAGAATGGGATGGCCTTTTACTCGCTCATTCGATGGGAAATTTCACCATCCCATCGACAGATGGAACGCACGAATTGACCATGCATGTGGCCAATGATTTAGGGCTAATGAATTCCTTTAATGCTACAATTCAAGTTGACGCCCTCTTGCCAACGCTCCAAATCGAGGGATTACAGTTTTCTTCGATGCGAGCAGGGACCAACACAACCCTTTGGTTCAACTCCAGCGATGCTAACAGCACGATTGACCAAGTCCGGCTGAACTTAACAAGTGGCTCGGAGAGTTGTGAAATTCTAATGTCCCCTCTTCTCTATATTCATTCACTGAATGGTACGTTGACTGAATTATTTTCAAACTTGAATTGTAGCTTGCTCAATGGTGAGGCGATCCCTCTGACCCTTACCTTGGAAGCCAAAGACCACGTTGGAAATCACCGTGAAATAAGCAGTGATGTGATGTATCATGGTTCAATATCTCCACCTGATTTGAATGCTCTGCGGTCCAATAGAACAAGTTCTACGATACACATTGGTCCAGCATCATCGATTGAATGCACGCCTACTATCGGAGCGATTTACCCGAGCATTGAGTTGGAATGGACTGGAAATACTGCCACTATCGCCAACAACACCCTCTCGAACATAAGCAGTGATGGTGTGCTCAGTTGCTCGATAACCGATGCATTTGGGAACATTGCTCAGATTTCAAAAAATCTGACCTACGACTTCACGCCACCTTCGGTAAACATCACCTGGCCGGATACAAGATTTGGCACCTATGTTCGAGCTTCAGGCCCTTCGTTCACCTTCGACTCGTTTGACGCAGAGGCTTCGATATTTTCGATGCTGTATTGCATTTCAAACCAATCATGCATTCCTGATGTTCCGTCCAATGGCTCTACACAATTCAATGGTTCAAGCGGCGTTCAGTATCTCACCATTTTCATCGAAAATGAATTGGGCGTGACAGCTACGAACACGACGGTGTTCACACTGGATAACTCGCCACCATCGTTCGCCATGAACACAAAAAGCAACACAACTCTGTTTGGCTCTGACCTCTACATTGGTCTCAATTCAAGCATTATTGAACTGAGCGTGAGCGACAATTATTGTCTACATTCAGCAATTTTACAATCCAATCAAGGGTCTGTTTCCCTGCCATCGAACGCACTTACAAACCATACCGTCGCACCTTACTCAACCTTCGTTCGTGTCACCTTGATCGACTGCGTTGGGCACTCAATCATCACGAATTATTCCGTTCAAACAATCACGACGATTCAACAAGGGGTACCTACCGTGGATGTATCTCATCTTGGGACTGCGTTCTTCAATGGAAGCAATGACTTTGTGTTCGACGGTTCCGTTCTTCTACGTGCATCGCCTCAGCATCCTCTGCCACTCAATCTTTCGTGCCAAACATCTGTTGGCTCAATTGCATGCAGTGAGCTCCAATCCACAAATCAGTTCCTAATATCACTCAACGCCTCACAAAATGGAACGGCAAGCATCAGATACTCAGATCCAGTTGGAAACATAGCATACAAAAATTTCTCATTCCTGGCTGATGTTGAAGGTCCAACTTGTGCTTTAGAGGCCAATGGAGTAAAGAATGGGAACACCATGTTTGCATCATCACAATTCGCAAGTGAATTTAGATGCCATGACCTCAATGAGGTATCGGAAGTCGCTTGGGTGTCCTCTTCATCTACCATCATGTGGGTACAATTGAATGGACAATGGTTCGCCCCTCCACCCCCATCTTCAAGTGTTCAATTGAGGGCAGTCGATGGTCTTGGTAACGTCGCAATCGATTCTCTAAATGTCCAATTCGATGATGCAGCACCCGCCTTAACTTATTCCAACGTAACAGGTGTATCTTTTTCGGAAGGCTATGCAAAAAGTGATGGGTTTTTTGTCGTGACTTGTGCTGATACCTTACAGAGCCAATGTTACATCACAGTGGAACACTTTGCAGCATCGGGATTGAAAATCAGAACGGTCAATTTCACAAACCAAGGGCCAGTGTCGCTTCAATCTAACAACGGTGCCACCGAATTGATTAAGATCACCACCTATGATCTGGTTGGAAATATCTATTCTCAAACCGAGACCATGACCGTCGATGATCAAGCACCAACCTATTCGATATCTTGGACTAATCCAAGAGGTCAAATCCAATTATCAATGCCCTTTGTTCCTGCTGATGGAATTATTGAAATCGATGTTTCGAATGTTTTTGATGTGAACATCTCGACCTCTACTGTGAAGGTGCTGTGCTCGGGAAGCCCTGTGCCACTTGTTAACGATGATCTGAATACAAGATCGATAGATTTGAGTGCGTTGTACCTCGAACCCTGTGCTGAAATCGATGTTGAGACTTCAATATTTGACCATGCAGGAAACCTTCGTTTTATGACCAAAACTCTAGAACTCGACCACATCGTTCCATCCGCAGAGATGATCTTTGACGATGAGTGTTCTTGGTTTTCCGGAACAAAGTACGATGCGACACCACTCTGCGAACTTGAGGTACAACTCACTGATGATACGATGCCATCACTCTTGGGAAGTTACCAACTAAATATATCATCGATCAGTGGTAATAAGGCCAAATCCATTTCCTTTTCATCAACCTTCTCTTCTCAGGATCTTGCGGATTTTAATAGCGAGACGGTTATAATCACTATCATTGGAACTGATAAGGTAGGGAATCAAATTGCTTCGATTCCACTCGAAGTTTCTTTGCGCACAGATTTCTATCCAAAATGGTTCGGCGTGAGTTGTGTTGGGCAAAGCCAATGTCCGCTCACCGGTGAAACTAAAATGACGCCTGGATTTAATTTTGAATCGATTGGCTTTTCGGTGAGAGACGGTGAGGCGCCGATCGTCAAGACGAACCTAAATTTCACAATGGGGGGGGTGTCAACATTGCCAGTCACATCTCCACTGTTTTACACGACTTACCTCGATGAGGGAAGATGGGACGTAACAGGCGATTTCAAAGACGCAGCGGGGCGTGTCTTTACGATCGAAAATCTTTCGATAATCTATGACACCTCTTTCCCGATACTTTCCATTGATACTTCAAGGTCCACTGGTTATCTTGTCGAAGCTGGTTCCATTCTTTCGTGCGATGTCTGTTCCCTCGTCTTCAGAGTGGAAGATGTGACTTCAATGGATATTGTCATCAATCAAGATCACGTCGATGATGCCGGGTACTATATCATCGACACATCTACCTTGTCCGCTGGTTCAATCGATGTCAGTGTGACCGATGAATTCCAACGAAAAACTTCCATTTCACTGCCGATTCTCACTGTGAACTCAACATCATTTGGTACACCTAGTTTCACAGGAAACCAAGATATCAAAACATTCTGTCTTGAAGAGGCTGGGAATTTAACCCAAAGAGAAGTTGTCTGTCTGTGGAGGAGGGAGGGTGTGGGCCTTGTTGATTTACCCATACCCATCATGCTGTACATCGATCAACCTGAGTTAAGGGAGGTCCGACTGATTGTGCGTGCAGATGATACAACAACCTCATCAGTACCGGTTTCAAATGGCGCTAATACCCTCCCCAACATCCCATATTACACTTCTGAATTGCGGCTATCAATCGATGACAGTTTCTCTAAAGCAAAGCCTATGAGGATCAGATTAATCGAACACACTGAGCCATGGGGTGAGTTCGACTTTGTCGAATCACAATTAAATGAAACAGACGCTCGATCTTCCTTTGAGTTCCGTTTTGCCCCCCCTGCCGGTCAAGAGCAATTCTACATGATCAAGGGCGGCAATGCAGGCGTCGATAATTGGCTTGAATGTTCATCAACATACCAATTTGCAGAAGTTGATCGCTCGATTCCAAAATCGATTACTCAAGACAATTGTGAAGTTGAACTTATTCGTCTGAGAGTGGATGGAACGATGCTCGTCAAAGTAGCAATCAATCATTCCTCAGTACGGATTAACTCAGGTTTAGGTTACCACGTCAATCCCTTGTTCAATTTGGCATCCTTCGCTGTTCAATTTGCCTACAGTGACCAACTGGGTGTCATGGAGCGAACCGATGTTTCGGATTTGATTCTGTCATCCGACCAAATCCTTCGCGCTCCAGATTTGCCTTCGAGGTATGATAAGGGTGCCTGTCAGCTTGGCTTTGATGCATCAATTAATTCAATTGACGGATTTTTACAGAGTGATGCCACGCTTTCTCTTAACACTTGCATAAATTCTTTCGAGGATTCAGATGGTATTGAGGCAATTGTTTGGAATCTAACGTTTTTCGACTCTATAGGGGTGCAATCGTATAGCCTTGATATTGAATGCAGTGGCACCTATTTCCCGCGCTCTTGGGCCTTCCAAGATGCCTTCAACAGTGGCAAGTGCGTTCACCCGGGTCAACCCTTCCCTTCGGGCGTATACGATGTGCGGGTGCGGCCAATTGTACTGGACGGCTCGATGTACGCTGAGGATGGATCGCTACAATTACATTACAGTCCAATCATAGGGAACCAGACTCAATGTGAAAACCAACAACCTTCGTGTTATGTTCAACTGAATTTGAACTCAGTTACAGTTTACGCAAGTTTTGATCCAGCCCTCGAAGTTGAGAATGCAGCAGAATTTGTTCGGAACTGGAAGGCGAATCCAGGCTTCAATGTAATAGGATGGAACATTTTCTTTATCATTCTTCTAATGAATTTTATTCGCATCAGTCGGAAAAAAGAGTAAGCGGTATCGCCTCTGATTGAACTTCATCGAACCAATTATTAGGGAGTTCATCGAGGGGAAATTATGTTCGAAGACCCAACGACACTTGCAGCGGTTGCAGCCAGCACTGGATTCATTATCGGATACGGTTTGAAGACTGTTATTGTTAACCGTAAAGCGCCGCGAAAGGGCCGTTCATTCACTGCAAAACAGCTTGAACGATGGCATTGCAAGAAAAAGTGGGCTGATATTTTGTTGAGAAAAGACAAGATGCAATACGCAGAGTCGGAAATGGTTCTTCTCAACCAAGAAAAAGCACGTGAGAATAAAAAACGTACCACATTATTCGCTGAGCGAGATGAAGCAATATCAATGCTAAATGACATCCGCCAACAAGTGAAAGATGCAAAAAGCGAGATGGAAGAAAAAGCAGTTTTACAAGGGGTTGGAAATGTTGCTGCATCCCTTTCTTCGATCCGTCGCCGCCTCGACGGCGTCTCGAACACGTTCGTAACACACCATCAACGTGTTTCTTTCATTGAATTTGTGTTGCGAGATGATTCCATGCCAGACATAATTGAGGGTATGGATATGATTGACTTACACGGAGTCATCGAACAAAATGCTGGATTCTCGATTCAAATGACCGAATCCGAACTCAAAGCAATGGGTTCAGCCCGCTCGATCGCTGAACTGAAGTCAGCATTGGGCGTTTGACTGATTCTTGAAAGGATTTGATGAGATGAATCCTTCGAGACAAAGATGCATAAATTCGAGTGCGATTAAAAACCGCACCAAGGACACACCCGATGTCTTAAATGATGGCCGTTCGATTGTAGAAGACCTGAAAGTTTCCCTCCGCGACTATCAAGTAAAGGAACAAACCGAGTCTGCAATCGTTCAATCCAGAGCAGAAGCAGCCGTTGAATTTGGCCGAGTTTTGGAGGATGCGGCCGTTCTCTTAGCGCATGAAACTCTCCGCTCTCATATTCGAACGATTAATCGAGATATGAAGGAGTATTCTGAACCGGATTCTGAGGTGTTATTTCAAATTGAAGATCATGCTAACGATGCTATACTTGAGCGATTGAATGACCGGATTACTAATTTAGAGAAATATCTGGGGGTCCAATAATGGGCCTCACTTGGCCATGGTGGTTTCCTAAGGATGCCACCTACGAAGATTTTTTCCACTTTCTACCCCGTCGCCGAATTGGCTTTCCTTTCGAAATGGGCAGTGCAGAAATCAGACTCGAAATTACGAACACTGAGCGTTTATTGAAAATGGCCGAGCGCGAGCAAGAGGAACTGAGCGCCCTTTTAGAGATGAGATTAAAAATGAAGGACA
>QXYA01000174.1 GCA_009887135.1 Candidatus Poseidoniales archaeon
AGAGAACCCACTTCAAGGAGCCTTCATTGTTGATGAACTCACAGATCTTGTTGAGGCAGCTGTCCTCGAAGAATTCGAAGCAATTTCTCGAAGAGGCGGTGTTCTTGGTGCAATGGAAACCATGTATCAACGCGGTAAGATTCAGGATGAATCGATGTACTACGAACACCTCAAGCACGATGGAACGCTTCCAATCATTGGCGTCAATACCTTCCAGAATCCAAACGCACAAGTCTTTGATGAATCAAGTGCAGATGATTTCGAAATGGAACTTGCACGAGCAACACCTGATGAAAAGCAAGCATGTCTTGAGCGAACTGAAGATCGTCAAACTAAGGAAGGCGATGCGACACAAAAAGCACTCTTACAACTCCAAGAAGTTGCTCGAAGTGGTGGAAACGTCTTCGATGAACTGATGGAAACCGTCAAGATTGCAAGCCTAGGACAAATCACTGATGCACTGTTCCGTGTTGGCGGGCAGTACAGAAGAAACATGTAATTCTTTCATTTCTGGAACATGGGAGTTGACCTTTCAGCGAATGTTACTTCCTGATTACGGAAAATATACTGCATTGTATTGACAAAATAAAGAAACATTCATATCCTTTGATGTAGATTTCCGAACATGGCAGAAACAAACAATGCAAACCCTAACCAAAATGATTCATTCTTCAGAGCCTTATCGAAGACGATGAAACAGAACAAATTTACTCCCTTGTTTGCGAGGGCTACGGCTGAAGCCAACTCAGAACATGATCCATGGGACGGCGGCTACACCTTCTTCATCTTGTGAAAGGTATCAATACTGAGAGCCACCCGCACTAATTATGGAAATTGCTTGGGAAGCTCTGCTTGCTGCAAGCACGGTCTTTTTCCTCGGTGCGATTTCACCTGGACCAAGTCTGTTAATGGTCATCCGTAACACAATCGTTGGCGGTCGTCGTCGAGGGGTCATGTGTGCGATTGGACATGGGATTGGGTTCGGACTGTATGCTGGAATCGCTATATTCGGCCTGATTGTGTTACTGGAACAAGCACCAGAAGTTTTTCTTGTTTTGCAAATCATTGGAATTCTTTTGTTGATTTGGTACGGTTACCTCATGTGGATTCACGCTGAGAATGAATATCAACAGATTGGAGATGGGGAAGCAAGAGGATTCCTCGAGGGTTTTTCAATCGCTTTTTTCAATCCTAAAATTGCTCTCTTTCTAGTCGCTGTTTTGGCACAGGTCCTCGATGCAGGCATGGGCCTAGCAACAAAACTGAGCATAGGGTTTGTTGGCATGGCAATCGACATGATTTGGTATGTTCTTGTCGCATTACTTCTTACTGGAACGCCATTACTTGAATGGTTACGTACCAATGGAAAAGCAGTCAATAGAACCACTGCAGTCGTGTTATGGGGATTTGCAATTTCAGTTGTCGTTTCAACTGTTCTGGCATCTTAACGTTGACAACGCGGACAGAGAAACGTGGAACGTCCAGATTGTGTAATACGTTCAATCGTCCCCCCACATCCCTCTTTGAGACACGGTCCATCTTCACGATCGTATGCTTGGAAATGATGGCCAAAGTAGCCAAGAGTCCCATTCACATCCGCAAAATCATTGAGCGAACTTCCTCCAACTTCTACGGCTTGATGGAGCACTTCAATCACTTTTTCAACCAAAAGTGAAAGTTTTGCAGTTGGCTTTCCATCTTTACGAACAAGGGTTTTACTGCTTCGAGTTGGATGAATTCCAGAGCGATGGAGTGCTTCACAAGCATAGATATTACCTACTCCAACAACAACTCGTTGATCGAGTAATGCTACTTTGATATTCGTAGATTTATTCTTCAAGGCCTTTGCAAGTTGATTCGCATCCCATGCTAACAGGGGTTCTGGTCCAAGACTTTCAAGGAGAGAATGGATTTGTTCTTCACCAATATCGATTAAATCCATAATTCCACAACGTCGCGGATCGGTGTATACTGCAGCACTTCCATCATCAAATTGGAATTCTACATGATCATGACGTCCATCGAAACCTGTCGCCGAACCAAAACGGGAAATCCTGTTTTCAGTTTGAGAATAACTTCTCACTTTCGTATCATCGAAGAGCGTATATCGACCCGACATTCCCAGATGCGAAAGGATGATTCGTCCATCATCTAAATCGATCAGGAGGTATTTTGCTCTCCGACGAATAGATTCTACTCGCGTACCCGTCACCTTGCTTTCAAAATCAGTAGGAAATGGAAATCTAAGACCTTCTCTTCGAAGGATTACCTTTGTAATTAGTCTACCAACCATGGCTTGTTCCAAACCGTTACGAACGGTTTCAACTTCTGGTAATTCCGGCAGAACATCACCTCATACGAATGACGAATAAGGCGTGCTGATCTTCAAATCCAGTCAAATTGATGTGTTCAAGAACTTCAACATGCTCCTCTAATTGATCAAATGCTTTCGCAAAAACTTCACTTTCGTTACCATCTTGCTGACGTTCGCTTGCAGCCTTTAGGGAAAGTAAACCGATGCCACCTCTTGCTAAGAAGCGCTTTGTGGCCGTCAAGAAAATGTCCACTTGCCCAGCTTGTGCCACATCTTGGAATAGCCAATCAACCTTTGATGGAACAAGAACACCCCATGCATCGTATTTTCGAGCATCACCAAGAACAGGAACTAAGCCAGGACGTTGACGAGCAAGATAGGTTAGATCACGTAGACATCGAGGTGCTATATCAACAGCAACAAGTCGCCCTCGTAATTCGTTATCTTGACCACAGAGATGGTCATGAAGATGAGAAATTGTCGTACCGTGCCCTGCTCCAAGGTAGAGGACTGTAGTCCCTTCTTCAGGTAACAACATCGAAGGGTCTTTTCTCGTTCGTAAAAGACCTGCAGCAAGTTTTGATCGATTCGGATCCCACCTTCGGTGTTCAACACCTCGGAATTTCCGAAGAGATTCACCTCGTACGGCGACCCCTGGGTTGGCATTTACAGTCCATAGATTCCTTCCCTCTTGGAGGACTGAATGGGACAGTGGGCGCTTTTTCCTTGAACCAGCCATAAAATCACCTCAACGACGTGGGGGTTGGGGGAATTCATTTCGAATTGTAGCCACCTTTGCTTCGATCTCATCAACTTCATCATCGCCCCAAGGAGTTCCCTCAAAGGCATCGACTCGTGCTGCAATGCTGATTTTGGCAGCAAGCATTCGAGCGATTTTACCACGTACCCAGCGAGGTGAGCGTGAAATCCATGGATGCATGAAGATATGTCCGTGCTTTGGAGGAGGTGTTCCACTTCTTATGTGACTAAAGAAGGCTTTCTCAGCCCCTAATACTTGAACAGTTCCAGCTGGTAATCGGGCAAATCGTGCTCTGCCATGAGCCTCCACGCACAAACGTGCAGCTAACATAGGCCCGACAAGTGCTGAAACAGAAGGAAGGTGGGATTCAGTAGATTCACGAATGGCATGTTCCAATCGATCAAGTTGCCTTCGTTGATTCGCAACCATACAGCCCCAATCATGAAGTGCATTCCATTCTGAAGATGATGGGTCATCATATGCAGGTTCAACATCAAGGAGTGTTGCCAATTCGGATAATGATGTTAATTCCACCATCGACTTTGCAAGACCACTTCTATCTCCTTCGAAGCGAGCGCTA
This sequence comes from Candidatus Poseidoniales archaeon, assembly GCA_009887135.1. Classification (GTDB taxonomy): domain Archaea; phylum Thermoplasmatota; class Poseidoniia; order Poseidoniales; family Poseidoniaceae; genus MGIIa-L2. Next base: position 3,655 of record QXYA01000174.1, read on the forward strand.
GGTAGGAAGAGTCCAACCCACTCAACAAGTCGTGCTTCCATTGTAAGATGAAGTGTTCGAAGTTCATCACTCGCCCGCAAAAGATGTTCAAGTCGACGGTCGGGGTCACCAGCAGACATCGCCACGCCTTCTTCTGCAATCGACAAAGCAGCTGTATCAGCAGACATTTGCTGTTCGTCTGTTGGTAAAGGATAGTTTGCGTCGGGGAGATTCTCTGAACCATGGGGTGTGGGCTTTGCTTCTGGAAACCTCTCGAGAAGAAGTTGAGCTTCTGGAGGTAATTGCCCCTTAGCCACTAACTGCAGGCGCTCTTTAGCACCTTGAACTGAAAAATTTCCGTCGTTTACTTCGATGTCAAGAAAGTCACCATTTTCGTTTACGACGGCTGCAGATTGCCAAGAATACCAGAGCCACATACCCCATGGGAAGGTGTCTTCAAATTCAACCTTGTTGTTGCCTATTGGGAAACGATTCTATTCATTGAATAAAATACAATCTGCTAAGACCCAACCATTATGATTAAATGATGAAGGTAGATGGCAAGTCATGTTTTGCCCGAATTGCGGTACGCTCTCATTCCCAAGTCCTTCTGGGGACATCACATGTACTAACTACAAATGTGGTTACACAGGACCTGCAAATGTGAAAATGAAGGTCCAGGGTAAAGAAATCGATCTCTCGAAGACTAAAACAACAACAAAGGCAGAAAAGAGAGAATATGATATTATTAAAGACTCAGACCAGAGGAAAGGAGTCTTATCTACAGAATCCTACCTGTGTCCAAAATGCGATTGTACAGAAGTCTACTTTTATCTTGAACAAACTCGATCATCTGATGAACCAGAAACAAGAATGCTAACATGCAAAGATTGTGGTCATGGTTGGAGAGAATACTGAATCAGTAATCGCTTTCAACACGTGGTGCAAGGAAGTAATCGACTTCTGCAGCACCGTCTTCGAATGAGAAATTCATTGCTAGTGGGAAGTTCTCTCCGAATTGAATTGTAACACTGTCTTGAGGGCCGAAGCGTCGAGAGAGTGGCTCGAGGTAAGTTAGGCTGTATTGGCTTCGAGCGGCTCCACTACAAACTAATTCTTCGACTTCATCCTTATCGAAGGAGATGTCGACGGAGTCCGTACTGTTTCGAACATGTACTTTAAACGAAGATTCATCAATACTGAAGTTGACTAGGTCTCCAACTTGCTTTGCCGCTTTGAGAGCTTGTCCAAGTTCTGAACCATTCATGACAACTTTGCAAGGAAGGTCGAGTTTAGGTAATGATGGTGGTGAAGCCATTGTTGAATTATCGAGAGGGCGTAGGTTACGCACGATCTTACCGAGACTCATTGTGAAATCCCCACCCTCTTGGTGTGTCATTTCAATGAGTTCGCCGACGGAACCTAAAGAAGTTACTTCTCGGATTTTCTTCATCTCTAATCCGATTTGCTTAGAATCGAGTTCCCATCCGTCAAAAGCTGCTGCATCCACGGTCAATTTGATCATTGCAACGTGCGATGAATCGACAACTCGTACCGTTAGGCCATCTTCTGCAAAATCAAACCTGGCATCTTCGATTACGATCATGAGCGTATCGAGTATCTTAGTTATCAGTTCTTGACGGGCTGTGATGTTCAACATATGAGGCATCCCTACAATATCCTCGGCCTTCGACGGCTTATGAACTTAGCAGAGACTGAAGTACCGAATCGAGCATAATCAAGGGGCTTCCAAAATCGACGTCTTAATGAACTCTCGGCAGAAGTCCTTTTCATGTCAGAACTGCTAACCATCGGATTAGTACTCATTGGAAGCCTCCTTGGCCTTGGAATAGGTTGGCTTCTTGCTAAGATAAAATTCTCAACTCAACTTGTTCTTGCCGAAGCAGAAACACAAGCAGCACTTGGCAATAAACAGACCCTCGTGGCTGAGATGGAAAGTGTAGCTGCGAATGTTGCTCGACAAAATTCAGAAGATTTTCTCAGACTTGCTGAAGAGCGATTAGGAAAGGTTCAATCCGAAGCAGGAAAGGACTATGACGCACGCAAAAAAGAGGTGGAACTGCTTGTATCTCCTATCAAGGATCATCTCGAGAAGTTGGAAAAGGCAACGACTGAAATGGAGAAGAACAGAGAAGGAGCTTACCATGGAATCAAGCGCATGGTTGAAGGATTGCAAGAACAAACAACGAGTTTGCGAGATACAAATGTCAAATTATCAACTGCACTGAGGGGTTCTGTCAAAGCAAGAGGAAATTGGGGACAAGTAGCCCTAAAGAACATTGCAGAGGCTGCAGGGATGCTGGAACATTGTGACTTCGACATCGAAGTCACGTTGAAATCGGGGGCTGGTGGGGCAAGAGTTGATCTCTTGGCGAAGATACCGAATGGAGGGCATGTCCCTGTAGATTCCAAAGTACCGTTAGCGGCATATTGGGATGGTCTTGATCTCGAGGACGGGGATGCGAGAGCCATTAAAATGAAACAACACGCCAATGATGTCAAAAAGCATGTCAATGATCTCGCCAACAGAGATTATCCAAGACTTATGGATGGAACTGATTTTACCGTGATGTTCATCCCTGCAGAACCTATCCTCTCTACAGCATTTGAATATGAACCAAGCCTTCAAGAATACGCCTTCAACAAACATGTGTTGATTGTAACCCCAGTTACTCTCCTCGCCCTATTGCGAACAGTTGGTTTGTATTGGCAGCAGCAATCAATGGCTGAAAATGCAAAGGAGATTCATGCTCAAGCACGTGAATTCTATGGTCGAGCAGCCAAGTTTAGCCATGATTTAGCAAAGATGGGTAAAAACCTCAATACTGTCGTTGGTGCTTACAATGATGCTGTTGCCTCTTATGATGCAAGACTCATTCCAGCGGGCAAGAAATTAGACTCACTCAAAGTAACTGAAGGAGCCCAA
>QXYA01000018.1 GCA_009887135.1 Candidatus Poseidoniales archaeon
ATCCGGTACAAACAGCCTCAGACATGAATCATGTTTGAAGGCGTCGATTGGACCATTTCACTCTTCTTCAAGAGTTGGGTCAGATTTTGATGCCTGAGCGGCTTCAAATTCCTCACGACTTACTACGCCATCACCATCAGTATCCATGGCTTCAAATTCGTCCTCATCTTCAACTAGATCAGCAGGCAGATGGGCAGAGAAAATGATTTCATCAGTGAATCCGGCTTTGTTCTTATTCCTCAATTCCATAACGCGAGTCCCTTTCGTTGCCTTTCCAGAAGTTTCCTTCGTTTGACTGGCCTTTACTCGGATCATCATACCCTTTCCAGTAAGGAGGAAGAGTTGATCATGTTCATCTGGAATCGTATGGACTCGAACGATTTCGTCGCCGTTTTCATTATCGAGCTTCATGGTTTGTACACCACCAGCACCACGGCTTGTTTTACGATAGCCGTCTCGATATTGCTTACCCTTCCCAGTCTTATCATCGATTACAAGCGCACCATTTTCATCGAGAAGATCGTGCATTTCACCATCTCCAAGACGACTTCTTTTCGCCATACCATATTTTGAAAGTGTAAGGACAAAGGTTTCTTCATTTGAACTTGCAATCATTCCAACAACAGAATCATCCTTTTTGAGATTCATTCCATTAACACCCATACTGACCCTGCCCTGAACCTTGACGGTCCATGCTTTACGCTCGATTCCAGTTTCTGGGTCGGTCTTCAATTTGAATTCACCAGGTTTGAATCGGCATGCTCGTCCTTTCTTTGAGACGAGGACAACGTGGTCTTCGTCCGTAATTGCGCGAACTGAAACAAGTGTGTCTGATTCGGTCTTGAAATTCAAAGCATACTTTCCATTTCGATTGATGCGGGTATAATCAGCAAGTTTGGAGCGCTTGACAACACCCATATGGGTTGCAAATATCAGATAGTGCCCTTCTGGGTTTTCCTGAAGTTCCTTGGAGATAGGCAAGATAGTGACGACACGTTCGTCATCACGAATACGTTCAATGATGTTACGAATATGGCTTCCACGACTTAAGCGGCTTCCCATTGGAGTCTCCCAAGCTTTTAGGCCATACACTCTTCCTTGATCAGTGAAAATCAACAAACGGTCTTTACTGAAACATGTGAGAATAGATTTAGGGAAATCCTCGTCTTTGGTCGTTACACCTTTCAGACCCTTTCCACCACGATTTTGCACTCTGAAAGACTCAACAGGCAAATGGCGGATGTAATTGTCCTCTGATAGCGAAATCACGATTGCTCTTTCCTCGATCAAATCTTCTCGGTCCATTGACAATGGCATCTTATCGATTTCCGAACGGCGTTCATCTCCATGCTTTTCAACCATCTCATTCAATTCTTGAATAAGAATCTCGAGACGACGAGCCTTTGATGAAATAATGTCTTGGAGATCTGCAATTTTAAGTTTCAACTCATTGTATTCATTGGTTACCTTCTCAACATCGAGTCTGCTCAATTGATACAATCGTCGTTCTGCGATTGCTTTTGCTTGAGGTTCAGTGAAATCAAAGGCTGCGATTCCAGGCATCGTCTCTGTTCCTTTTAGAACGGCTTCAAATTGCTCACGGCTTGAGCTTGCTTTTCCAACTGCAATGACATCATCAATTCGGTCTTGGGCCTTCACAAGACCCTCAAGGATATGCGCTCGTGCTTCTGCTTTTTCAAGTTCAAATTGTGCTCTTCGCTCAATCACAGATTCTCTGTGCTCAACGTAAGTATGCAGCATAACTGGGAGAGTAAGGAGGACTGGCCTACCGTCCAGGATACCCATCATGTTTGCAGAATATGATTCTTGTAAACGACTTGACTTGAAGAGTTGGTTAAGAACAGCATGCGGATCTGCGTTATTCTTTACTTCAATGACGACTCGAATTCCTTCCTTCGATGATTCATCTCGGATGTCACGGATTCCAGCAATACTTCCTTTTGTCACCAATTCTGCGATATGGATCAGCATATCGGCTTTTTTGACCTGATAAGGAATTTCATGAATGACAATTTTCTTTCCATTAGAATCGTCATAGACGTCACACTTAGAGCGGACATGGAATTTACCCTTTCCAGTGGAGTACATGTCCAGAATACCATCGATACCGTGAATGGTTGCGCCAGTGGGGAAATCAGGACCTTTTACGTGCTCCATGTATTCGTCTATAGAGATATTCGGCATACCTGAATTCTCAAGTCCCTCCTCAAGGATATGGTCAACATGCAACCGGATGGCGCCTGCAACTTCTGTGAGATTGTGAGGTGGGATACGCGTTGCCATACCAACTGCAATACCGTCGCTGCCATTGAGAAGCAGATTTGGTAAACGTGCAGGTAGAACAGATGGTTCCATCTCGGAATCATCGAAGTTTGGTTGGAAGTCAACGGTTTTTTTCTCGATGTCTTCGAGCATGTGTTTTGATATCTTATCAAGACGACTCTCTGTATATCGCATTGCAGCAGGCGGGTCTCCGTCAATTGATCCAAAATTACCTTGCCCATCGACAAGAGGATATCTCAGAGAAAACTCTTGAGCCATACGTACCATTGTGTCATAGATCGACTGGTCTCCGTGAGGGTGATATTTACCCATGACTTCACCAACAGAACGCGCTGATTTACTGAATTTCTTTTCTGAGGTGTGTCCGCCTTCATGCATACCATACAACACTCTTCGATGTACTGGTTTCAATCCGTCACGAGCATCAGGGAGTGCTCGACCGATAATAACAGACATTGCATAATTAATGTATGAGGTTTTCATTTCTTCATTCAGAGATCGATTGAGTACGGTACCAGTTTCGACAGTATCGCCGCTTTCTTGTTCAATAGTTTCATCTTCAGATGTCAAGGTTGGTCACCTCCTTTGCGTGGCGTTCGATAAACGCCCTTCGATCAGGGACATCTTCTCCCATCAGAATTTC
>QXYA01000019.1 GCA_009887135.1 Candidatus Poseidoniales archaeon
GGGATTGCAATCATTGCTTTTGCTCCATCGACGAATAAATCAGCATGTAGCATGCAAATTAATCTCGGTAAACCAATGGATTTGCACAACAGAGACGATCTCATTGCAGATTGGAATTTAGATGCCTCTGTAGGATGTCATCTGTTTTCTCTCGATGGTACTCCATGTGATACAATGATTGTAGCCCTTGATGGTGGCTTAGAGAGGGTCTTGCCAGGAATCGTTCCTTCACTGGTTGTATCCGGTGTAAATTTAGGACCAAATCTCTCTCAGGATTCATATCACAGTGGGACGATGGGGGCTGCAAGAGAAGCGGGATTATATGGCATGCCTGCAATTGCATGTTCCTTTACATCCTTCGAACTTGAAGGAATGGAACGAGGTATTGAGGGGTCTGTTCAATTGGTTGAACGTGCCCTTGATCTTCTACCAATAATCCCCCAGAGTCTTTGCCGCCCTCATATTGATGCAGATGCTTTTCATGTCTCCAAATGGCCTAACGCCGCTTCTTCAAGGAACAACAAAGAGGCTATGGAGATGCTTCTCCATGCCTTTCAACATGGTGAATTAATGCTGAATATCAATGTCCCACCGACTTGGAATGAAGAATTCCAAACCACTCGATTGGGCATGAGATGGTATAGGGATGCTGTGCAATTTGGAGATGACGACGGTACAGTTGAGGCACGTTTTACCATCGGTGCTGCATATATTGATACTGAACCCGTCCATAAAGGCGATTGTGATTCTGTCGCTAAAGACTTTGCAAGTATATCCTCACTTGCTAACTGGCCTCAGACACATCCGTTAGCTTTGGATGATGAACTTCTATCACATGCACTTGAACAAGGAACTGATGGCTTCCCTCTATGGCTTAGAGGTTGAGTTCTACATTTTCATCCAATAAGAAATGGCACAAGCCGATGGCAAGATGTCCCTGAAGCCATGTTGAACCTAATGATCTGGGGAGGCCATCTTCAATTTCTAATGGCAAATCATCTGAGAGAATGAAGGCAACATCAGCAGAATTCGAGTTCGAATGTGATGGTAATCTTGCCTCCTCATTCCACAATCGTTCCGCATCAGCATCGAGACGAATCAATGGTGTATCTTTCCACTCCTTCAGCGTACGCTGGAGAGTACCTCCCCCATCATAGACACCAGGGCTTCTTTCGACCCATTGTCCAATAGCAGGCATAGGCTCTTTGATGGATTTCGCAATCAATCCAGCAACACTTCGCTCTTCTGCATGGAATCCTCTCAATTCAGAACCAATAAACTTCAAACGACGGTGAGGTCCAGGTCCACCTTGAAGATGAAGGATAACTTCTACATCTTCTCGAATCCCATGAGATTTCAATAATCCAGCCATTAATCCTCGAATAAGGACATCCATACGTCCAGCACCACCGGCTAAATCATTCAAAGGAAGTTTACCTTTGCTCATAGCCCGATGGCCTACAAGTGCAAAATAGCGCACATTAATCTCCTCGTTCAATAATCGTCCGAAGAGCATCACAAAGGTTCAATTCATTTTCAAGCACAAAGTGACTTCCTTGTTTATCCACGAGATATCCTCTCGGCTTTGAAGGGTCATGTAGATCTTCCAATCGATTTGCTACAACAGCAGTCATTCCCGAATGTTCGATTTGAGCTACAGCTCTGTGAATAAGATCACGCTGCTTAACGCCTGATTCTAACTTGAAACCAATTCGAGTCGATCCGGCTGTTTTGGACTTCAATTCTAGAATATGCTTGTCGCCTTCAACGAGTGTAATATCAAGAGGACCCTGTTGGCTGGCAAGTTTTCCATTTGCAGGAGTCTCAACAACGTAATCGAGTACTGCTGCTGTGTGAACCCAAGCATCGATGTTATCGTTTGCAATAGCCATTAATTCCTTGAGCATTGTTTGAGGTTGTGGAGCTGAAATGCAGAGAGGTAGCCATTGAGGCATTTGCACAGATGTTTTACCAACAACACAAGTGATGTCATGACCATGTCGATACATATCGTCTGCAATCAGGTAACCTGTCTTTCCAGAGCTTGTGTTTTGAATGCCACGTACATCATCAATTGGTGAGTATGTACCTCCTAAGGTGACTACAACACTTTTCCTGTTCTTTTTCTGTGAATTTATACCATGAGCAAACCGTGCAACAATATGATGATGATCTGGCGTTTTTCTTTTACCCTCTTCTAAATCTCCCCACATGACATCGATTCCTTCATCACGAAGTCGTTCCACAATGTCGTCAGTAACTGGGTCTGAGGCTAAATCACCATGCATACTCGGTACCATCAAAACATGAGTATTACGAGAACGAGCAGCACTCAGAGCCATCAAGAGCGGTCCTTGTTGCATTCCATGGAGATGTGCAGCAATTGTATTCCTTGTCGCAGGAGCGACAAGTATAGCATCAGCATCTTCGAGTTGCTGCATATCCCCATTCCAATCGGTAATCACCTCACATTGGCTCGCCCATTCAACGGCGAGTGGTGTGATGACACGCTGAGCAGATTCGGTCATGATCACCAAAAGGTCTGCTCCATGCCTTCGTAACTCTCGAAGCAGACGAACTGTATCAACAGCTGCAATCCCTCCTGTGACCCCAACAATGATTCGATGTCCTGAAAGGCTAGCACCTTTCATTTCAACACCGGTATCTCCGACGGTCATGTACCTGCGAGACGCTTGTCTATCATGACTTCTTCGTACGACACAAGCATTCTTGTTTGGGAACTTGCAGCACACAGTATGGCAGGGGACCGAAGTGAGGACATTGTTCTTGCAGGTTCAGGTGGTCAACAGGCTTCAATGACCCTTTCCACCCTATTTACTCAAACGCATCGCAGCACTTCTTTGGTTTTAGCAATCGATAGCCTGATTATTGTTTTGATTGCATATGACCTGGCCAGCGTTTCAGAGGTATTTTTGGGACAACTATCCCATTTAATTTGGGCGATTCCCCTGTTTGCGACAACTTCGACATGGTTTTCTTATCGTTCAAGAAAATCTTGGGCATATTGGCCTGGTGCGATTATCTTGACGCTGGCATCGTTGCTGTTTTTGTTACTCTTCATTCTCAATCTCTACTACGTGATTATGGGATCAGTTGGTTCAATTCTCTTCCTACTGATCATGGGTTACGCATCATACAGCTCATTTAACAGAATGCGATACCACTTTTCTCCATTATACAAACAGGGATATCATACATTTGTCTCTACACCAGAAGCGAATCTAATGGATGGAGAGATGCTTGCAGCATGTCCAAACTGTATGGCAGTTCTCGCTATCCGTCCAGATCTTCTATCACCTGCAGACACTTGCCCACACTGTAAGAATCCGCTTGTAAGTAGAGATCTCGCCTCTCGTCATGGTTGGGAAGAAGAATAAGTCAATTTTTAAACAAATCATCAAGTTCTTCTTTCTTGGTACGCTCTTCCAAAAGAGCATTTATGATTCTAAAGACACCAGTCGGCGATTCATGATCCATGTTGAATTCGCCTTCTGAAATAACTGAAGTTCCATTCATGGCAGAAATATTCATGATTTCGTTATTGTTGTGCTCTGTGATTGTGAACACCAAATGAATTCCATCCTTATTCGAATCCTCAAAATAAACGATGCCATCGCATGGATGTTGTGATTCCAATATTTTCATGACATCCATTGTAGATTTCAATTTCCAAGATTCTTCATGGTTATTGATTACAGATCTTACATTAAGGGGCTTGCTTCCAAAGACTCTCTTGTTAGCTTTGTATCCTTTTTCAATAGTTGAAACAATACTCTTTAATTCTCCATGATCATGACCATATCGTTTCCAAAATTGGAAACCTCTGACTGCAATTATCAAAAATATGATGACTCCTGTAACCAGTGTTTCTGACATAATAATCATCCCTATGGTTGCTCGGTATTAATCCATTGATGAACAAGTTCAGGCAGAATTTCTCCCGCTTTACCTTGATGGAATTCATCAAAGAGATCGAAATTTAATGGTGGGTCTAGGTTGATTCCAATGCAATGTGAGCCTTGTTGTTTTGCTGAGGCTAGAAAACCAGCAGCAGGGTACACATGACCACTTGTTCCAATGGCGATGAATACATCACATTGATTCAACGCCTTTTCAATTTCTGACATTCGCATAGGCATTTCATGAAACCAAACAATGTGAGGGCGCATGACTGCATTCGAGCATTCTGGGCAAGATACGAACGATGACGTGAGATCGTGATCTTCCATCATGATTCCAACATAATCACATTCTTCACAACGTAATTTCTCAAGTTCACCATGGATGTGGATGAGGTTTTTTGAACCAGCACGATCATGAAGATTGTCAACATTTTGTGTAACCAGTAGCATCTCATCGAGATATTCTTCAAGTTTTGTAAGAGCTACATGACCTGGATTAGGTCCAACCTCAAACAACTGTCTTCGTCGTTCTTGATAAAAGTCCCAAACAAGTTGGGGATTACGTTCCCATCCCATCGGTGTAGCTACATCTTCGATTCTGTGTTCTTCCCATAATCCATCTGATGCTCTGAAGGTCCGAATACCTGATTCTGCACTGATACCAGCACCTGTTAAGATGACCACTTTGGTCTCTTTTGTCCACATAGGAATCTACTGCCATTCGTTTTTTTGCTCAAAACTATACTCTTCAACAGTTGTCTCTTGCGGTTGAGCGACAGATTGCTGGGGCTGAACTACAACTTGTTGTGGTTGACTGATGACCTGACCACCCATTGATTGTGGAACAACTTGTCCTTGTACTGCAACTAAAGATCCATCTGGTTGAACCATCACCACCTGTGGCTTAGATTTTCCAGTTACAAGACCGACGATTAGTAATATTAAGCCGATGAAACAACAGCCACAACTAACCATTGAGACAATTCCACCAATCCCTATGCTATTCGCATTTGTAATTACAATATCTCCAGTTGATTCGATTTGGTATGTCCCAGTTTCTGAAATCGATAAATCTCCAAGATAGGTGTATTCATTGGTATCAAATGTTTCATCACAATCGGGCTTATAGTACTCATAGTTTTCATCACCTGGTCCAAGGACTGAGAGTGAAAAATCGTTACAATCAACTTGTCCTACTGCATATACTTGCAAAACAAACGAATCACCTTCTTCAAAGGTGTATGTTGTCCCATCTGTTCTTGTATCGTGAAGAATGTTATCTGATTCAGGTTCGAAACCAATGGCTGCAAAGAGACTAATCAAAGCGACTATTATGCATACGCCAGATAGAATACTGCCACCAATAACGAGGCCTTTCTTCATCTAGACCACAATCATGTTGAAGCCAGTGTTAGGTTCTTCCACATCTCTTCTGGAACTTCCATAGCGAGTCTGAGGCCACCCATTGCACCGAGTTTGACTGGGTCATCGACAACGTGTACGTTGACATCGCCCATGTCTGAGAGTCGGCGTTCGATGAGAGCACCGAGTCCACGAATTCCTGATCCGCCACCAGCGAGAACCATATTTCGGCGGAACTCGTTGTGGTATTCCGGGTTGGAGGCAGCGATAAGTTTCTTGACGTTCTCAACGATTGGTTCAACGATTGATTCACAAGCACGTTGCATGCAATCAGTGATGTCCAGATTCATTGCCTTTCCTTCAATAGAGAAATCTACCATAATCGGGCCATCAGGAGTGGATGTGGAAACAAAGGAGTATTGTTCCTTCCATCTGCGAGCCATATCCTTGGTGATTTGAGCACCATTGTACTTGGATTGAACTTCCTTGATGATTTGAGCGTCAACGTAGTCTCCTGCGTATCCTGTGTGCATTTGGTCACCAGGTCCTGGAATAGTTCCGTAAACACGGCAAAGGTCAGTTGTACCTGCTCCAATATCGATAACAAGTGTGTGTTCAATCATGTCAAGAGCATATGCAACAGCGAACGGCTCTGAAATAATCATAGCAGCGTTAACTGATCCTGCAGCAGCATCGAAGATTGCGGTCTTGTCAACGTGGCTTGCTTCAGCTGGTGCTCCAATAACTGCGACAACACGGTCGTGGTCTTCAGGATCGGATAGCCCAATAAGGTGGGTAATGAAGTGAGCAATGAATTCTCTATCTTCTTTTGTATCTTTGATGACACCAAGTTCAAGAGGTCTGAATAGATTGAGAGCCAATCTGTTCTTGAGTGCTTCTTCTCCAAAGAGAACATCTCTCTTCAAAAAGTTTCGAGCAATTGGATCTTTTGGTGTTCCAATTACAGTGAGTTCTTCTTCTTCGTGATTTCCTGATGAAACCATTACGGAGCGGAAAGTCCCCAAGTCAATTCCAATATACAATACGTCTTCAGCCATAGCGTTCGCCTATTTTACGGACATCCACCCACTTTATGAAGCATCCCTCTCTCAACTCCCTTAAAAT